>NZ_JANXTC010000085.1:0-3132 GCF_025356345.1 Tardiphaga sp.
ATTATGGGTGTCGGCGGAGATTGGTGGCACCGTGACCATCATCGATCCCGCGAAGCGTGAAGCCACCGGCAAGATCAGCTTTGCGATTCCGGGGCTGCGGCGCGAGGCGATCCAGCCCGTGGGCATCGGGATGACGAAAGACGGCAAGACCGCCTTCGTGGCCCTGGGACCGGCCAACCGCATCGCCGTGATCGATGCCGTCACACATCAGGTAACAAAATATCTGCTGGTCGGTCAGCGCGTCTGGCACATGGCGTTCACGCCGGATGAGAAATACCTGCTGACCACCAATGGCGTCTCCAACGACGTCTCGGTGATCGACGTCGCGGCGCTGAAAGTGATCAAGACCATCCAGGTCGGCGAGCTGCCCTGGGGCATCGCGATGGCACCGCCATGATTCAGATCCCCACCCCCCTTGGCCGATCGCCCGCGCCGCGCGCCGCCGCATCCGGCATCGCCGCGCTCTCGATCGAGCACGTCACCCATCATTATGGACCGCGCGTCGCGCTCGACGATGTCAGCCTCGCCGTCGCGCCGGGAACGTTTACCGCTTTGCTCGGCCTCAACGGCGCCGGCAAGAGCACGCTGGTGGCGCTGGTCACGCGGCTGTTCGGCATTCAGCGCGGCACCATCGGCATCTTCGGCCATGACATCAGCCGCGAGCCCGGCGAAGCGCTGCGCGGACTTGGCGTCGTGTTCCAGCCGCGCACTCTCGATCTCGATCTGTCGGTGCAGCAGAACCTGCTCTACCACGCCGCCCTGCACGGCATCGGCCGCCGCGACGCGCGAACGCGCGCCGCCGAAATGCTGGCGCAGGTCGGCCTCGGCGATCGCCGCGCCAGCACGGTCCGCGACCTGTCCGGCGGCCAGATGCGGCGGCTGGAGATCGCGCGCGCACTGCTGCACCGGCCGCGGCTGTTGCTGCTCGACGAGCCGACCGTCGGCCTCGACGTCAAGGCGCGGGCCGAGATGCTCGGCCATGTCCGCGCGCTGGTTCACGACCATGGCATCGCGGTGCTGTTCGCCACCCATCTGTTCGACGAGATCGCCGAGAGCGATCAGCTCGTCGTGCTGCATCAGGGCCGGGTGCTGGCGTGCGGCGCGCTGCCCGCCGTGCTGGCTCAAAGCGGCGCGCGCGACCTGCATTCGGCTTTCATGCGGCTGACCGGCGCCGCCGCGGACCGTTCAGGAGCAGGCCCATGACCGTCGCAGCCCTCCCGCTACGGACCGGTTTCACCCTCGCGCAATACGCGGTGTGCCTGCAGGGCATCGTCTGGCGCGAGGCGCTGCGCTTCCTGCATCAGCGCGAGCGCTTCGTCTCGGCGCTGGTGCGGCCATTGGTGTGGCTGTTCATCTTCGCCGCTGGCTTCCGCCAGGTGCTGGGGATTTCGATCATCCCGCCCTATGAGACCTACATTCTCTACGAGGTCTATATCACGCCCGGATTGATGGCGATGATCCAGCTGTTCAACGGCATGCAATCATCGCTGTCGATGGTCTATGACCGCGAGATGGGCAATATGCGCACGCTGCTGGTCAGCCCGATGCCCCGCGCCTATCTGTTGTTCTGCAAATTGCTGGCCGGCACCGCGGTGTCGGTGCTGCAGGTCTTTGCGTTTCTCGCCGTGGCGTGGTTCTGGGAGATCGAGCCGCCGCCGCTTGGCTATCTCACCGTGCTACCGGCCCTGCTGCTCACCGGGCTGATGCTTGGCGCCCTGGGCATGCTGATCTCCTCGGGCATCAAGCAGCTCGAGAATTTTGCCGGCGTGATGAATTTTGTCATCTTCCCGATGTTCTTTGCGTCCTCCGCGCTGTACCCGCTGTGGCGCGTGCGGGAGGGCAGCCCGATGCTGGCGTGGCTGTGCGAGTTCAATCCCTTCACCCATGCCGTCGAACTGATCCGCTTCGCGCTCTATGGCCGGCTCAACGGCATGTCACTCGCCATCGTTGCCGGCTGCACCGCCCTGTTCATGGTCGGGGCGGCGCTGGCCTATGATCCGTCGCGCGGCATCGGCCGCCGCGGTCCCGCGGGAGGCGAGACATGAAGTGGTGTGTCGGTTTGGCTGTACTGCTCGCGACGATTGCCATGAACCCGATCGCCCGCGCCGCCGATCCACGCTACCCCGACTGGCCCTGCATGCAGGCCAAGGTGCCGGAGGTCTCGCTGGCCGCGGTATGGGCCGGGCCGGATCTCGACGAGGTCTCCGGCAAATGGCGCGACGATGCCGCGGTCAGCGCGCTGGTGCCGCGACTGGCGGCGCGGCGCACGCCGCTCGACGAGGCGGAGACTTTGATCGCGGAATTTCTCGCCGGGGCCGGCGCCAGCAAGGCCCCGCGCGGCCGGATGCTGTTCGCCGGTCTGTTCGAGACGCTCAATGCGCAGCGCGGCTCGGTGATGAGCGGGCTGGAACGCATCACCCGCAAGCAGCGCGGCGCCGCCGACGCGATCCGCGCTGCGACGCAGGCGATGCACGCGCTGCAGGATACGACGACGCCGGACCCGGCGAAGATCGAGGCGCTCGGCAACCAGCTGCTGTGGCAGACCCGGATTTTCGAAGACCGCCATCGCGTCATCACCTTCGTCTGCGAGGTGCCGGTGGCGATCGACCAGCGGCTGTTCGCGCTGGCGCGGATGATCCAGCAGGGCATGGAGTGAGGGGCGATACAGCGTCGAGCGTTACGCTATCTCTTGTTACCCGGACGCGATGCGATGCGAAGTATCGCTTCGCAGATCCGGGGCCCCGCTTCTGCCGCGTGGCACCGGGATCCCGGATCTGCGCGGCAGCGTTGCACGCTGCAGCGCGTCCGGGAAACGCGTTCCGCGTCTCGCGCGATTCCATTCTGATTTATGCAACCCGCACGACTTCATTCCCGCGACGCTGGCGCGTCCGGGGTGTGCTGCATTCCCTGCCCCCCCTGAGAGGGCGCGCGGAACGCCGGGTGCCCGATGCACCCATGGCCTGTGCGCGAATGCCGTAGTCGGCAAGTAGCGATGCGCACAGCAACTTCCGGATTCACCGGTTTCACCCGGCGTTCCGCACGCGATGAGTCTCCGGCTTGTTTCGTGCTCTTCCCGGCGGAACGATCGTCGCCCGAGGCCTCTAGGAGCAGCGCGCCGGATTTGGCATCGCG
>NZ_JANXTC010000319.1:0-8537 GCF_025356345.1 Tardiphaga sp.
AGAGGAACCACGTTGTGCAACGTTTCAAGGCCGCTTTCAAGGAAGCGGCGCACGCCGCGCGCGGCCTGGCGGATGCGCTGCTCGTTTTCGACCAAAGCGATGCGGACATAGCCTTCACCATGCTCGCCAAAGGCGACGCCCGGCGACACTACCACGCCGGATTTCTCCACCATCAGGGTGGCGAACTGCATCGAGCCGATTTCCTTGAACGCCGGCGGCAGCGGCGCCCAGGCAAACATCGACGCCGATGGCGCCGGAATGTCCCAGCCGGCGCGGCCGAACGTATCCACCATCACGTCGCGACGCTTCTTGTAGGTCTCGCGCATTTCGCGGATGCAGTCGTCCGGCCCGTTCAACGCCGCGGTAGCCGCGACCTGGATCGGCGTGAATGCCCCGTAATCGAGATAGGATTTGACCCGTGCCAGCGCGGCGATGATGCGGTCGTTGCCGACCGCAAAGCCCATGCGCCAGCCAGCCATCGAAAAAGTCTTGGACATCGAGGTGAACTCGACGGTGACGTCGATCGCACCCGGCACCTGCAGCACCGAGGGCGGCGGGTTGTTGTCGTCGAAATAAACCTCGGCATAGGCAAGGTCCGAGAGGATGTAGATCTCGTGCTTTTTCGCGAAGGCGACCAGGTCCTTGTAGAAATCGAGGCTGGCGACCTGCGCCGTCGGATTCGACGGATAACAGACGATCAGCGCGATCGGCTTCGGGATCGAGTGGATGATGGCGCGCTCGACGGCCGCGAAAAATTCCGGGCCGGGCTCGGACGGCACCGAGCGGATCACGCCGCCGGCCATCAGGAACCCGAACGCATGGATCGGGTAGCTTGGATTGGGGCACAGAACCACGTCGCCCGGCGCGGTGATCGCCTGCGCCACATTGGCAAACCCCTCTTTGGAGCCGAGCGTCGCCACGATCTGGGTATCAGGATTGAGCTTCACGCCGAACCGCCTGGCATAATAGGCGGCCTGGGCCTTGCGCAGCCCGGTAATGCCGCGGGACGCCGAATAGCGGTCGGTGCGTGGCTTGCCGAGGGTTTCCTTGAGTTTTTCAATCACATGCGGCGGCGTCGGCAGGTCCGGATTGCCCATGCCCATATCGATGATGTCGGCGCCGGCGTTCCGCGCGGCCGCCTTGGCCCGGTTGATCTGCTCGAAGACATAAGGCGGCAGGCGGCGAATACGATAGAATTCTTCCATGGGATCAGCTCCGGAACCGCTTCATAATGCGGTTGAATCGCTTCTTTTTATCACGGAAGCCTGCTGACACCAGCCACGACAGACGCTTTTGATCACTTCCCGGCGGGTTTCGCCGGCAGTACCACGGCCTGGCGGTCGCGCGCCGCGATTAGCTCGGCCTGGATCTTGGCCTGCTCGGTCGGCGCCATCGCCGTGCCTTCGCGGCTGGTCGGCAGGTCATGCACCGGAAGATAATCACCGGCCTGCGCCGGGCGCGCCGGCGCGCCGGCGGGCATGCCGACCATCGGCAGGTCGGCAATGGTCGAGGCGCAGCCGCCCAGCGGCAGCCCCAAAGCAAGCCCCAGCAGCAGACATGCCACCCGCGTCCCTGCTGTGTTGCCATAACCGGTCATGAATTCGAACTTGCTCATACGCTGACGCTTGATCCTGATCTTACACCGATCGGCCCGAATTTCAGTGGCCGCATCGCAACAATTAAACCAAATACGTTCAAAACGATTAACGCTTCGAGCATCGAGTCGGCTTGGACCCGCAATACGACGAAACCAAGTTCCGGCATCGACCTAATTGTCGCAGTGCAACACATCGAATCCTGTGACAACCCGAGAAACGTGCCATCATCAATGTGCGTGAGGACTTCCCGTCATCCCACATGAAATAAAGCTGTAGTCGCATCATGAGTGAAGTGGCCGTCGAGACCAATTCCCCGAAAGCCTTCGATCCGGAGGCCTTCGCGCTCAATCTTGCCAAAGCGATGGAAAGCAGCGGCCAGGCGCTGGCGGCCTATTTAAAGCCTCGCGAGGGCGAGGAAGTCAAAGACAAGCCGCCGAACGAGGTCACCGAGATCATCAAGACCTTCAGCACGGTGGCCAATTACTGGCTGTCAGACGAGAAGCGCGCGGCCGAACTGCAGATGAATCTCGGCAAGGCCTATCTCGACCTGTGGGGCTCCGCGATGCGTCGGATGGTCGGCGACGCGGCCGAACCCACGATCTCGCCACCGCCGCGCGACAAGCGCTTTGCCGATCCGGAATGGAAGTCAAACCAGTTCTTCGATTTCGTCATGCAGGCCTATCTGCTGACGACGCAATGGGCCAATGACCTCGTCAAGAACGCCGACGGACTCGACGCCCACACCCGCAAGAAAGCGGAATTTTACGTTCAGCAGATCACCAATGCGATGGCCCCATCCAACTTCGTGCTGACCAATCCAGAAGTGCTGCGCGAGACGGTGGCCTCAAATGGTGGCAATCTGATGCGCGGCATGACCATGCTGGCGGAGGACATCGAGGCCGGCCACGGCTCGATCCGGATCCGGCAGTCGGACCCGGCCAATCTCGCGGTTGGCGTCAACATGGCGACCACCCCCGGCAAGGTGATCTTCCAGAACGAGGTGATGCAGCTGATCCAGTATCAGCCAGCCACCGAGAACGTGCTGCGCACGCCGCTGCTGATCGTGCCGCCATGGATCAACAAATTCTACATTCTCGATCTGAAGCCGGAAAAATCCTTCATCAAATGGTGCGTCGATCAGGGTGTCACGGTGTTCGTGATCTCCTGGGTCAATCCCGACAAGAGTCTCGGCTACAAGACCTTCGACGATTACATGAAGGAAGGCCCGCTGGCGGCGATGGATGTCATCGAGCAGGTCACCGGGGAGTTGAAGGTACACACCATCGGCTACTGCGTCGGCGGCACGCTGCTGGCCTCGACCCTGGCGTGGCTGGCGGAAAAGCGTCGCGTGCGGGTGACCTCGGCAACGTTCCTGGCGGCGCAGGTCGATTTCACCCACGCCGGCGACCTGATGGTATTCGTCGACGAGGACCAGATCGCAGCACTGGAGAAGGACATGCAGGCCTCCGGCGTGCTGGAAGGCAGCAAGATGGCGATGGCCTTCAACATGTTGCGCTCCAACGACCTGATCTGGTCCTACGTCGTCAGCAACTATCTCAAGGGCAAGCCGCCCTCGGCGTTCGACCTGCTGCACTGGAATTCCGACGCCACCCGGATGCCGGCGGCCAATCATTCGTTTTATCTGCGCAACTGCTATCTCGAGAACAAGCTGTCGACCGGGAACATGATCCTCGACAACACAAGGCTCGATCTGTCGAAGGTCAAGGTGCCGATCTACAATCTCGCTACCCGCGAGGACCATATCGCGCCTGCCGAATCCGTGCTGTACGGCTCGCAATTCTTCGGTGGTCCGGTGAAATATGTGCTGTCCGGCTCCGGCCATATCGCCGGCGTGGTCAACCCGCCAGCCTCGGGCAAGTACCAGTACTGGACCAACGACCACACCCACGCCACCACGCTAGCCGAGTGGATGCAGGGCGCGCAGGAGCATGCGGGCTCGTGGTGGCCGAACTGGCGCGAATGGCTGTCCAGCATCGACGCCGAACAGGTGCCCGCCCGCCACGTCGGCAGCGAGGCGCATCCGGCCATCGAGGATGCGCCCGGCAGCTACGTGCGCGTCCGCGCCTGATCGTCGCAGGCTGCATTGGCGCGGCCAATCCAATTGTCTATGGTTAATCGCTGCCGCGCGGCTCGCCGCCGGCGCTATCGTGTTTAGATGCCCCACCCCTCCGCGTTTTCGGCGGACATTTGATTTGAAAGGAACCGCGGATGACGCGTGAATTGTTCTGGCTGACGTTGACCGTCATTCTGACCGGCCTGCTCTGGGTTCCCTATGTGCTGAACCGCATCATGGTGCGCGGCCTGTTCGGCGCCATGGCCAACCCCACCCGCGCCGACAAGCCGCAGGCCGAATGGGCCAACCGGCTGATGTTCGCGCATGACAATGCGGTCGAGAACCTGATCGTGTTCGCACCGCTGGTGCTGATCCTGAACGCAGCCGACGTCTCGACACCGACCACCGTGCTGGCCTGCGCCGTGTATTTCTGGTCGCGACTCGCGCATCTGGCCGTCTACACTATCGGCGTACCTATCCTTCGCACGCTGGCTTTCACCGTCGGCTTTATCGCCCAGGCGGTTCTTGCCATCGCTATCCTGCGGCTGGCCTAGTCCTCCGCCGGCCGGCGCTCTTTGCCGCCTATCCCGCATGCCCGGCACAGGCCGGGCATCGCAACCCGACGCCGTGATGTTGAAACGAAATTGAACTGACATGCCCTCCCCCCTCCCGAACCTCGAAACCGTCGTTAGGGAAATCGCCGAGGAAATGGCGGCGCGGACCGACCGCGGCGAGGTCGCCAGTTACATTCCCGAGCTCGCCGGGGTTGATGCCAACCAGTTCGGCCTCGTGGTCACCGACGCCGAGGGCAACGTGGCGGCGGGTGGCGATGCCGACGTACCGTTCTCGATCCAGAGCATCTCGAAGGTCTTCACGCTGACACTGGCGCTCGGCATGGTCGGCGACCGGCTGTGGCGCCATGTCGGCCGCGAGCCCTCCGGCAATCCGTTCAACTCGATCGTTCAGCTCGAGCGCGAACGCGGCGTGTCGCGCAACCCGTTCATCAATGCCGGCGCCATTGCCGTTACCGACGTGATCCTGTCCGGCCACCAGCCGCGCGAGGCGATCGGTGAAATCCTGCGCTTCCTGCGCTTTCTCGCCGGCGACACCTCGATCGTGATCGACGAATCCGTGGCCGCGTCGGAAAAACGCACCGGCTTTCGCAACACGGCGCTGGCCAATTACATGAAGTCGTTCGGCGTGGTCGAAAATCCGGTCGACTTCACGCTGGGCGTCTACTTCCACCATTGCGCCATCGCCATGACATGCCGGCAACTGGCCACTGCCGGGCGGTTTCTGGCCTATTCCGGCCGCAACCCGTCGACCGGACTGTCGGTCGTCTCCGCGGAACGGGCGCGGCGCATCAATGCGCTGATGCTGACCTGCGGCCATTATGACGGTTCCGGCGAATTCGCCTATCGGGTCGGCCTGCCCGGCAAGAGCGGTGTCGGCGGCGGCATCATGGCCATCGCGCCGGGCAAGGCCTCGATCGCGGTATGGTCGCCCGGCCTCGACAAAGCCGGCAATTCGCATCTCGGCCGCGTTGCGCTGGAGGCCCTGACCAAGCGGATGGGCTGGTCGATCTTCGGCGTCTGACCAGCGCTCAGCAAAAGCCGGTTGAACACCAGATCAAAACAAGAGGGCCGAAACATCAAAGTTTCGACCCTCATGGGCATCTGCCGTCTCGTGCATCAGTCGATGCCGGGGTATCGATTCCGCGACTGACATCAGTGCTCGTAGGTCCGCTTGGCGTCCTCGATGGCCGCTTCGTGGTACCAGCTCTCACCGCAAGGGGTCTGGCTGATCCCGGGCGTGACCTGCGAGCGGACGGGTCGCGTGTCGTGGCGAAGTCCGCCGGGCGTGGCACGACCGCCAATCGGGAACTGATAGATCTTGGCAGTCTGATGTGGATAGTTCGTCGTCATCGCTGGTCTTCCTTTCATCTCCTTGTTGCTTTGCTGCGCGTTCGCGTCAGGCCTTATTGTAGCAAAATCCGCACTTCGATTGTGCGGTCTGCACCATTAAAGGCAGTAAATGCTAACAATATGCGCACGAGAGCTGTGTGCGCTTTTGAGGAGCAGCCTCAAATCGTGGATGGATGCCGCAACCTGCGTCTTATGAGTGGATGGCGGGCACAATTGTTCCCGGAAAATCCGTCGCTGCCACGCGAATGAGCAGAAAAATCGGCCTGCTTGTCGAACAATCTCGCGTTTTTCTGCCGATTCTGGCCGGCGGGACGACGAATCCAGACGCTCATACCGGCGGATGAGACCCTGATCGGGCATTTCCTTATTGCCGGATTGCACCGCGTCAAATTGGCATATTAAATGCTTTGTAGGAACCGGCGCTGGCGGCGGAATTGCGTAGGCCGCCGGCAGGCTCAGGGAATTCACCACCCTTCGTTCAACTCATGAGAGATCGCATGACAAAGTATAAGCTCGAGTACATCTGGCTCGACGGCTACACGCCGGTTCCCAACCTGCGCGGCAAAACCCAGATCAAGGAATTCGATGAATTTCCGACCCTCGAGCAGCTGCCGCTGTGGGGCTTCGACGGCTCCTCCACGATGCAGGCCGAAGGCAGCAATTCCGATTGCGTGCTGAAGCCGGTCCGCGCTTTCCCCGATGCCGCGCGCGAAAACGGCGTGCTGGTGATGTGCGAAGTCATGATGCCCGACGGCAAGACCCCGCACCCGACCAACACCCGCGCCACCATTCTCGACGATGAAGGCGCATGGTTCGGATTCGAGCAGGAATACTTCTTCTACGAGGACGGCCGTCCGCTCGGCTTCCCGGAAGCCGGCTATCCCGCTCCGCAGGGCCCCTATTACACCGGCGTCGGCTTCAAGAATGTCGGCTCGATCGCGCGCGAGATCGTCGAAGAGCATCTCGACCTCTGCCTCGCCGCCGGCATCAACCATGAAGGCATCAACGCCGAAGTGGCGAAGGGCCAGTGGGAATTCCAGATCTTCGGCAAGGGCTCCAAGAAGGCCGCTGACGAAATGTGGATGGCCCGCTACCTGCTGCAGCGCCTGACCGAGAAGTACGGCATCGACATCGAATATCACTGCAAGCCGCTCGGCGACACCGACTGGAACGGATCCGGCATGCACGCCAACTTCTCAACCACCTACCTCCGCGAGACCGGCGGCAAGGAGTATTTCGAAGCCCTGATGGCCGCGTTCGGCAAGAACTGGGAAGCCCATATCGGCGTCTACGGTCCGGACAACCATCTGCGCCTGACCGGCAAGCACGAGACCGCCCCGTGGAACAAGTTCAGCTACGGCGTTGCCGATCGTGGCGCCTCGATCCGCGTCCCGCATTCGTTCATCAACAACGAATACAAGGGCTATCTGGAAGATCGTCGCCCGAACTCGCAGGGTGACCCCTACGCCATCGCTTCGCAGATCCTGAAGACGATCGCGGAAGTCCCGACCGCCGGCAAGGCATCCGCCGCCGCGTAAGCCAGGGCAGCAGCCAAATGCGAAACGGCCCGGACGCAAGTCCGGGCCGTTTTTGATTGCGATATCGGTGACGTGGGAACCTCGTTTCCCGGCTCTGCGAAGCAGCACTTCGTGCTGCGTCGCATCGGGGGCAAAGGCAGCCTCAGCCCAGCCCGAGCATCAGCCGCATGTTCTGCACAGCCGCGCCCGACGCCCCCTTGCCGAGATTGTCGAGCCGCGCGACCAGCACCGCCTGCCCCAGCGCGTCGCTCGCAAACACATACAGTTCGAGCCGGTTGGTCTCGTTCAGCGCTTCCGGTTCGATCCGGCCATTCCTGATCGCCACATCGTCCAGCGGCATCACCGACACATTAGTGCTCCCGGCGTAGCGCTTCGCCAGCGCGGCGTGCAAATCCGCGCCGGTCGGCTTGCCAGGCAGTGTATCAAGGTGGAGCGGCACCGAGACCAGCATGCCCTGGCGGAAATTGCCCACCGACGGCACGAAGATCGGGCGCCGCGCCAGATTTGAGTAGAGCTTCGTTTCCGGTACGTGCTTGTGGTGCAGACCAAGGCCATAGAGTTCGAAGGCTGGCGCCGTGCCCGCTTCGAAACTCTCGATCATCGACTTGCCGCCGCCCGAATAGCCGCTCACCGCATTGATGCTGACGGGAAAATCCGCCGGGACAAGGCCGGCGTCGACCAGCGGCCGCAGCAATGCGATGGCACCGGTCGGATAGCAGCCGGGATTGGAGACCTTTCGCGCCGATCGGATCTTGTCGGGCTGGTCCGGCGCCAGTTCGGCGAAGCCATAGGTCCAGTCCGGGGCGACGCGGAACGCGGTCGAGGCATCGAGCACCTTGGGACCGGCAGCCCCCATGCCGTCGATCAGCGTCGCGGTTTCCCGGGCGGCGTCGTCGGGCAGGCACAGGATGACCAGGTCGACCTCCTCCATCAGTGCCCGCTTCGCCGCCGGGTCCTTGCGCCTGTCGTCGGCGATGGTCTTCACGGTCACATCGCTTTGGCGCGCGAGCCGCTCGCGAATACCGAGCCCCGTCGTACCCGAGCCGCCGTCGACGAACACCGATGGCGTCGCAGCCTTGCCGCCGGTGAGGGCTGCCGTTCCAACCTGGATGTCATTGCTCATCACTTGGTCCCTTCGAGCGTCGTCATATCATTCAACTGTGTCGGTTCGTACAGCCAGGTCGGCACCTGATCCGGTGACACATACCAGCCGGCGGACACATAGGCATAGTCGCCATTGACCGCCATCATCCAGGACGACGCGCCGTCGGCGAGTTGTACCAGCGGATTGTGCCGCGCCAGATGGAAGGCCAGGCGCGGCGTGCCGTCGCGGCTGCAATCGACGCCGAACGGCAGCGCCGCGGCGATCGGCTTGCGGCCGTCCCAGGCGCGGGCGGCGCCG
>NZ_JANXTC010000130.1:0-4959 GCF_025356345.1 Tardiphaga sp.
GGTAGACTTGGCGCCGATCGCCGAAGGACAGGACATCAAGGTGTTCTGGCGCGGCAAGCCGATCTACATCATGAACCGCACCAAGAAGCAGATCGACGAGGCCCGCGAGGTGCCGGTTGCGAGCCTCAAGGACCCTGCCACCGATCAGTCCCGGGTCAAGGAAGGCCACGACCAGTGGCTGGTCGTGATCGGCATCTGCACCCATCTCGGCTGCATCCCGATCGCCCATGAGGGCGAGTATGATGGCTTCTTTTGCCCCTGCCACGGCTCGCAATATGATTCGTCCGGTCGCGTTCGCCGCGGTCCGGCGCCGCTGAACCTGCCGGTGCCGCCTTACGCTTTCGTTTCGGACAGCAAAATCAAGATCGGCTGAGTTTCGGGTCCCGCCCGACACCTCGCCTGTCACGTCGTTTCTCTCCTCAGGATCGCATCATGAGCGGACCATCCACCTACCAGCCGACCAATCCCGCCTTGCAGTGGATTGAAAAGCGCTTGCCGATTATCGGTCTCATGCATTCCGCGTTCGTGGCCTATCCGACGCCGCGCAACCTGAATTACTTCTGGACCTTCGGCGGCATTCTTTCTCTCATGCTCGGCGTCCAGATCATCACCGGCGTGGTGCTGGCGATGCACTACACGCCGCATGTCGACATGGCGTTCAACTCGGTCGAGAGCATCGTCCGCGACGTCAATTACGGCTGGTTGCTGCGCTATCTGCATTCCAACGGCGCCTCGATGTTCTTCATCGCCGTGTACATCCACATGTTTCGTGGCCTGTATTACGGATCGTACAAGGAGCCGCGCGAAATCCTCTGGATCCTCGGTGTGATCATTTATTTGCTGATGATGGCGACGGGCTTCATGGGCTACGTGCTGCCGTGGGGCCAGATGAGCTTCTGGGGCGCCACGGTCATCACCAACCTGTTCTCCGCCATTCCCTATGTCGGCGACAGCATCGTGACCTTGCTGTGGGGCGGCTATTCGGTTGGCAATCCAACCCTGAACCGCTTCTTCTCGCTGCATTATCTGTTGCCGTTCGTGATCGCCGGAGTCGTCGTGCTGCACGTCTGGGCGCTGCATGTCGCCGGTCAGAACAACCCGGCCGGCGTCGAGCCGAAGACTGAAAAGGACGTCGTGCCGTTCACGCCCTACGCCACCATCAAGGATGGTTTCGCGATGGTGTGCTTCATGATGTTCTACGCCTGGTTCGTGTTCTACGTGCCGAATTACCTCGGTGACCCCGACAACTACATCATGGCGAATCCGGGCGTGACGCCCGCGCACATCGTGCCGGAATGGTATTACCTGCCGTTCTACGCGATCCTGCGCTCGATCCCGAGCAAGCTCGGCGGCGTCATCTGCATGTTCGGCGCCATCGTGGTGCTGGCGTTCCTGCCCTGGCTCGACAATGCCAAGACCCGCTCGTCGCGCTATCGGCCGCTCGCCAAGCAGTTCTTTTGGATGTTCGTCGTGACCTGCATCCTGCTCGGCTGGCTCGGCGGCAAGCCGGCCGAAGGCATCTACACCATTGCCTCGCGGGTGCTGACGTTCTTCTACTTCGCCTACTTCCTGATCGTGCTGCCCGTACTGGCGCGTATCGAGAAGCCGCGTGCGGTGCCGAACTCGATCGCCGATGACGTACTGGCGACCTACGGCAAGAAGGCCGCCGCGGCGATCGTCGGGCTGGTTCTGGCCGGTGGCCTGGTTCTGGGCGGCATGCAGGATGCCCGCGCGCAGGAGCATGGCGGCCCGACGCCGCCGTCGCTGAACTGGTCGTTCGCTGGCCCGGTCGGCAAGTTCGACCGCGGCCAGTTGCAGCGCGGCTACAAGGTCTACAAGGAAGTCTGCTCGACCTGCCATTCCATGAACCTGCTGCACTTCCGTAACCTCGCGGATGAAGGCGGTCCGAGCTTCTCGACGGCGCAGGCGCTGGCGGTGGCTTCGGACATCAAGGTGCAGGATGGCCCGAACGATGCCGGTGACATGTTCGAACGTCCCGGCCGACTGGCGGACCCGTTTCCGAAGCCGTTCCCGAACGAGCAGGCCGGCCGCGCCGCCAATGGCGGCGCCTATCCGCCGGACCTGTCGCTGATGGCGAAGGCCCGCAACTATGATCGCGGCTTTCCGCAGTTCATCTTCGACTTCTTCACCCAGTTCCAGGAAAAGGGCCCGAATTACATCGACGCCCTGCTGCAGGGCTACGTCGATCCGCCGCCGGCCGACTTCAAGCTGCCGGAAGGCGCCTATTACAACACGTTCTATCCCGGCCATGCCATCAAGATGCCGAAGCCGATCTCCGACGATCAGGTGACCTATGATGATGGTACGCCGCAGAAGGTCGAGAACTACGCCAAGGACGTCGCCAGCTTCCTGATGTGGACGGCGGAGCCGCACCTCGAGGCGCGCAAGCGCACCGGTCTGCAGGTCATGGTGTTCCTGCTTATCCTCGCGGGCTTGCTGTACTTCACAAAGAAGCGGGTCTGGGCCGACGCGCATTAGCAGCGTGCCACCTCATGCAAACGAAAAGCCCCCGCGGGGGCTTTTTTGTTGAGTGGATTTTGTGTCCCGGGCGCGCAGCGGTGCGAAGGATCGCCGCGCGCCCGGGACCATCGCAAACGCCGACGCCCGCGGCGGCCGTCCATGTAGCGATTGCCTTGTCATCGCCGCGCCGTCAAAATACCGGCTAATAGCGTTCAGCGATTCAGGAGGATCCCATGGGTACGAACATCACCTTCAAGCGCCCCGACGGCAAGGAAGCCGGCGGCTATCTCGCCAATGCCTCGGCCGGCAACGCGCCGGGCATCGTCGTGATCCAGGAATGGTGGGGCCTGTCGGAGCAGATCAAGGGCCTGACCGACCGCTTCGCGCTGGCCGGCTTCGACGCGCTGGCGCCGGACCTCTATAATGGCAAGGTGGTGCCGTATCACGACACGGACGCCGCCGGCGCCGAGATGAACTCGCTCGATTTCATGGACGCCACCACCCAGACCGTGCGCGGTGCCGCGCAATATCTGGCGCGCAACGGCGCCAAGGTCGGGCTCACCGGCTTCTGCCTCGGCGGCGCGGTGACCATCATCGGCGCCTGCAAGATCCCCGAATTGAAGGCCGCCGTGGCGTTCTACGGCATCCCGCCGGAGGGCGCTGCCAAACCCGCCGACGTGCAGGTGCCGCTGCAGGGCCACTTCGCCAACCGCGACGACTGGTGCACGCCGGCGGTGGTCGACGGCTTCGAAGCCGGCCTCAAGGCCGCCGGCAAGACCGCCGAGTTTTTCCGCTATGAGGCCGACCACGCTTTCGTCAACGAACAGCGCGCCAGCGTGCATGACCGCGAAGCCGCCGAACTGGCCTGGGGCCGGGCGACCGCGTTCTTCAGGAAGCATCTGGGATAGGGGGCCCGTGCATTCGCATGCTGATCCGCCGTGCGCGTCATGAGGATGCCGATCAGGCCTGCGCGGTGCTGCGCCGGTCGATCGCCGAGCTCTGCCTTGATGATCACCATGACGATCCGGCAATCCTGCGGATGTGGCTCGGCAACAAGACTCCAGCGGTGGTCGGGGGGTGGATCGCTGACCCAGATATCATCGTCCTCGTAGCGGTCGAGGACGACACCGTACTGGCCGTCGGCGCCGTCCGGCCCCACGGCGAAATCACGCTCAATTACGTCTCGCCGGATGCGCGGTTCAAAGGCGTCAGCCGTGCCTTGCTGGCGCAGCTTGAGGCGACCGCACACGAGCTCGGCAACGACTCCTGCCACCTGCAAAGTACGGAAACGGCACGCCGGTTCTATCTCGCGTGCGGCTATGAACAGGTCGGGATGGCCCAGCGCAAGCATGGCACCACCGGGTCCTATCCGATGCTGAAGCGGTTTGTCCGGGACTGACGCGGTAGTGGTTTCCTGCTATGGTCGCAACGAGTGCATCTCAGGAGCATGACCATGATCGTCACCAAGATCGGCGATAGTCTCGGCATTCGCCTCTCCGCCGAGGACGTCGCGCGGCTGGGCTTAAAGGAAGGCGACAAGGTGGTCGTCAAGCCGCTCGATATCACGTCTGCCACCATAACTGATCCCTTGGCACGAAAAAAAGCGCTGGAGGACCTGCTGCGATTTGAGGGGATGATGCCGGCGGGCTTTAAGTTCGATCGCGACGAGGCGAATGAGCGGTAATTTCTTCGACTCGAATGTCCTTTTGTACCTCGCATCTGGCGCGCAGGACCGTATCGCGCGAATCCAGCGCCTCGTCGATGGCGGCGGCACCATCAGCGTTCAAGTGTTGAACGAGATGGCCAGCGTATCCCGGCGTAAATTCAGGATGTCGTGGCAGCAGACGTCAGTGTTTATTGATCGGACCAAGGGGCTGTTGGATGTCATCCCAGTTACCATTGATATTCACCAGTCCGGCCTTCACCTTGCCGAGCGCTATGGCTTCTCGATCTACGACAGCTTCATCGTCGCCGCGGCGCTGGCTGCCGATTGCGACACGTTGTGGTCCGAGGACATGCAGGACGGGATGCTCGTCGATGGCCGGCTGCGGATCGTCAATCCGTTCCGGATCTAGGCCAACCGAACCTACCAAAGCGGCCCTTGACGTCTCCCTCTCGCCATGGCTCATTGCCGCCATGAAAGCAGCACGTTGCCCCCTACCTCTCTGGTGGCGCACCTCCTGACCGAGGTGGCTGTGCGATTCCGTTTTCAATCGTCGAAGGCCGCCATCGCAGTGCGACGGCCTTTGCTCGTTTGTCCTGTGTGGCGCTCCTCCGGCCAATTTCGTAAGAGGATGCCATGAACCGGACGGTATTTTCCCTTCCCGCCGACAGCGCCTACCAGACCCGAGCCGGGTTGGCGGTGGCGCGTCATGTCGCGCAATTCACCGGCGGTACCGCGCTCGACGACCTGATCGAGCTACTGGACCATCGCCGCGGCGTGGTGCTGTCGTCCGGCACCACGGTGCCCGGGCGCTA
>NZ_JANXTC010000228.1:0-11775 GCF_025356345.1 Tardiphaga sp.
ATTGCGGGGGCGTATCGCCGACGCTGTCGCGAATGATGATGTCCGCGCCATCGTTCTGACGGGCGCAGGCCGCGCGTTCTGCGTCGGCGCCGAAATGGGCAAACTCGCGGAAGGATCCAGTGGCGCGCCGGCGGCAAAGCCAGTGCCCCCCCGCGTGGGAAATTTCGACCAGCGATACAGCTATCTGCTCGACGTTCCCAAGCCGCTGATCGCAGCCATCAAC
This sequence comes from Tardiphaga sp., assembly GCF_025356345.1. GTDB lineage: Bacteria > Pseudomonadota > Alphaproteobacteria > Rhizobiales > Xanthobacteraceae > Tardiphaga. The sequence continues at coordinate 224 of NZ_JANXTC010000228.1, forward strand.
GGCCCGGTCGCCGGCGTTGGACTGTGTCTCACGCTGTATTGCGACCTGCGTTACATGGCGGCGGGCAACAAGCTGTCGACGTCGTTTGCCCGCCGCGGGCTTGTCGCCGAGCATGGCAGCGCGTGGATGCTGTCGCGGCTGGTTGGCCCGATGAATGCGGCGGACCTACTGCTGTCGGCACGCACCGTTGTGGCAGAGGAGGCTGAACGCATGGGGCTGGTCAGGGTACTGCCGGCGGACGGCTTCCGCGCGGCCGTCCATGCGATAGCATCCGACATGGCCAATCTGTCCTCGCCGCGCGCGATGAGGATCATCAAACAGCAACTCGCGCTTTCGCCGTTCCACGATCTCGCGGCGGCCACGCAACTCGCTGATGCCGAGATCGCCAAATGTCGCGGAACGGCGGACTACAAGGAGGGTGTCGCTCACTACGTCGAGAAACGGAAGCCCGATTTCACCGGGAATTGACAAGGGCAAGCGCGTGACCGCGCCTCCATTGCAAGGAACTCTTGCGACGAAGCGATCTGGCCTCTCGCCTCTGTTTGTGGCTTTCTGGACTGCTTCGCCGCGGAAAAGTCGGCAGGACCGACTTTTCCAGGCTCCCAATGACGGGACCGGCGTGGGGTCGACGCCAAGACATTCCTATCTAGCGACCTTGAAAGTTGGCGATGCGGCGCTCAGCTGTGGCCTTGACGCCCTCCTTGAAATCGTTGGTCTCCCTGAGCCAGGATTGCTCCTCAAGTTCGTGGTCCGTTGCGGCAGCCACGCGGTCGGCCAGGCCGGCGCGCATGGTCGCCCGCGTGGAGAGCAGGCCCAGCGGCGAACATTCGGCAATTTCACTCGCAAGCTGCAACGCCGCCGCACGCACCTCGTCCCGCGCCACCAGAACCGATGCCAGTCCCATGCGGTAGGCATCCTCGCCGGTGAACCGCCGGCTGGTGTAGAACATCAGCGCGGCGTTGGTCTTGCCGACCGCCTCGGTCAGCGTAACGGTGAGACCAAAGCCCGGGTGAAATCCGAGTTTGGTGAAATTCGCAGCAAACCTTGCTTCCGGGCACGTCACACGAAAATCCGCCGACATGGCAAGGCCAAACCCGCCGCCGATCGCAGCGCCATGCACGGCGGCAATGATCGGTTTCTTGTTGCGGAATATTCGGACCGCCTCGCGATATAGTTCGCCCGAGCTGGCCTTGGCTGCGGCTGGCGTCGGCGGGCCGGAATTAGCAAAATTGGCACCCGCGCAAAACGCCTTGCCGTTGGCCGCGAGCACCACTGCGCGGCATTGGTCGTCGCGGTCGATCTCTTCCAGAGCATCGGCTATCTGCTGGATGAGCGCCATGTCAAAGAAGTTTAGCGGCGGGCGCCGGATTTCGATGGTCGTCACGTAGCCACTGGATTCGACGTGGATGTCTTTGACTTCGCTCATGGCATGTCCTTGATCAGTGGTGTCAGCGCAACCCAAGGCCGCGCGCAATGATTCCGCGCAGCACTTCTGTGGTGCCGCCCTGGATGGTAAGTTTCGGCGCGATCTTGATGTTGAACGCCAGGCGTTCGTTGAGGGTCGCGTGGTTGGTGGCGTCGGGATCGATGAACGCGGCGAGATCGCGCACACGGTGTGGCAACTGCTGCTCCCAGATCGTGCCCATGTCCTTGACGATAGCGGCCTCGACCGCCGGCTCCCGACCTGCTTCCAGCATGCCGGCGACCGACACCGACATCCGCCGCAATGTGTGCAACTGCGCGACAAGGCGGCCAACGCCTTCCGCAGCGCGGATATCCGGATTGGGTCCGAGCGCGCGCACCAGTTCGGTGAGTACCGTGTAAGTTTCCAGGAATCGTTCCGGCCCGCTCCGCTCATAGGCCAGTTCGCTGGTCGCCTGTTTCCAGGCGCCGTTGATTTCGCCGAGCACATGGTCATCCGAAATGAAGGCGTCGGTGAACACTACCTCGTTGAATTCCATCTGACCGCTCATCTGTCCGATCAGATTACAAACGATCCCGGGCGTCGTCATGTCGACGAGGAAAGACGTCAGACCGTGGCGGCGATTATCCTTCGTGGCCGGCGATGTCCGGAAAAGGCCGATCATGTAGTCGGAAACGTTGGCGTTGCTCGTCCAGATTTTGGTTCCGTTGATGCGCCAGCCGCCTTCCACCTTGGACGCCTTGGTGTTAGCGGCAAACAGGTCGGAGCCCGAATTCGGCTCGCTCATACCGATGCAGAAACTGATTTCGCCACGGATGATCCGCGGCAGAATATCCTGCTTAATGCGCTCGGCCGCATAGCGGATCAGCGTCGGCCCGCTTTGCCGATCCGCCACGAAAAACTGGCGCACCGGCGCGTTTGCGACACGCATCTCTTCGGTGACCACATAGCGCTCCAGAAAGCTACGGGCCTGGCCGCCATACTGTTTGGGCCAGGTCATTCCAATCCAGCCACGCGCGCCGACGCGCTTGCTGAATCCCCTCGCGTCATCGGAGTTGGCGCTGCCAGGCGATTGCGGATTGAAGGTCCCGGCGGCGATTTCCTCGGCGAGAAAGCCGCGGACCTCGTTGCGCAATTGCTGGCAATACGGCGGCAGGCGGATCGGATCGAAACGGAGAGCAGTCGACATGATGATGATTCCGGAACGGTTCAGCGAGACGAAACGAGGGGCCACAGTTCGTCGGCGCCGCGCCGACCGATGAGGTTGCCGAGTTCAGCCGCCCAGTAGCTTTCGACGCCAAAATCGTCGCGCCACGCAAGCGCGCGCAATGTAAGCCGGTGCAGGATATGCTCGGAGGTGTAGCCGATGGCGCCGTGTACCTGATGCGCGATCGCCGCGCCCTTCTCGGCCGCTTCACCGCAACGAATCTTGGCGGACGCAACTTCGAGAAATACGTCGTCACCGTCCAGGCCCGACGCCAGCGCATCCGCGGCGGAGCATGCTGCGCTGACGGCCGCGGCTACTTCGCCGCTGAGCCGGGCGAGGTTGTGCTGCACCGCCTGATACTTCGAAATCTGCTTTTCGAAGGCAATCCGCTCGGTGGCGTAACGCGTGGAGATGTCGAGCATGGTTTCAAGCGCGCCGGCAATCTGCTGGCAGCGCGCAACGCTGCCCATCAGCAACAGTGCGCGGACATTCCATCCGGCGGGCGCCGCTCCAATAACGAGCGGATGCACAGCTGAGAACATCACCTCGTCGGCTGGATCGCCTGCCAGATTGACGCCCTGCTCGATCATGCAATCGGTCACGGCCACAAGCGCGATCGATAAATCCCGATCGCCGGACGCCAGCACCGCGATCGACTCCACATCGCGCGCGAACGGAACCCGTCGCGCCCGCCCGGTGAGACGACCATCCGCACCCAGAATGACGCGATCCCGCGGTCCGGCCGGCGCGACCGTCATCGCCGTGTTCGGCGGTTCGATGCCGGCTTGCGCAAGCAGCCATCCCGCCAGCATTGTTTCCGCGAGCGGCAGCGCCACAGCGGCCCTGCCCGCGGCGCGCAGCGCGCCGAATCCATCGGCGAGATCTGCCGATCCGCCGTCCGTCGCGACCCAAGCCATCGGCAGCCCGGAATCGCTCAACGCCCGCCAAAGCGGTGCCTTCCATGCGTCGCCGCGCGATTGAATGACCGCCTGCGAATCCGCAAGGTCTGCGAAAATCCGCTCGGCCATCTCGACGACGAGATTTCCTTCATCAGACAGGACAACGCCCCCTGCAATCATCTCGTTCACGTTTATTATTGGATGTCCGGCGCGATACGTCGCTACATAGGGGCCGGCTCGGCGATACCGATCACGCCGTCAGCCTCCAGACTGCCAATTTCCTCGGGCGTCAGATTAAGCATGCTCGACAGGATTTCGTGGTTGTGCTGGCCGAGTCGTGGCGAGGGCTGGCTGGGCACCTTATCGACGCCATGCAGCCGCAGTGGACTGTTGGGTACCACGATGCGCCCGAACTGCGGATGGTCGATCCATTCCAGCATGCCGCGTTCGTGCATGTGCGTGTCGTTGGTGACCTCAATGAGATCCCGAACCGGTGCTGCCGGAACCTTGTACGTGGTGAAGATTTTTCCCGCTTCGGCCTTGCTGTGCCGTCTGGTCCATTCCGAAATCAGCCCATCGACCTCTTCGATATGACGAACCCGCAATTCCTTTGACAGATATCGCGGATCGCCGATTAGGTCAGGGCGCTCGATGGCCTTGAGCAGGTTCGACCAATGGCTTTCGTTGATGCCGATGATGGCGATGAAACCATCGGAGGTCGCGTAGACATTATACGGTGCGGCAGCCAGCCCCCCGTGCCGGTTTCCGGTGCGCGGCGGCGCGATGCCCTTGTCGTAAACAAAGGCGAGGTTCGAAGCGAGCGTCGGATATACCGTCTCCTGCATCGCCACCTCCACCAACCGCCCTTTGTTGGTGAAGGTGCGCTCGTACAGCGCAGTCATGATACCGCCATAGAGATGGATGCCGCTGAGAAAATCGACCACAGCGGGGCCGCACTTGACCGGCGGACCGTCGGGAAAACCGGTAACGCTCATCATGCCCGACGCCGCCTGGACGGTGACGTCCATCGCGAGATTGTCGCGGTCGGGCCCGGTAATGCCGTATCCCGATCCCGACGCATAGATTAGCCGAGGATTTATTTTCGAAAGCACTGACCAACCGACACCAAGCTTGTCCATCACGCCGGGCGCATAATTTTCCAGCAACACATCAGCCTGTGCGGCGAGTTTCTTCAGCACGTCTTGGCCGCGCGGACTTTTCAGATTCAGCGTGATATCGCGCTTGTTCGCATTCAGCATAGCGAACGGTACCGCCGCGCCCCTGCTAACCGCCACACGCTGCCGCACCGGCTCGCCTGCCAGCGGCTCGACCTTAATGACATTGGCGCCGGCCTTTGCCATCAGCAACGTTGCATAGGGGCCTTGATAGACTTGGCCGAGATCAATCACCGTCACGCCGTCTAGCGGAAGATTCCTGCGTTCAGACAAATTGGTTTCCTCGCCATTGGATGTCGGCAGACTGCAATGCGCACAGAAGTGCGATTAGAGTGACCACCGAGTTGCCTGACAGGCTATTTTTTTATGCTACGCTCAAGCCGTAAGTCACCATGAGAGACGCGAACTTTGAAATCCAGTCAAAACACAGGTGAAGATGCATTTGCATATCTGTGAAAGTGGCTTGTTGCGTAAAGACTAGCCTCACTAGAGTTTTGTATCTTGAACCGCTCCGGGTTTCCCGGAGGCCAATTGGTTCAAGCTATGCCGCCATGTCCTGTTGTTCCAGCATGGCGTAATAGCGTCGCTCGCCTTCGGCCGGCGGAATATGTTCGATGGGCGCCAAGAGCCGCCGGTTGTTGAACCAGTCCACCCATTAGAGAGTGGCGAACTCAACGGCCTCGAAGCTTCGCTATGGCCCGCGTCGGTGAATCACCTCGGCCCTGTAAGGACCGTTGATGGTTTCGGCGAGGGCATTTTCATAGCAATCTCCGACGCTGCCAACAGAGGGCTCGACGCCTGCTTCAGCCAGGCGCTCAGTGTACTCAATGGATACGTGTTGGCTTCCTCTGTCGCTGTGGCGAATGAGCCCGCCACGATGGACTGGCCACCGATCTTGAAGCGCCTGTTCCAGCGCAGCGAGCACGAAGCCGTCGCGCGCCGTGCGCAACGCTCGCCAGCCTACGGTCCGGCGAGCATAAGCGTCGATGACGAAGGCGACATATACGAAACCGCTCCAGGTCGCCACATAGGTAAAGTCGCAGAGCCAGAGGGCATTCGGCCTTGGCGCCTTGAACTGGCGTTCGACGCGATCCAGCGGGCATATCGCGCCGCTTGGCCACATGGGCGTGGTAGGTCGACGGGGCGATCCGCAAGACCTCGCAGATCGGCGCGACCTCATGCGCCCCACGATGATCGTCGATGAACGCGATCATGGCTTGGATCGGCGGTCGAGCTCCGCCATCGCAAAATAAGCGCTGGCCTTGCGCAGGATCTCGTTGGCCTGCCGGAGCTCTCGGTTCTCCCGTTCCAGCGCCCTCAGCTTGTCGGCCATCTCGGCTGGAACGCCGGCACGGTGCCCGCTGTCGATCTCTGCCTTCATGACCCAGTCATGCAGCGTCCGCGGGGTGCAGCCGATCTTGGTCGCAATCGAGGTCACGGCCGCCCAGCGCGACGACTGCTCACTCGCGTGATCCAGAACCATCCGAACCGCACGGGCCCGGACCTCGGGTGAAAATTTGTTCGTCGTCTTGCTTGTCATGGCTCCATCCTCTCAGAAGTTGGAGCCTCCGATCAACCCGGGGCGGTTCAGAACCGGTTCGATCACTGCATCATCATGGCCGCCTACTTTGCAGCGGGAAACGCGGCGATCATGTCGAGTTCGATCCTGGCGCCAGGCGTCGACAACTGGTTGATGCAGATCGTGGTGCTGGCGGGCGTCCAGGAGCCGAAATATTCCTTCAGCACGGCCACCATGCCGTCCTGGTCGCGGATGTCGGTCAGATACTTCGTCACCTTGACGATGTCGGTCCAGGTCAGACCCTCGTGATCGAGGATCGTCTTGATGGTTTCCATCGCCCGCCTCGTCTGATCCTCGATCCGATTGGGGTGGTCGTGTTCGCTGATGTCGTGCGGATGCTTGTGATACAGCGGCGACGGCGTCGCGCCGGAAATGAACAACAGGCCACAGGGACTCTCGACCCGGATCGCCGGCGCATAGGGCATGTCTGGGCGCCGTTCCGGAATGGTCTGGATTTCCTTGATGTGCGGATTGGTCGGCGAGGACTGAAACGCTGGCTTGCTGGTCATCGAGAACTCCGGGACGGGTTGGAAGCTGAAGGAAGTTTGCGCTCGCGCGCAATGATGTCAAATGGCGTCGCCCGCCATGCGGTCGGCGGGCCGTTCCGCCCTGATCAACTGCCGCAGCCGCGCCGGCGAGACCGGGTGCTCGTTGACGCGGACACCCAGCGGAGCCAGTGCGTTCTCGATCGCCGCGATGATGCAGGCCGCCGCGGGGATGGTGCCGCCCTCCCCGGCGCCCTTGACCCCGATCGGGTTCAGAGGCGATGGCGACTGAACGTGGATGATCTCGATGCGCGGCACTTCCGGCGCCGTCGGCAGCAGATAGTCGGCATAGGTCGTGGTCACGGGCTGACCGGCCTCGTCGTAGATCATGCGCTCGAACAGCGCGTTGCCGATGCCGTGCACGACCCCGCCGCGCACCTGGCCATCGACCAGCATCGGATTGATCAGCAGGCCGCAGTCATGGCCGACGATGTAACGGGAGATCTTCACCTGGCCGGTGTCGATATCGACTTCAACTTCGGAGAGATGCGTGCCATTGGCAAAGGTGTTCTTGCGCGCTTCGTAATAGGCCGTGGCGGCAAGGCCCGGCTCGACGCCGGGCACGATCGGTATGCCGCTCATGCCGTTCAGCCGCGAGGCAATCTGGCCGAGCGGCACATGCAGGGCGGCCGCGCCGACCACACGCACCGCTCCGTCTTCCAGCACCAGATCGGCTTCGGAGGCTTCGAGCATGTCGCTCGCCACCTTGAGCGCCTTGGCGCGGACCGCGACGGCCGCCAGATGCACGGAGGAGCCCGCGGTCACCGCAGTGCGGCTGGCGATGGCGCCGATGCCGAGCGGAAACTTCGCCGTGTCAGCGGCTTCGACGACGAGATCCTCGACGCGCACGCCAAGAATGTCAGCGCAGATTTGCGCAAATATCGTGGCGTGGCCCTGCCCCTGGCTTGCCGCGCCGGTGGAGATAACGACCTTGCCGCTCGGCTCGACGCGAATGGTCGCCCCTTCGAACGGCGCAAGCCCGGTATCCTCCGTATAGCTGGCGATGCCGCGGCCGATATAGCGCCCTTTGGCGAGCGCCGCTGCCTGCCGTCTGGCAAAATCGCAACCGGCACGTTCCAGCACGGCCTCCAGGCAGGCATGATAGTCGCCGCTGTCGTAAGTGATCGGCGAACCGTCGCGCGCGTTCATGCCGGTGAGATAAGGGAACTGGTCCTTGCAGACAAAACTACGCCGCCGCACCTCAGCCGGATCCAGCGACAATTCGCGCGCCACCCGATCGGCCAGCCGCTCCAGCACGAAGCACGTCGTCGGACGGCCGGCGCCGCGAACCGGCGTGTTGGGCACCAGATTGGTGAACACGATGTCGATCTTGATATCGACGGCCCGCAGCGCATAGGGCCCGGGAAACGCGGCCATCGACGTCACCGCCGCGCCGAGCCCGTAGGGAACGTAGCCGCCATTGTCGTGCAGGCAGCGGCCGCGAACGGCCAGCAGGCGTCCGTCGGCCTCGGCCGCGACTTCGAGTGCCCAGGCCTGATCGCGCTGCTGTGCGGTCGCCACGAAATGCTCGCTGCGATCTTCGACCCATTTGACGGGACGCTGCAGCTTCAGCGCCGCCAGCGGCAGCACGATTTCCTCAGGATAGAACACGCCCTTGGGGCCGAAGCCGCCGCCGACGTCCGGCGCGATCACGCGCACCGTGCGCTCCTCGCGGCCAAGATGATCGGCGATCAGGCGGCGCACCATGTGCGGCATCTGGGTCGAGGTCCACACCGTCAGCCCGTCGCCCATCGGATCCGGCATCGCGACGACGCCGCGGCATTCCATGGAGTGGCAGCCGCCGCGGTGCACTTCGAAAGTTTCCGCAAACACGTGTGGAGCTTTCGCGAATATCTTCTCCACCTCGCCGAAACGGCCGTGCAGCGACGCCACCAGATTGTCCGGCGAGTCAGCGTGTACGCGCGGCGCAGCAGGATCGAGCGCCCGGCGCCAGTCGACAACAGCCTCGAGCACCTCGTAGTCGACCTCGACCAGCGCCGCGGCATCCTCGGCGATCGAGCGGCTCTCGGCGATCACGACCGCGATCGGCACGCCGACGTGGCAGACTTCGCGATCGGCGAGCGGCTGGTAGTTCAGGGGCTGCTTGACGTTGCCGACCGGAACCGTATGCGGCAGTCGCTTACTGGCAAGCTCGCCCAGATCCGCCGCGGTGTAGACGGCGACGACGCCGGACAATTGTCGCGCCGCCGCGACATCGACGCCGACGATGCGCGCATGCGCATGGGCGGAACGCACGAAGGCGGCATGCAGCACACCGGCGATGGCGAGATCATCGAGGTAGCGGCCCTGCCCCCTGATCAGCCTGGGATCCTCGACCCGACGCACCCTGGATCCGAAATATCGCACGCCCATCAGACCCCTCCCCGCATCGCGCGCGCGGCATCCAGCGCGGCATCGACGATAGTCTCGTAGCCGGTACAGCGGCACAAATTACCGGAGATCGCATCACGAATCGCGGCCTCGTCGGCGTCCGGACTGTCCGCGAGCACGGCCTTGATGGTCATCATCATGCCGGGCGTGCAGAAGCCGCACTGCAAGCCATGGCGGTCCCAGAACGCCTGCTGGATCGGATGCAGCGTGCCATCGGGCGCAGCCAGGCCTTCGATCGTGGTGACCGTTGCGCCGTTGGCCTGCCCCGCGAACATCAGGCAGGAGCGCACCGGCGCGCCGTCGACGATCACCGTGCAGGCGCCGCACACGCCATGCTCGCAGCCGATATGAGTGCCGGTCAGTTTCAGGTCGTGGCGGAGGAAGTCACCGAGATGGCAGCGCGGTTCGACCTCGGCTTCGAACAGCCTGCCGTTCACGGTTAATCGAACGTGTTCAAGCGCGGGGCGGTTGCCGATGTCGTTTTCCGCCGGCAAGCTATTCGCCCTCCAGGAAATACACCCGCGAGGTCGACGCCTCGTCGCGGATCGCGAGGATGCGCTGGAACTCTGGCGAGTGAAACCAGGCCAGCGCGCGCTCGCGGCTCGGAAATTCCAGCACCACCACGCGCGGGCTCGGTGCCTCCCCGACAATCGGTTCAGGTGCACCGCGCGAGACGTACTGGCCGTCGAACAGCGCCAGCGTCGCCGGCACCTGGTCCTGATAGTCCTTGTAGCGCACCGGGTCGGTGACGATCAGCTCGTTGACGATGATGCTGCGCATCTTCATGACGCCTTCTTCACTCGCGCGCGCGGCCGTCCGCCGTCGGCCAGAGCCACGATCACCAGGATCTCGTCCGGCCGCGGCGCATTCGCCACCATGACGCTCAGCGTATCGAACTGGTCGAAAACCCACACGTCATCCTTGTCGCCGAGCGGCACGTCGATGGTCGCGCCGACCGCGCCGATCTTGACGTTGGATGGAATGATCGCCTGGCCGCCGCCGATCGCCGCCCGAATCGGTTTGCCCATTCGCGGGTGCAGGATCGCGGCCGCGTGTTCCAGATCGCCGGAGGTGCCGACGATGGCGGCCTTGCCGTAGGAGATCGCCGGCCGTTTCAACGCCGTCAGCGCCTCGCGGACCAAGAACTCGCCGAGCTCCGCGCCGAAGCCGATCAGTTCTTCGAGGTCATCCTGGACACGGCCGGCGAGAGGATTGGCGATCACCGCGCAGGCGGCGACGCGCGTCACCGGCGCATAGGCGGGTTGCCCGCCTTCGAAATAGATCACGTCCTTGATCGTGGTGAGCCGTCGGATTTCCATTCAGGCCTCCAGCATGCGGGTGAAATTGCGGCGCAGGATCAGGTCGACCTGATCGGCTGGCAGGGCATTTTTGACGAAGTTGACCGGATCTGGCTCGCCCAGAGGAAACGGCGCATCGCTGCCGAGCATCAGATGCTCGACCGGCACCACGTCGGCGACGTAGCGCAGGATCGCTGGCTCGAAACAGATGGTGTCGAAATACAGCCGCCGCAGATAGTCGCCGACCGGCATGGTCAGTGTGCTCGACAGCGCTGGATTGGTATCGACCTCGCGCTGCATGCGCGCCCGCAGCACCGGACTGAACGCGCCGGCATGGGCACAGACCAGCTTCAGCGTTGGCCAGCGGTCGAGAAAGCCGGAGCAGATCATCTTCAGGATGTTGATGGTGTTGTCGAACAGATAGCCGGCGACGATGGTCAGTTCGTATTCACGGGTTCGGTCCTTGCCGAGCGGGTCGGCGGGATGCACGAACAGCGGCACGTTGAGATCGACCGCCGCCTGGAAGATCGGCTCGAACTGGGCGTCATGCAGATAGACGCCGCGCACGTTGGAGGCGATGTGGCCGCCGACAAAGCCGTGATCGCGGACGCAACGGCGCAATTCCGTTGCCGCCGCCTGCGGGTCCTGCATCGGCAACAGCGCCCAGCCGCCGAACCGCGTCGGGTCCGAGGCGATGGAAGAGGCCAGCGCGTCGTTGAAGACCCGCGCCGCTTCGGTCGCGATCCTGGCGTCGAGATGATAGTCGATGAACGGCGTCGCCAGCGACAGAATAGTCCGCTCGACGCCATCGCGCTGCATCCGCTCGCGCTGCTTGTCCATCTCGAAGAACGTCGTGTTAAGCCCGAAATGCATGCCGCGGATGTCGAGGTCGATCAGATCGCCCTCGCGGCGCTTGATCCGGATCGCGAACTCGTCCCGCGTCTGCGCAAAGCGAAAGAATTCGTCCGGTACAAAGTGGCAGTGAATGTCGGTAATCATCGTCAAAGTCCCAGGTAAGCCGTCTTCAGCCGCTCG
>NZ_JANXTC010000232.1:0-8426 GCF_025356345.1 Tardiphaga sp.
ATCCTGTTCTGGATCTGGACCCCGCTGGGATGGATAGGCACCGTTTTGACGGTGTGGTGCGCGCTGTTCTTTCGCGACCCGGTCCGGGTGACGCCGGTTCGCGAGGGCCTCGTGGTGGCGCCGGCCGATGGCCGGGTGTCGCTGATCTCGATGGTGCTGCCGCCGGCCGAACTCGGCCTCGGCGACGTGCCGCTATTGCGCATCTCGATCTTCATGAGCGTGTTCAACTGCCATGTGAACCGCAGCCCGGTAGCTGGCCGCATCGAGCGCATCGCCTACCGTCCCGGCAAGTTCATCAATGCCGAACTCGACAAGGCTTCCGAGGACAATGAGCGCAACTCGCTGGTGATCTCGATCCCCGGCGGGCGCATCGGCGTCGTGCAGATCGCCGGCCTGATCGCGCGGCGGATCGTGTCCTTCGTGCGCGAGGGCCAGGTGCTGGGCGCCGGCGAGCGCTTCGGCCTGATCCGGTTCGGCTCGCGGCTCGATGTCTACCTGCCGGAAGGCAGCAAGGCGCTGGTGTCGGAAGGCCAGACCGCGATCGCCGGCGAGACGGTGCTCGCCGATTTCAAGCAGGGTGATGGCGGCCGCACCTACCGGGTCGACTAAACCCCTGATGCGCCGGAATCGGTCGGTTTTCGCCGTATTGGCGGAACCGGGTAGGGTTTGCTAAAGAGAGATATGCAAATGCCCCCCGATCCCGCCTCGCCCGAGCGCCCGCGCCGTTTCCGGACCATTCCGATCCGGATGCTGGTCCCTAACATGATCACGTTGCTGGCGATTTGCGCCGGCTTGACCGCGATCCGGCTCTCGACCGAGGGGCGGATGGAACTGGCGGTCGGGTTCATTGTGTTCGCCGCGGTGCTCGACGGTGTCGATGGCCGCGTTGCCCGCATGATCAAGGGGCAGTCGAAATTCGGGGCAGAACTCGACAGTCTCGCTGATTTCGTCAATTTCGGCGTCGCGCCGGGCCTGATCCTGTATTTCTGGCAGCTGCACGATCTCAATAATGTCGGCTGGATCGCCGCGATGATCTTCGCGATCGGCGGCAGCCTGCGGCTGGCGCGCTTCAACGCCACCATGGATGATCCCGACAAGCCGGCTTTTGCCGCCAATTTCTTCACCGGCATGCCGGCGCCGCTCGGCGCCATTACCGTGCTGCTGCCGATCTATCTGTCATTCCTCGACGTGCCGATGTCGCCGGCGGTGCTGACCGCGCTGTACACCCTGCTGATCGGCTTCCTGATGGTGTCGCGGCTGCCGGTGTTCTCCGGCAAATCGATGAACATGCGGGTGCCGCGCGAACTGGTGCTGCCGGTGTTCGTGGGGGTGGTGCTCTTCATCGCGCTGCTGATCGGCTACCCGTGGCACATCCTGTCGGTGGTTTCGCTGCTCTATCTGGCGAGCCTGCCGTTCGGCTGGAAGTCGTACCGCGAGCAGGAGCGGGCGCTGGCCGCGCAAACAGCTGCCGATCCCGCCGCCGGCCCGAGTCCGCACCCGGCCTATCCGGCTCCCGCGGCCGGCGCTGCGCCGGATGACCGGCCGCCGCGCCTCGACTGATCGCATCTGCCGCAGCCTGCACGGCCGTCTTCCGAAGGGGAGGCGGCCGTCCGCGTTGTGACGCCGGTAGAAAGCGGGCTATATCCCAACCGCTGCAACGACATCCGGCAAAGACTGGATGCGATAATCAACGAGGAGAACGCCGTGACGAATTCCGCAAACGAGCCGCTGCCCGCATCGGTACTGGAGGCGCTCGGCCGCTACGACACGCCGACGATCTGCAATGCGATGGAGATCGTGGCGCCGCAACGCCGGCTGATCGGTTACACCACCAAGCCGCTGGTCTGCCCGTTTCCTGATCTGCCGGCGATCGTTGGCTACGCCCGTACGGCAACCATCCGCTCGGTCCTGTCTTCCGGCCTGCCGGCCGCCGAGCAGGCGGCACGGCGGATTGCCTATTACGACTATGTCGGTACCGGCGCCGGGCCGCGGATCAGCGTGATCCAGGATATCGACGGCGCGGACGTGGGCTACGGCGCGTTCTGGGGCGAGGTTCAGAGCGCCGTGCACAAGGCGCTGGGGTGCCTCGGGGTTGTCACCGACGGATCCATCCGCGACATCCCGCAATGGGCCGAAGGCTTCCAGGCGCTGGCAGGCTCGATCGGGCCGTCGCATGCTTATGTTCACGCCGAGAATTTTGGTGGCGAGGTGCGCGTCGCCGGCATGACGGTGCGCTCCGGCGATCTGATCCATGCCGACCAGCATGGCGCCGTCGTCATCCCGCTCGATATCGCCGCGAAACTTCCCGACGCCGCCGAACTGTGTGGCCGTCGCGAGACGCCGATCCTCGCGATCGCGCGCAGCGCCTCGTTCTCGCTGGCGAAGTTGAAGGAAGCACTGAAGCAATCTTCGGAGATCCATTGACGGCCGAAGCGTACCCAAGATTGCATGGTTAGCAAGCTGTGAAGATCGCCCCCGCGATGGCAGCGGGGGCGTGCCGAGCTTCGGTCGGCGACTGTTCAAGCGCTTAATGTGCCGACATAGGTGGATTGGTCCCGTAAGCTTTACCCGTCCTTAATGGCGCAGCCGCTACGTTCCGTGATGCGCGGCCGATTTGGGTGGCGTACCGTCCAGGACGGACCTTAGTTCGCGTAGCATAGCGTCGGAGTTTTCCATGGACATCATGACTAGCGCAGGGCTCCTTGGCGGCATTGCCGTCATCGCGCTGATGGTGTTCATGGGCGGCGATCTGCACATGTTCGTCTCCGAGCATGCCATGATCATCATCTTCGGCGGCTCGATCACCGCGACCATGATCCGCTTCCCGCTCGGCGTGATGCTGCACGGGCTGCCGCTCGGCGCCAAGTTTGCCTTCACGATGAGCCGGCTGTCGGCGCGCGACCTGGTCGACGAGCTCGCCCGTATCGCCGAAATCGCCCGCAAGCAGGGCCCGGTCGGGCTCGAAAAGGTCGAGACCAACGAGCCGTTCCTCGCCAAGGGCATCCGTTTCGTCGCCGACGGCTACGATCTTGAATTCATCCGCGACAATCTCGAGCGCGACCGCGACAACTTCCTGATGCACCTCAACGAAGGTAGCAAGATCTACCGCGCGATCGGCGACTGCGCGCCTGCCTTCGGCATGATCGGTACGCTGATCGGCATGGTGCAGATGTTCTCCAACATGCCGGATCCTTCCAAGCTCGGTCCGTTCATGGCGACCGCGCTTTTGGCCACCCTGTACGGCGCGCTGGTCGCCAATTTGTTCTGCCTTCCGATCGCCGACAAGCTGCACGGCAAATTGCTGGACGAAGAAACCAATCGCACCTTGATCATCGACGGCATCCTGATGATCCGCGACTCCAAGAGCCCGACCCTGGTGCGCGAAATGCTGCTGGCCTATTTGCCCGAGAAGCATCGCCACGAGGAAGGCGAGCCGGTCCCCGCGTAAGCAAGGACGGGCTGGGAGCAAAAGATGGCGAAGAAAAAGCGCGAAGAGGCCCATGGCGGACACGGCTGGTTCGTGACCTTCGCCGATCTGATGGCGCTGATGATGAGCTTCTTCGTGATGCTCGTCTCGTTCTCGACCCAGGACACCGTCAAGCTCAAGATCGTCGCAGGCTCGATGCGCGAGGCGTTCGGCGTCCAGTCGGATGCGCGCTATTCCGGCGTCATCGAAGCAGACGGCCTGCCAACGCGCGGCCAGACCAAGAACAAGGGGCACGTCTCGCCGGAGGAGGCGTCCAACGTCACCAGCCCGGACGAAAAGAATTCCACCGGTCGGCCGGCCGGCGCCAAGCTGAAGATGGACC
Organism: Tardiphaga sp.; assembly: GCF_025356345.1. Classification (GTDB taxonomy): domain Bacteria; phylum Pseudomonadota; class Alphaproteobacteria; order Rhizobiales; family Xanthobacteraceae; genus Tardiphaga. The sequence goes on from NZ_JANXTC010000232.1 coordinate 3,810, forward strand.
GCGAATTCGCATTGGCCTCGGCGTCGCTGCGGCAGGCGTTGCAGGACATGCCGGAGATTAGCGAGATCTCCAAGAACGTGATGTTCGAGGAAACCAGCCAGGGCCTGAACCTCGAGATCATCGACCAGAACGGCCGATCGATGTTTGGCGAGGGGTCCAAGGTTCCCTATGAGCGCACCCGCCAGTTGTTGCAAAAGCTCGCCGGGCCGCTGAAACAGACTCCGCTGCGGGTGGCCATTGTCGGCCATACCGCCGCGGGCTATGTCCCCGCGCGCAGTGAATATGACGCATTCGATTTGTCGGCGGACCGCGCCAATGTGGTGCGCCAGATCCTCGAACGGGAGGGTCTGCCGCCGGCCCATGTGTTCTCGGTGTCCGGCAAGGCCGATAGCCAGCCGCTGTTTCCCGACGATCCGACGATGGCCGCCAACCGCCGGGTGACCATCACCCTGATGCGGGAAGATCCGCCATTGCCACCAAACCTGAAGCCCTGAGCGCGTCAAATAATTTTTTTTGACCCTCCACCCCGAAATTGATGCCCGCGGGACGGGCGGCTGTGGGGCGTTCTGATATATTGCCCCGGTTGACTGGCCTTGCCCGGCACGCCATAGCCGGGGGCAAAATAACCCGCAGGGCGTTTCAGAGCAGCATGGCCGCCACCGACACATCGACCGAAGTGCCGCATGAAGTGCCGGTGTCTACCGGCTTCTGGCAATTGACGCTGGGCGGCATTGGCGTCGTGTTCGGCGACATCGGAACCTCTCCGCTTTACGCATTTCGCGAAGCTGTCGCCGGCGCTACCCATGGCGCACCGGTGACGCGCATCATCGTGCTCGGCGTGCTGTCGCTGATCCTGTGGGCGCTGTTTATCGTCGTCACCGCCAAATATGTGCTGCTGCTATTGCGCGCCGACAATAATGGCGAGGGCGGAACGCTGTCGCTGATGGCCCTTGGGCAACGCGCCTTGGGCCGCCGCAGCTGGCCGTTGCTGGCGTTGGGCGTGGTCGGCGCCTCGATGTTCCTCGGCGATTGCATGATCACGCCGGCGATCTCTGTGCTCTCTGCCGTTGAAGGCCTCAAGCTGGCCGCACCGGCGCTTGAGCATTACGTCGTGCCGCTGACCCTGGTGATTCTGGTGGTCCTTTTCTCGGTGCAGCGCGTCGGCACGGCCAAGGTCGCCACCGCCTTTGGCCCGGTCATGATCGTCTGGTTTAGCGTGCTGGCCGTGATGGGCGCCGTGCACATTGTCGACGATCCGTCGGTGCTCGCCGCCATCAATCCCTATTACGCCATTCAATTCCTGCTGTCGCACGGCGCCATCGGGCTGGTGACGCTCGGCGCCGTTTTCCTGGCGGTGACGGGCGGTGAAGCGCTGTATGCCGATCTCGGCCATTTCGGCCGCAAGCCGATCCAGACGGGCTGGTTTTTCTTCGTACTGCCGGCGCTGCTGATCAATTATTTCGGGCAGGGCGCGCTGGTGCTGTCGAATCCCGCCGCGATCGAGAACCCGTTCTATCTGATGGCGCCGGAGTCGATGCTGGTGCCGCTGATCGTGCTGGCCACCGCCGCCACCGTGATCGCCAGTCAGGCCGTGATTACCGGCGCCTATTCGCTGGTGCGCCAGGCTGTACAGCTCGGTCTGCTGCCGCGCTTTGAAGTCCGCTTCACTTCCGAGACCCATGCCGGCCAGATCTATCTGCCGCGCGTCAACCGCTTGCTGCTGATCGGTGTTCTGCTGCTGGTGATGCTGTTCCGCACCTCCAGCGGCCTCGCCTCGGCGTACGGCATCGCGGTATCGACGACCATGGTCGCCGATGGCATCATGGGTTTCGTGGTGATCTGGAAGCTGTGGAACTGGAAGGCCGCTACCGCCGCCGCTGTAATCGTGCCGTTCGTGATCGTCGACATGACCTTCCTCAGTGCCAATTTGCTGAAATTGCTCGAAGGCGCCTGGGTGCCGCTGATGTTCGGCATTTCCATGGCGGTGGTGATCTGGACCTGGCGCCGCGGGGCCGCGATCCTGATTGCCAAGACCCGGCGCACCGAGGTGCCGTTGCGCGACCTGATCAAGAGCCTGGAAAAACGTCCGCCGCATATCGTCAAGGGCACCGCCGTGTTCCTGACCAGCGATCCCAATTTCGTGCCGACGGCGATGCTGCATAATCTCAAGCACAACAAGGTGCTGCACGAGCATAACGTCATCCTGACCATCGAGACCGGGCAGACGCCCCGCGTCGATCTCAGCGAGCGGGTGCGGATGGAAAATATCAGTGACAAGTTCTCCACCGTGCGGCTGCGCTTCGGATTCATGGAATCGCCCAACGTGCCGAAGGCGCTGGTGATCGCGCGAAAGCTCGGCTGGCAGTTCGACATCATGGCGACGTCGTTCTTCGTGTCGCGCCGCTCGTTGAAGCCGTCGGCGCAGTCCGGGATGCCGCTATGGCAGGATCATCTGTTCATCGCTCTCAGCCGATCCGCCAATGACGCCACCGATTACTTCCAGATCCCGACCGGGCGGGTCGTCGAGGTCGGTACCCAGGTGACGATCTAACGCATCGCCGGTTCGTGCGATTTTACATGGCTGGCGATTGAAATGACGCTATATGAGGCGCTCCGGCGCAGGCTACTGCCGCCTCACTTCGCCATTCGCCGCAAGGCTCAGAGGCCGATCCATGACCAGTGACAACGCCATTCCCGCCACGGATACAACCGTAGCGGCCCGTGGCGACACTCATTCCACCGCGGGCTTCAAGGCGCTGATGCTGGGCAGCATCGGTGTCGTCTATGGGGATATCGGTACCAGCCCGCTATATGCGATGCGCGAGGCGCTGGTTGCCGCTGGAGGGCATAGCGCCACCGGCATCAGCCCCGAGGCGGTGCTGGGCGTGCTGTCGCTGATCCTGTGGGCACTGATCATTGTAGTGACGCTGAAATACGTGCTGATCCTGCTGCGCGCCGACAATCACGGGGAGGGCGGTACCCTGGCCTTGATGGCGCTGGCGCAACGGGCGGTCGGCAAGGGCAGAGGGGCCTCCCTGATCGTGCTGCTCGGCATTATCAGCGGGGCCCTGTTCTACGGCGACGCCGTGATCACGCCTGCATTGTCCGTGCTTTCGGCCATCGAGGGCATCAAGCTGGTCACCTCGGCATTTGATGCCTATGTGGTTCCGATCACCATCATCATCCTGATCCTTCTGTTCGCGGTGCAATCGCGCGGCACGGCGCGGGTTGCCGCGTTTTTCGGGCCCATCATGTGCGTGTGGTTCGCCGTGATTGCCATCGCCGCGATCCCGCCGATCATGCGCCACCCCGAGGTGCTGTTCGCGCTCAATCCGCTGCATGCGGTGTCGTTCATGTTCCATCACGGCATTATCGGCTTCGTGACGCTGGGCGCCGTGTTCCTGGCCGTGACCGGAGCCGAGGCGCTGTACGCCGATCTCGGCCATTTCGGCAAACGCCCGATTCAGACGGCGTGGCTGTACATCGTGCTGCCGTCGCTGGCGATCAACTATCTCGGGCAGGGGGCGCTGGTGATCGGTGACCCCACCGCGCTGGAAAATCCGTTCTTCCTGATGTTTCCGGACTGGGCTCTGGTGCCGATGGTGTGCCTCGCGACCGCTGCGACCGTCATCGCCAGCCAGGCGGTGATTACCGGGGCCTATTCGCTGACCCAGCAGGCGATCCAGCTCGGCCTGCTGCCGCGCTTCGAGATTCGCCACACCTCGGAATCGCATTCCGGCCAGATCTACATCCCGCGTGTCAACATGCTGCTGTTGATCAGCGTCGTGGTGCTGGTGCTGCTGTTCAAGTCGTCGAGCTCGCTCGCTTCCGCCTATGGCATCGCGGTGACCGGCACCATGGTGGTCACGGCGATGATGGGCTTTGTGGTGATCTGGCGGGTCTGGAAGTGGAAGCCCTGGGCCGCCGCCGCGCTGATCGTGCCGTTCCTGCTGCTTGATCTCACCTTCTTTGCCGCCAATCTCCTGAAGGTGTTTGACGGCGGCTGGGTGCCGCTGGCGCTGGGCGGCGTGGTAATCATGCTGATGTACACTTGGCGCCGTGGCAGCCGGCTATTGTTTGAGAAGTCGCGCAAGCTGGAATTCCCGCTGCGCGATCTGATCGCGATGCTCGAGAAGCGGCCGCCGCAGCGCGTCTCCGGCACCGCGGTGTTTCTGACCAGCGATCCGGACAGCGCGCCGACCGCGCTGATGCATAGTCTGAAACACTACAAGGTGCTGCATGAGAAGAACGTCATTCTCACGATCGAGACGGCGCCGACCCCGCGCATCGATCCGTCCGAACGCGTGCGGCTGGAAGAGATCAGCGCCACCTTTACCCTGGTGACGCTGCGGTTCGGCTTCATGGAATCGCCGAACGTGCCGAAGGCGCTGGTGATCGCGCGCAAACTCGGCTGGCAGTTCGACATCATGGCGACCTCGTTCTTCGTGTCGCGGCGCTCGCTGAAGCCCTCGGCGCAATCCGGCATGCCGCAATGGCAAGACCATCTGTTCATCGCCATGAGCCGGTCGGCCAACGATGCCACCGACTACTTCCAGATCCCGACCGGACGGGTGGTCGAGGTCGGTACGCAGGTAACTATTTGATTGCCTGAGGGGA
>NZ_JANXTC010000286.1:0-9546 GCF_025356345.1 Tardiphaga sp.
GCCCGCTATGTCGAACGCGCCGAATATCTGGCGCGCACCATCGAGGCGACGTTGCGCGTCACCGCGCTGCCCAACACCTATATCGGCCAGACCAATGAATGGGACTCGGCGCTGTTGACCGCCGGCGTCTCGGCGGCGTTCTACGAGATCTACGAGGAAGCCGACGAAAGGAACGTCGTCGAATATCTGTCCTTCTCCACCGCCAACCCGTCCTCGATCCGCAACTGCATCGAGAACGCACGACTGAATTCGCGCTCGGTGCGCACCGCGCTGACCGGCGAGATGTGGGACACCATCAACGGCGCCTGGATCGAGCTGCAGGAAGTCTGGAGCGGCGGCACCAAGACCCGCGAGCAACTGGCGCGCTTCCTGCGTTTCGTGCAGGAGACTTCGCTACGCTTCGACGGCTCGGCCTACCGCACCATGTTGCGCAACGACCCCTACTGGTTCTCCCGCCTCGGCCTGCATCTGGAGCGCGCCGACAACACCGCGCGCATTCTCGACGTCAAGTATCATCTGCTGCTGCCCGAGGACGAGCATGTCGGCGGCCCGCTGGATTACTACCAGTGGACCTCGATCCTGCGCTCGGTGTCGGCGCTGACGGCCTATCACTGGGTCTACCGCGAAACGCTGAAGCCGTGGTTGATCGCCGATCTGCTGATCCTCAACGACACGCTGCCGCGCTCGCTGGCCAGCTGCTATGGCAACCTCGTCCGCAATCTCGACCAGATCGGCGTATCCTATGGCCGCCAGGGCGCCGCCCAGCGCCATGCCCGCGGCGTCCGCAACCGTCTTGAGCACAGCAACATGCAGGACATTTTTCAGCACGGCCTGCACGAATTCATCCAGGAATTCATCGCGGACAACAGCCGGCTGGGCGAAATCATCGCCAAACAATATTTGATATGATTAGACTGTCCTTCCGGGGCGCGGACGGCGTCAGCCGAACGCGAGCCTCAGCCACTTCCATTGGAGTGGCGGGAAAAATGGTCAAATAAATCAGTGGAGATTCCGGGTTCGCTCGCGCTTCGCGCTCTCGCCCTGGAATGACGAGTAATTATCATGCGCCTTCGTATCGCCCATACCACGACCTATCGCTACGAGCCGCCGGCGTCGGGCGTGATCCAGATCCTGCGCATGACGCCCGGCAGCCACGACGGCCAATACGTCGCCGAGTGGCAGATTGATATTTCAACCGATGCCCGGCTCGATCTGCACGAAGATGCCTATGGCAACGTCACCCACGTGCTGACCCACGGCCCAATCGCCGACCTCACCATCAATGTCGAAGGGCTGATCGAAACCCAGGATACCGGCGGCGTGCTGAAGGGCACCGACGAACGCTTTCCGCCGAGCTTCTTCCTGCGCCAGACCGAACTGACCGAAGCCAACCCGGCCATGGTGGCTTTTGCCAGGGCACTTGATCCGCGGTCCGAGACCGACGTGCTCGGCTTCCTGCATGCGTTGATGATGGCGATCAACGAGCACATGACCTTCGACGGCGACCCCACCAATACCGGCACCTCGGCCATCGAGGCCTTCACCGGCAAGCGCGGGGTGTGCCAGGACTACGCCCATATCTTCATTGCCTGCGCCCGGTCCGCCGGCGTACCCAGCCGCTTCGTCGCGGGTCATTTTTTGCGCGCCGACGGCATGGTCAACCAGCAGGCTGGCCACGCCTGGGCCGAGGCCTTCGTCCCCGATCTCGGCTGGGTCGGCTTCGATCCGGCCAATGCGATCTGCACCACCGACGCCCATGCCCGCGTTGCCATCGGCCTCGATTACCTCGGCGCCGCCCCGGTGCGCGGTACCCGCTATGGCGGCGGCATGGAAACCCTGACCGTTTCGGTAACGGTCGATCAGGCCGGCCGGCAGCCGTGGCAGAGCCAGTCGCAGTCGCAATCCTGAACCGCGCCGTGGCGGTTGCCGCCACCCGGTCCAGCGCGTAAGACGCTTCCCTGATTAAGGGACTGTCGATGACCTATTGTTGCGGAATTCTGGTGAAAGACGGCCTGGTGATGATCGCGGACACGCGCACCAATGCCGGGCTCGACAACGTCTCCACCTTCCGCAAGCTGCATGTCTTCAACCAGCCCGGCGACCGCATCATGGCGGTGGCCTCCGCCGGCAATCTGGCGATCAGCCAGTCGGTCCTGTCGACCCTGAGCGAGGGCTTCGAGGACCCCAAGACCGGCACGCGCGAGACATTGCTGAACGCGCCGACCATGTTCCAGGCGGCGCAGCGCATCGGCCGCGCGATCCGGCACGTCAACGCCACCGAGGGCGAGGCGCTCGAATCCGAGGACATCAATTTCAACGTCTCGTTCCTGTTCGGCGGCCAGATCAAGGGCGGCAAGATGCGGCTGTTCATGATCTATCCGGCCGGCAATTTCATCGAATGCACCACCGACACGCCCTATCTGCAGATCGGCGAGCACAAATACGGCAAGCCGGTGCTTGACCGCGCCATGCATTTCGATGTCGAACTTTATGAAGCGCTGAAGACCGGGCTGATCTCGATGGATTCGACGATGCGCTCCAACCTCGGCGTCGGTCTGCCGATCGACGTGCTGGTGGTGCGCACCGATGTCTGCGACGCCGATCTGAACCACCGCATCGAGGCGGGCGAGCCCTATTTCCACGATTTGCGCTCGCGCTGGTCAGCGGCGCTGCGCGCCGCCCACCAGAATATTCCGCGACCGCCCTACAAGACCGAAAGCTGACGACGACCACGCCGATGATAATAGCCTCCCTGCACTGGCGCGCGATGACAGCGATCGATCTGCCGGCAGTGAAGCTGCTCGCCGATCGTATCCATCCAACCTACCCCGAAGACGCCGCCGTGTTCGCCGATCGCCTTGCCGTGCATTGCGCCGGATGTTTCATGCTGCGGCACGATGATGCACTGATCGGCTATGTCATCAGCCATCCCTGGCATTTCATGCAGCCGCCGAAACTGAATGCGCGGCTCGGCGCGCCGGCGTCGCGGCCGACAACCTATTACATCCATGATCTCGCGTTGCTGCCCGAAGCCCGCCGCACCGGCGCGGCGGCTTACATCGTCGCCAAATTGGTGACGCATGCCACACACCTGCAACTGCCAAACATGACGCTTGTTGCGGTCAACAATTCAGTTCATTTTTGGCAGCGACAGGGATTTGAGATCGTGTCCGAATCCGGACTTGACCACCAACTGCGAAGCTACGACCAACACGCGCGGTTCATGCGCCGCGACCTACCTTAAAAAACCAGGGAAGAAACAGATGACCGAGACCAAGATCGCCATCGTCACCGGCGCCAGCACCGGCGTCGGCCGCGCCGCCTCGCTGGCGCTGATGAAAATCGGCTTCACCGTGGTGCTCGCCGGCCGCCGCCTCGAGATGCTGCAGGAGACGCAGAAGCTTGGCGAAGGCATCGGCCACAGCCTGCCGGTTCCCGCCGACATGGCCGACCCCGCCTCGATCGCCGCGTTGTTCGCCAAGACCATGGATCATTTTGGCCGGCTCGACGTGCTGTTCAACAATGCCGGCATGGGCGCGCCGCCGGTGAAGTTCGAGGATCTGGCGCTCGACCAGTGGCAGGCGGTGGTGAACACCAATCTGACGGCGCCGTTCCTGTGTACGCAGCACGCCTTCCGCATCATGAAGGACCAGACCCCGCGCGGCGGCCGCATCATCAACAATGGCTCGATCTCGGCGCATGCGCCGCGGCCGTTCTCCGCCGCCTATACCTCGACCAAGCACGCCATCACCGGCCTGACCAAGGCCAGCAACCTCGATGGTCGCGCCTATGACATCGCGGTCGGCCAGGTCGACATCGGCAATGCCGCCACGCCGATGACCGACCGCATGGTCAACGGCCCCGGCGTGATGCAGCCGGACGGCACCCAGAAGCAGGAGCCGCGCATGGACTCCAAGGCGGTCGGCGACGCCGTCGCCTACATGGCCGGCCTGCCGCTGGACGCCAACGTGCTGTTCATGACGGTGATGGCGACGAAGATGCCGTTCGTCGGGCGGGGCTGAAACCTGTCTTGCCCCGGACGCGATGCAATACCGCGATGCAATACGAAGTATTGCTTCGCTGAGCCGAGGCCACACCAGGCGACAGCGTCTGGTGCGGTCCCGGCTCTGCGAAGCGGCATAAGGATGCCGCATCGCGTCCGGGACACGTAATTGCGCGCGGGCCTTTCCAGGCCACGGCGAGGTCACGGGAAGTTGGCTCACCAGCTTTCCCCTTAGCTGAGCGACGCGGCAATCCAGAGGGTTAAAAAGAAAACACGGGATTGCTTCGTCGCAAGCGCTCCTCGCAATGACGGCCGGCACCGACATTGCATGGCCTCCATCGCCCCGGCATTATCGCCATGGCTTCGGGGGATTCATGCTGCAACTGCAATCGGCGTTTGGCGTGCTCGCGCTGCTTGGCACCGCCTGGGCGTTTGGTGAAAATCGCCGCGCAGTCTCTCTCAGGCAAGCCGCGATCGGTCTCGCCGCTACTTTGCTCACCGCCATCATCCTGCTGAAGCTGCCGGTCGTCGCGCATGGCTTTGGTACGATCAATGACGTCGTCGGCCTGATCGCCGCGGCCTCGCGCGCCGGCACTTCCTTCGTGTTCGGCTATCTCGGCGGCGCCGCGCTGCCATTCGACCTCAAGGCGCCCGGCGCCGATTTCGTGCTCGCGCTGCAGGCGCTGCCGGTGGTGCTGGTGATCAGCGTGCTGACCACGCTGCTGTTTCACTGGGGCATCCTGCCGCCCATCGTGCGCGGCATGGCCTGGCTACTGGAGCGCACGCTCGGCGTCGGCGGCGCCGTTGGGCTATCGACCGCCGCCAACATCTTCCTCGGCATGGTCGAGGCGCCGCTGTTCATCCGGCCCTATCTGAAGCAGTTGACGCGCAGCGAATTGTTCCTGGTGATGACCGGCGGCATGGCTGGCATCGCCGGCACCGTGCTGGTGCTGTATGCGACCTTCCTGTCGCCGCTGATTCCCGATGCATCCGCGCATTTCGTCATCGCGTCGGTGCTGTCGGCGCCGGCCGCGATTCTCGTCAGCCTGATCATGCTGCCGGAAACCGAACCCCGCCGCACCGGCGGCACGCTGGCCGATCCGGAAACCCAGGCGACCAGCACCATGGACGCCATCGTCAGGGGTACCAGCGCCGGCATTGTCCTGCTGGTCAACATCGTCGCCCTGCTGCTGGTGCTGGTGGCGTTGATGTACCTCGTCAACGCCGTGCTCGGCGCGCTGCCGATGATCGGCGGCGCCTCGATCTCGCTGCAGCGCCTGCTCGGCTACGCCATGGCGCCGGTGTGTTGGCTGATGGGCCTGCCATGGGATCAGGCGCTGACCGCCGGCGCCCTGATGGGCGTCAAGACGGTGCTCAACGAGTTGATCGCCTATCTGCAATTCGCCGGGCTGCCACCCGACACGCTCGACCCGCGCTCGCGGCTGATCATGCTGTATGCGCTATGCGGCTTTGCCAATTTCGCCAGCCTCGGCATCATGATCGGCGGCCTCGGCACCATGGCGCCGGAGCGCCGCGACGAGATCAACGCGCTGGGACTGAAGTCGATCGTCTCGGGCACGCTGACAACCTGCCTGATGGGCGCGATCGTCGGCCTGCTTACGCCTTGACCTCGACGGTCCGGAACTGCGCCGGCAGAATCACTTCCAGCAATTCGCAATTGTCGGAGTAATCGCGGATCAGATGCTTGACCCGCGGCGGCTGGGTCCAGCAACTGCCCTGCCGCATCACGGTTTCACCTTCGCCGTCGATATAGGTCTTCACCCAGCCGTTCAGCACATAGATCATCTGGAATTCGGCATCATGATAGTGAAGCTTGGAGACCTCCGCCGGATCGCATTCGCCGACCAGCCGGATTACATGCGCCTGCGCCAGTCCGGCGGTGGCCTCGGCGATCCCGAGATCGCGGTATTTCGCATAGGCACGAAGGCCGTCGGCGGCGAAATCCTCTTCGCGGTAGTGGCTGATGGCAATGCGCTGCCGACGACGTGCGGGCTTGGCGCTCGCGGCCGCTCTTGCGGCGGTGGCTTTGGCGATCGGCTTGCGCGTGGCCGGTTTCGGCGCGGCGGCTTTGCCAGCCCTCGATGCAACCAATCGCTTCGCCATGCGCTTATTCCCATTCCGCAGCGCGATGCCGGATGCCGATCGCGCATGGCCTCAAGCGTAGCCGTAGTTCATGAGCGCAGCAATTGGTCCGGAGCATTGCGCCCTGCGACACCGCGCAACCGCCGGGCATGCCGAAGCGATCTACCTTGCGGTGCAACAACAGCCATTTCGCAATCGCAGACTCAACCTGAACTTGCACGTCGTTCAAAGCTCGGACATCATCCCTCATCTGGTTGTCGCCGACGAGTACATGGGTGCACCAATGAACCGATCGCAGCCCGCGGTATATCGCAGCCTTTCCACGAACAGTCCCGACAGCGGCATCGGCCGCACGTTCAGGGGCGCACTTCCCCGACTGATTGTCGCCGTGGCGTGTCTGCTGGCCATCCATCCGGCCTCGGTCGCAGCTCGGGACGCAGCGACGTGGAAGGTCCATGGAAAACTTCTCGGCAAGGCCGAGCCATCATCGGAGGTGGAAAAATCGACCGATGTCAGCGGCATTGCCTGCGATCGCGACGTGACTTTTCCACGGATTTGCATCGTTGCCGATGACGAGACGCAGGGCGCGCAGATTGTCGTGCTCGGCGACGGCAAGCTGGTCGCCGGCGATTTCATCAAACTGACCGATACGCAATACCGCGGCAAGCCGCTGGAGCTCGATGCCGAAGCCGTCGCCTTTGAGGATGGCAGCTTCTATGTGGTCGGCTCGCATGGAAGAGCACGTCACGAACCCGATCAGGCGAAAGAAGCGAAGGTCAACGCCAGGGCCGCGGCGACAAGGCAGATTTTTCGTATCACGCTCCGCGCTGCCGCCGTCGACATGCAGACCGGCAAATTGCGCGGCAAGGCCGACGTCCAGCCATCCAGCCTGACGGTTGTGTTGCAGTCCCAGCCCGAGATTGCCCGCGCCTATGATCAGGCGCTTGCCGACAACGGCTTGACGATCGAGGGCCTCGCGGTGCGCGACCGGCGGCTATATATCGGGATGCGCGGGCCGGTCCTCGGATCGGATGCCGCGATCTTGTCGGTCGCCGCGCCGGCCGTGTTTGAAGGGCAACCGGCCGATCCAAAGCTGCATCGCTTGGCGCTGCAGAACGACACGCTCGGCAACCCACGAGGCGTTCGTGACCTCGCCCGATACGGCAACGGTTTTCTGGTGCTGGCCGGGCCGGTCAACGATCCACCCGAAGGGACCAAAATCAAGACCGGCGATTACTCCATTTATTCATGGGATGGCGAAAACCGTTTGAATCGACTGGTCGATCTCGAGGGCTACGGCAAAAAAGTGAAGCCGGAGGCGCTGTTGCCGCTCGACGGGGACGATCAGCGCATGCGCGTGCTGCTGATGTTCGACGGCCCCACAAAGGGAGCGCCGCGGCCCATCACCGTGAAGCTCAACTAGCCGGACTGCTTCCGCGCAACACCGCCATCTGGCCGCGCCGCATCGGAACGAGGCGCGGCGACGGCCCTAGCCTGCCGGCGAAACCGTCGATCACCCCACCCGTGCTTCCCGAGACTTTCAGTGCAGCCGGAACACGCCGTCGATGGCGCGCAATTCGGCCGGCTTGATCAGCTTGGAATGCGCGACCGTGACGGAAAACAGCGGCCCATCGAGCGATTTTTCCCAGAACGCCAGAAAATCCTTCAACGCGGGGAATTTCGGGAACAGGTCGTAATCCTGCCAGAGATAGCTTTGCAGCAAAGAGGGATGATCCGGCATCCGGTAAAAAATCTGCGCCGTCGTCAGCCCGTAGCCAAGCACCTGCTTCCTGAAATCGTCAGAAACCGCACTTCTCGAGACCATGCCAACCTCCATGGACAGAGCGCATTCGGCACAAGTGGCTAACGGTTGATGTCGAATACGTTCTTCGCTCCTTTGACCGCGCTGTCTTGCCGCGAACCGGATTCCACTTCGCCATGACGACGCGATGTATGAATTGTGACGCAAGCAACCCGCCCATCACAAGCTTAAAAGTTTAACAATGTGTTGAAAGGTCAGCGTTGGCAGCGGCTTACCGCAAGTGCTAACAGGGCGTGCCGGGGCCGATTAACCATCATTCCCGGCGTTGGCAGCCGTCATATTGGAGTGCCAAAAATTCTGCTAGAAGGGCTTGCCGAGCGGGAACGTTCGGCCTATCTCCGGACCAGTCGGGCTGGCACTTGTCGGCATCGACTGCCAAAATTCTAAATATCGAACATCTTCAGAAACTTAGGAGGACTGCATGAAATTCCGTCCGCTGCACGATCGCGTTGTGGTCAAGCGTATCGACGCCGAAGAGAAGTCCGCTGGCGGCATCATTATCCCGGATAGCGCCAAAGAGAAGCCCTCGCAGGGCGAGATCGTCTCCGTCGGTCCCGGCGGCCGTGACGAAGCCGGCAAGCTGATCCCGATCGACCTCAAGGTCGGCGAGCGCGTCCTGTTCGGCAAGTGGTCCGGCACCGAGGTCAAGATCGATGGCCAGGACCTGCTGATCATGAAGGAAAGCGACATCATGGGCGTCCTGACCGACTTCCCGACCGCCAAGAAGAAGGCCGCTTAAGCGCCTTTTCGCCAAGCCCATTCAATCATTCAGGAAGCAAAACATGTCAGCCAAAGAAGTCAAATTCGGCGTTGATGCCCGCGACAAGATGCTGCGCGGCGTCGACATTCTCGCCAACGCCGTCAAGGTGACGCTCGGCCCCAAGGGCCGCAACGTCGTGCTCGACAAGTCGTTCGGCGCGCCCCGCATCACCAAGGACGGCGTCACCGTCGCCAAGGAAATCGAGCTTGAAGACAAGTTCGAGAACATGGGCGCCCAGATGGTCCGTGAAGTGGCCTCGAAGTCGGCCGATCTCGCCGGCGACGGCACCACCACCGCGACCGTGCTCGCCCAGGCCATCGTCCGTGAAGGCGCCAAGTCGGTTGCCGCCGGCATGAACCCGATGGATCTGAAGCGCGGCATCGACCTGGCTGTGGAAGCCGTGGTTGCTGATCTCGTCAAGAACTCCAAGAAGGTCACCTCGAACGAAGAGATCGCCCAGGTCGGCACCATCTCCGCCAATGGCGACAGCGAAATCGGCAAGTTCCTCGCCGACGCGATGAAGAAGGTCGGCAACGAGGGCGTCATCACGGTTGAAGAAGCCAAGTCGCTCGAGACCGAGCTCGACGTCGTCGAAGGCATGCAGTTCGACCGCGGCTACATCTCCCCCTACTTCGTCACCAACGCTGACAAGATGCGCGTCGAGTTCGACGATGCCTACATCCTGATCAACGAGAAGAAGCTCTCCAACCTCAACGAAATGCTGCCGCTGCTCGAAGCCGTCGTGCAGACCGGCAAGCCGCTGGTGATCGTGGCCGAAGACGTCGAAGGCGAGGCTTTGGCCACGCTGGTCGTGAACCGTCTCCGTGGCGGCCTCAAGGTCGCCGCTGTGAAGGCTCC
>NZ_JANXTC010000315.1:0-29918 GCF_025356345.1 Tardiphaga sp.
ACATCGGCCTCGTCGCCAAGCAAGCCCCCAACGCTCTGAACGGAATGGGCATACTCGCCCGGACGTCACCATAGGGCCGCACTGGTTAACGCCGCGTTTACGATTGTCGCGCCGCGCGTTGTCAGCCATAAGGCGGCATTCATTTCTTCCGCCGCGAGGCGGTCTTCGACGATGTGAGGAATATTCATGGACAAGGATCTGCTCGACCGCCTGACGATCCGGCAACTCGTCGACAATTGGGCGCTGTGGCGCGACGCTGGCGATTGGGACCGCTTTCGCACCGTGTGGCACGACGACGGCGTCATGCAGGCCACGTGGACGCAGGGCACCGCCGATGAATTCATCGCCATGAGCAAGGCCGGCTGGGCCAAGGGCGTGTCGATCCTGCATTTCCTCGGTGGGCAATCGATCGATCTGGAGGGCACCCGCGCGATTTCGCAGACCAAGATGACCATTGCCCAGCGCGCGCCGGTGCATGGCGTCGAGGTCGATGTCCGGCTGACCGGGCGGTTCTACGACTTTTTAGAAAAACGACAGGGCAAATGGGGGCTGGTGCTGCGCCAGCCGATCTACGAACAGGATCGCATCGATACGGTGCGACCCAATGCCGAGCTGGTGCTGGATGCCGCGTTGCTGGAGAGCTTTCCTGTGGGCTACCGTCATCTGGCCTATCTGCAGAGTCAGATCGGCTACCAGATCAAGCCGGACATGCCGGGCCTGCGCGGTGCGGCTGTCGAGGCGCTGTATCAAAGTGGCGCAAAATGGCTCAAGGGTGAGGCGCTCGATCGATAAAACGCTCCGTTTGATCCTGCGTCATTGCGAGGAGCCCTTGCGACGAAGCAATCCAGTCTTTTCTAGTGCTTCTGGAGTGCCGCGTCGCGGAGTTTATCATCGGGCCGGCGAAGCCGGACCCGTTGGCTCCTCGCAATGACGGGGTGAGGGCGGTGTGATTGCAACAAAAACAAAAAAGGGAGAAACCACATGTCCGACTTCATCGCGCTTGATGCGCTGGTGCGCGACACGGCGGCGGCAAGGCCGGCCCATACCGCGATCATCGACGATCGGCGAACTCTGTCCTATGCCGAATTCGATGCGCTGATCGATGGCGTCGCCGCCGCGCTGCAGGCCGACGGGTTGAAGCCGCAAGACGTGATCTCGATCTGCGCCTATAGCACGATCGAATACGCCGCCACCTTCCTCGGCGCGTTGCGGGCCGGCATCGCGGTGGCCCCGCTGGCGCCATCATCGACGCCGACTGATTTCGCGGCGATGCTGCGGGATTGCGCTCCGAAAGTCCTGTTCATGGATGAAGCCGCCGCCGCCGTCATGGGCGAGGCCGCGACGTCCGGAGAGAGGCTGCGCGTGGCACTCGACGACAGCGGTTTCGGCCGCGCGTTCAGCCCGTGGTGCGCCGCGCCCGGCAGCAAGCCCGCGCCGGTCAGCATCGATCCGGAATGGGTGTTCAACATCATCTATTCCTCCGGCACCACCGGCACGCCGAAGGGCATCGTGCATTCGCACGCGATGCGCTGGCGGCAATATGGCCAGCTTGTCCCGGTTGGCCACGGGCCGGACGCGGTCACCGTGCTGTCGACACCGCTTTATTCCAACACCACGCTGGTGGCCTTCAACCCCACGCTGGCGGGCGGCGGCACCGTGGTGCTGATGAAGAAATTCGATGCCCGCGGTTTTCTCGAAGTCAGCGCAAAATATCGCGCCACCCATACGATGTTGGTGCCGGTGCAGTATCGCCGCATCATGGCGGTGCCGGATTTCGATCAGTTCGATCTGTCGTCCTATGTGATGAAGCACAGCACCTCGGCGCCGTTCGCAGCCGCCCTGAAGGCCGATGTGCTGAAGCGTTGGCCCGGCGGCCTCACCGAGGTCTATGGCATGACCGAAGGCGGCGCGACCTGCCGACTGCTGGCGCATGAAAATCCGGACAAGCTGCACACCGTCGGGCAGCCGATGCCCGATCACGACATCATTCTGCTCGACGAGGATGGCGTCGAGGTGGCGCCCGGCGAGATCGGCGAGGTGGTAGGCCACTCGCCGAACATCATGACAGGCTATCTCAACCAGCCTGGCAAGACCGCCGAGACGTTCTGGCACGACGCCGCCGGCAAGCGCTTCGTGCGCACCGGGGATGTCGGCCGCTTCGACGAGGACGGCTTTCTCACGCTGATGGACCGCAAGAAGGACATGATCATCTCCGGCGGCTTCAACATCTATCCGAGCGATCTGGAGGCGGTGCTGATCGGCCATGACGACGTGCTGGAAGCCGCGGTTGTGGCGATGCCATCCGAGGAGTGGGGCGAGACCCCGGCGGGGTTCGTGGTGTGCAAGCCTGGCGCGGCTGTCGATGCGGCGGCGTTGAAGACCTTCGTGAACGAACGGGTCGGCAAATTCCAGCGCGTCTCCGAGATCGTGTTCGTCGACAGCCTGCCGCGCAGTGCGATCGGCAAGGTACTGAAACGTGAATTGCGCGATCGGCGACTGGCGGCGGGATAGTCGGCGCGCGTGGCTCTCTCAGGTGTCGTTCAGTGCCCGTACCCTCAATAATGCGGCGGCGGCTCGTTGCTGATGCCGCCGGAGTGGCTTTCGGCTTCCTGCAGCCGCTCGCCCAGGGTGGCGACCTGCCGGGTCAGGCGGTCGATCTGCTGCCATTGCGCGGTGATGGTGGCGTTCAGCGTCTCGATGATCTCGTCCTGATAGGTCAGGCGGGTCTCCAGCGCATCGATGCGCTCGCTCAGGGTTTTGAGGTCAGTCATCGCCGGCCGCTTCTTTCTGCGATTCGAAATCTTCGGAATTGATCGGAAGATCGGGATGCACGGTCGTGCTCTCGACCAGCCCATGGCCGAGCGCGATGCGGCCGTCGAACACGAAGCACTCGCCGCGCCAGCGGCTGTCGGCCTCGGGGATCTGTTCGAGATATTTCAGGATGCCGCCCTTGAGATGATACACATCGGCAAAGCCGTGCGACAGCAGATAGGAGCTGGCCTTCTCGCAGCGGATGCCGCCCGTACAGAACATCGCGATTCGCGTGTGCTTCGCCGGGTCCAGCCTGGCAGTGACAAAATCCTTGAACTGGCCGAAGCTGCGGATGCCGGGATCGACGGCGCCCTCGAACGTGCCCATCGCCACCTCGAAGGCGTTGCGGGTGTCGATCAGCAGCGTGCCGGGGCTTTCGATCAGCGCATTCCAGTCGGCTGGGTCGACATAGATGCCGACCTCCCGGTTCGGATCGGTGCCGGGATCGCCGAGCGTGACGATTTCCTTCTTCAGCCGGATCTTCAGATGCAGGAACGGCATGGTGGTGGCGGTCGAGCATTTCAGTTCAAGGTGATCGAGCCGGCCGCCGAACATCGCGCCGAAGCGCAATTCGTCGATCAGCGCGTCGATTGCCCCGTTTGTGCCGGCCAGCGTGCCGTTGATGCCTTCATCGGCCAGCAGCACGCTGCCTTTCAGGTCGAGTCCAGCGCAGCGCGCACGCAGCGGCTCACGCAGCTCGGCAACATCCGGCAGCGCGGCGAACTGGTAAAAGGCGGCGACCTTGAGCGACATGGCCGGGGTTTATCAGCCGCGCGCGCGGGACGAAAGTGCTTGAAAGTGCGGGTTGGTGGCAACCCGGCGTTGCCGAGGGGACGGCGAGCATTGCCCTGTGGCGTTCAATATGCCAAGAAATCGCAGCCTTCGCGGCGCCCCATCACCCGATCATCAGCGACAGAAGTGAGCATTTTGGCATGAGGAATTTCCATCTCGCCGGCCGTTCCACGGTTCATTCCCAGAACGGCATGGCGGCTTCGTCGCATCCGCTGGCGACGCTGACGGCAATCGAGGTGCTGAAGTCCGGCGGCACGGCCGTTGACGCGGCGGTGGCGGCCTGCGCGCTGCAAGGGGTGATCGAACCGCAATCCACCGGCATCGGCGGCGACTGCTTCGCGCTAATACAGCCGAAGGGCGAGGGCAAGGTGCATTCCTATAACGGTTCCGGCCGCGCGCCGCAGGCCGCGACCGTGGATTGGTACATCGAGCACAAGATGAATGCGATCCCGTCGACCGGGCCGCATTCGGTGACCATTCCCGGTTCGATCGATGCCTGGGCCACGATCCTCAAGGACCATGGCAAGTTCGGCCTCGATACCCTGCTGCAGCCGGCGATCAAGGCGGCCGAAGAGGGCTATGTCGTCGCGCCGCGCATCGCGTTCGACTGGAAGAACAATGTGGAGAAGGTGCGCGCCGGCATCAACGCGCCGCGCTACCTGCTGAAGAATGGCGAGGCGCCGGTCGTTGGCGATGTCATGCATCAGCCCGAACTCGGCAAGACGCTGCGCACCATCGCCAAGGAAGGTCCCGACGGCTTCTACAAGGGCTATGTCGCCGAAGACATGGTGGAGACGCTGCGCAGCCATGGCGGTCTCCACACGCTGGAAGATTTCGCCGCCCACGTCACCGAGCGTACCACGCCGCTGACCACGCAGTACAAGGGCTATGATGTCTGGCAGTGCCCGCCGAACGGCCCCGGCATCACCATGCTGGTGATGCTCAACATCCTCAGCCATTTCGACCTCACCAAATATCCGGCGATGAGCGTCGAGCGCTTCCACCTCGAGGCCGAGGCCGCCCGCATCGCCTATCTGATGCGCGAACAGAACATCGGCGATCCCGCCTATGTCGGCGTCGACGTCGAACGCATCCTGTCGAAGCAATTCGCCGCCGATTGGGCGGCTAAGATCCGCATGGACGGGCTGGTCGATCTGCCGAGCGTGTCGCCGCCGATCAATCCTGAGACCGTCTACATCACCGTGGTCGACAAGGATCGCAACGTCTGCTCGTTCATCAATTCGGTGGCGCATTCGTTCGGTTCGGCGGTGGTCTCCAACACCACCGGCGTGCTGATGCAGAACCGCGGCGCCGGCTTCCGCGTACAGCGCGATCACCCCAATTGCATCGCGCCGGGCAAGCGTCCGCTGCACACCATCATCCCGTCGCTGACCACGCAGAATGGCCGCGCCAAGATGTCGTTCGCGGTGATGGGCGGGCAGTACCAGCCGGTCGGCCAGTGCCGCGTGCTCACCAACATGCTCGATTAT
The DNA here is from genome assembly GCF_025356345.1 of Tardiphaga sp. Classification (GTDB taxonomy): domain Bacteria; phylum Pseudomonadota; class Alphaproteobacteria; order Rhizobiales; family Xanthobacteraceae; genus Tardiphaga. The sequence continues at coordinate 5,094 of NZ_JANXTC010000315.1, forward strand.
GGTCTGGATGTGCAGGAAGCGATCGACCAGCCGCGCGGGCTGCATTACGAGGGCGTTTACACGCTCGAGGACGGGGTGCCGGCGTCAATCGTGGAAGGCCTGCAAAAAATCGGCCACAAGACCGCGCCCTGCGTGGGACCGTTCGGCGGCGCCCAGGCGATCGTGATCGACTGGGACAAGGGCACGCTGACCGGCGGTTCCGAGCCGCGCAAGGATGGCTGCGCGCTGGGCTACTGAGCTGCAGCTTCAGCCTTTCAAACGCAAAAGACCGGCCTTGCGGCCGGTCTTTCCACATCCAGACTAATCTGAATCAAAGCTTCTTGTGGGCCAGTTCGGCTGCCTTGTCGGCAGCGTCCTTGGCGGCCTGCTTGGCATCGCCAACAGCCTGCTGGGCGTGGCCCTTGCCTTCCTGGATCAGACCTTCGCCCTGCAGGCGATCAGATCCGACGGCTTCGCCAATGCCCTGCTTGGCCTTGCCAATCGCTTCGTTGGCGTTACCCTTGATCTTGTCCGTGGTGGCACCCATGGGATACTCCTGTCAGTGAGCGGACAAAAAGTTCCGAACGGATTTTCAGAACGCCTGCCCGTTTGAGCTTCGCCATTACAAGCGTCAGCTCGATTGAATGTTCCTCGCTCTCCGGGATGTGATGCCGCCTCCGTTGCCGCATTTTTTCCGGAACTTCAGAAAGCATCGCGATGTCCGGACACGACCACGACCATCCGCATGATCATTCCCATGATCACCCGGCCGACCACAGCCACGACGATGCCGAGCGCTGGAAGCACGATGGCGTGCGTGTGATCCCCGGCGATCAGCTCGATTCCAACGTGCCTTCCACCGCCGGCATGGACCGCAAGGCCGCCATCAACTTTGCCCGGGTTGGCGCGCAGAAGCTGTGGGCCGGGACGGTGACGATCAAGCCGGACGCCAAGACCGGCGCGCATCATCACGGCCATCTCGAGAGCATCATCTATGTCGTCAAGGGCAAGGCGCGGATGCGCTGGGGCGACGCGCTGCAATTCACCGCCGAAGCCGGCCCCGGCGACTTCATTTTCATTCCGCCCTATGTGCCGCACCAGGAAATCAACGCCAGCCCGGACGAGTTGCTGGAATGCGTGCTGGTGCGCAGCGACGGCCAGGCGGTGGCGATCAATCTCGATATCGAGCCTGCCGAAAAGGTCGAGACCGTGCTGTGGATCGATCCCACCCATCCGGATGGCGGCGTGACGAAGTAGGCCTGGCCCTCCGTCGCAATCGCAAGGACCGCTCGCGACGAAGCAATCCAGTTTTCGCTTGCAGCTTTCTGGATCGCCGCGTCGCGGAGCCTGCCAACGGGCCGGCGAAGCCGAACCCGTTGGCTCCGCGCCGCGACGAGGTTTCAATTGCGACGGTGGAGAGTGGTCAGGATTTTACCGCCGGCAATCCCGGCGAAAACGCCAGCACGGCTTCCACCCACTTCGCCACGCGCAGCAGATGCAGGTCCTGTCTGTAGGCGCCTACCACCTGCAGGCCGAGCGGCAGATGGTTCTTGCCGAAACCGGCTGGTAGCGACAGTGCCGGCACGCCGAGCAGCGTCCATGGCGCGCAATATTCGGCGTCGCCGGTGTATCCCAGGCCCTCGGGCGCCTCGCCGAAGGCGGGCAGCGTTAGTACCGCGTCGAATCCTGCCATCCGCGTGGTGAAATCCGAGCGCAGTTTGGCCTGCAGCGACTTCGCCGCGAGATAGGAGGTGGCGCTGTGGGCTTGGCCTAGCTCGACCAGGTTCTTCAGCTTGTCGCTGGTGCGATCCGGGAACCGCGCGATCAGATCGGCAAAGATCTCTGCGCCCTCCGAGGTGAGGATGGTGTTGACGGCGTCCCAGTTGGTACGATCGAGTTCGGGCAGCTGCAGCTCTTCGACGATGGCGCCGGCGTCGCGCAGCCTGGCCAGCGAGGCATCGAACAGGGCCCGCGCTTCGATTTCGGCCTTGTCCCATTTGGCAAACCGCACCACCGCGAGCCGCGGCGCGGCCAGCGTCTGCAGGCCGTGATCGACGGACACCTCGAAGGTCGGCCCCGGGCGACCATGCGCGTCGCTGTCGCTGCTGCCCATCAGCAGCGACAGCGCATAGGCGACGTCGTCGACGCGGCGGGCAAAGAAACCGACATGGTCGAGCGACGGGCTGAGCGGATGCACGCCGCTGCGCGGGATCGCGCCAAAACTGGGCTTGAACCCGACCACGCCGTTGAAGGCGGCCGGGCGCACCACGGAGCCGAGGGTCTGGGTGCCCAGTGCCAGCGGCACCAGGCCCGCGGCCACCGCAGCGGCGGAGCCGGACGACGACCCGCCCGGCGTATGCCTTGGGTTCCAGGGATTGGTGGTGGGGCCCGGATGCCGCCAGGCGAATTCGGTGGAGACGGTCTTGCCGAAGATTGTGGCGCCGAGGTTGCGCAGCCGCTCGACCACCCAGGCGTCGGCGGCGGGGACGTGATCCTTGTAGACCGCCGAGCCGTTGGTGGTGACCATGTCGGTGGTGGCGATGATGTCCTTGATCCCGACGGGAATGCCCGACAGCGGTCCCGGCTTTCGCGTGACGTCGGTGGGCAGTACCTCGAAGGCCCGCAGCGTGGGCTCGATGGCCTTTGCCGTCTCGAGCTGCGTGGCGGCGTAGGCGTCGGCGGCGCCGTCATTGCCCTTGAACAGGCGCAGCAAATCGAGAACGCCGGCGCCGATGGGAGCGGTGGTCATGTCGTCAGTCCTTAGATGGTATGGGATGTAAACGTCATCGTATCGGCTTTAGCGCGTTTCCGGGACGCGACGCGGCATGTTTGATGCCGCGTCCTGGGCGCATCATGAGCAAGCCGCGTGCCACAGGCCGTGGGCCAGAACCCGGGCGCCGCCGCGCATTGGTGCCGTCAGGTCGCGATCCTCCACTATCTGCAACCTGAAATTGCGATTAGATTGCTGCGATATTCGAGAAGGCTTTTTCATCAGAGCGGTGGAGACAGCGATGGCGGCAAAGGCGATTGCATACGCAAACAATGACGTCGTGCAGATTGGCTGGAGCATCGACGCAAAAATACCCGGTTGTCTTGGATTTGCGGTGTTCCGTCTGCCTGCGGACGTCGACATTCCCGAGGTGCCGCTGACCTCCCATATCGGCTTCGAGGATGGCGACGCCGCGGAATGGGTCGCCAAACCGACGACGTTGCAGCCGATCGCTGCCTTCCGCTGGCGCGATCTCGCGCCGGCGCGGGGCAAGCCGGTTCGCTACAAGATCGTCGCGATGCAGGGCCCCGCCAGCAATCCGCAACCGGTGCCGAATGTCGCGCCAATGATCACCCCGGCGGTGACCGCGACCGAGATCTACGGCAACGTCCGCGTCTACTTCAACCGCGGTATCCTCTCGACCCAGCATCTGTCGCGCGCCCTGATCGCCGAGGGCAAAAAACCCTCGCCAGACGCGCTGCGGCCGCACATCGAAACGGCCGGCGACGCCATCCGGCTCGGATTGACCGGGCAGCTTTTGTCCGGACTGCTGTCGATCATCGATCGCGCCAACAAGGAAGGCGGCAAGTGCTACGCCTCGCTGTATGAATTCACCGATGATGAATTGATTGCGGCGCTGTCCGGGCTGTCGCGCCGCGAAGTGATCCTGTCGAACAATGGCACTGGCGATGACGGGCCGTATGATGCCGGCAATGCCAAGGCCGCGGCCGCGCTCGCCGGCCAGCCGCTGGTCCGGCGCTATATGCCGAAGGGCCAGATCGGCCACAACAAGTTCATCGTCTATGTCGGCCCCGACAACGAGCCGAAGGCGGTGCTGAGCGGCAGTACCAACTGGACCTCGACCGGCCTGTGCACGCAGACCAATAATTGCATCATCATCGAATCCGCCGAACTGGCCAAATTATACCTGGCCTATTGGCACGAGTTGAAAACCGATGCCGAGACCGCCGGCATTCCGGCCGCGCCGGCGCCGATGAAGAAGATCCAGGGCGCGCCGTTGCGTGACGGCGATGCCACCGCGCGTCCGCCGATCGCGATTGCCGGCGGGCCGTCGGCGCAAGTGTGGTTTTCGCCGAACATGCCCGGCTTGATCAGGAAACCGGCCAGATTGCCGCCCGATCTGGGCGTTCTGTTCGATCTGTGCGCGCGTGCCGAGCAGGCCGTGCTGTTCCTGTGTTTCCAGCCGGGCGGCGCCGGCTCGGAGATTTCGACCATCGTCAAATATCTGTCCGGCGTCTCCGACAAGAAGCCCGGCCTGTTGATACGCGGCGTGATCAGCGATCAGAAGGAATCCGAGGAGTTCATGAACTTCCGCGATCCCGACGAGGACGCCGATGTGATCGCGCCGGCGGGCATCCTCGATGGCTTCGCATCCTGGGAAAAGGAATTTTATAAATTCGGCAACGCCATCGTGCATGACAAGATCGTGGTGATCGATCCGTTCTCGCCGACCAATTGCGTGGTGGCGACCGGCAGCCACAATCTCGGCTACCGCGCCTCGCACAACAATGACGAGAACATGCTGATCCTGAAGGGCGACCGGCGCATCGCCCAGGCCTATGCGACCCATGTGTTCGATATCTACAGCCACTATCGCTGGCGTTATTATCAGATGCAGAAGGCGCAGCGGCTGGCCAATGATGCCTGGCAGAAGGCCGGCGGCGACAAGGAGCAGAAGAAGAATTTTCCGGCGTCGAAATTCTTCCAGCAGGTCGTCAGCTGGAAGCACAACGAACCCAATGACAGCTGGCAGGACCGCTATTTCGATCCGTCCAGCATGGCGGGGCTGGAACGGCAGTTCTGGGTCTCCGAAGGTCAGCCGCTGGCGCCGAGAGTACCGAAATTCCCGATCAAGAAGCGGCGCGGCGCCGTACTCGCTCCGACCGTTCCCGCTGCGCCAAAACCCAGGGACAAGATCGCGGCGGCTACGACCTCGGGGAAGAAGGTTACTCCAGCGAAAAAAGCCAAAAAGGCGGTCAAGAAAGCCGTGAAGAAAACGACGAAAACGGTAGCGAAGAAAAAGCCCGTGAAGAAGCCAGCAAAGGCGGGCGCGCGCATGGCCCCCCGGAAGATCGCCAGGAAGAAGATTGTCACGAAAGCAACGAGGAAAGCACCCAAGAAGGCGATGAAGAAAACGGTGAAGAAAACGGTGAAGAAGACCAAACCTGCTTCGAATCGACGTTAGAGCGTAATGACCTGAAGATGAATCGGTGCCCCCCGTCATTGCGAGGTCAGTGATTTGAACTAAACTAAAGTCATCATGCTCTAGAAAAGCATCGTGGTGTCGTCGACCCGCTCCCACCCCCCCCTGTGGCCGGGGTGATCCGGCGGTGGCGTCCCCCGCGGTTCAGGACCCCGGGACCGCCTCTGTTCCCGGGGCAGTTGGCAGCCGCCGGCTGAACAGGATGCGCTGATACAGCCAGCCGATCGCCACCAGCACCAGGCCGAGGCACATGAAGGACAGCGCCCGGTAGATGCCCTCGAGCGACGACATGTCGATCAGGAACGCCTTCAAGATCGTCAGCGCGATGACGACCGCCGAGGCCAGTCGCGCGCGCTGCGAATTGAATGTTACCCCCAGTCCGAGCAGGATCACGCCGAAGCCCAGCCAGACGACCGAGTAGGTGTATTGCTCGGCGTCGGTGGTCGAGCCGCGGGTAAGGATCGGACCGTGATAGAAGCGGCAGACCTGCAGCGTGAGATAGGCCAGCGCCAGAACCAGGGCGAAACCGGCGATGGTGTTGCCATAGGCGACGGCACGACGCCCGGCCACCGCATAGGACAGCAGCAGTGCGAGCACGGCGGGCAGCGCATAGCCGAGCAGGATCTCGTTGAACAACAGTCCGCCGATGTCGCGCGGCCAGAAGATCGGCAGGTCCAGCAGCAGCAAGCCGCCGATGGTGGCGACGCCGGCATAGAGCGTCAGCCCTACAGCGCCGATATTGTGCACGACGCTGTTGGTTCGGATTCTCAGCCGCTCCAGCCCGATTGCCATCGCCAGCGCGACCGAGACCTGCAGGGCGACTTCGACCAGGCCGGCGGAATCGCGATAGACATTGCCGCCATTGATGGCGTGACGGATTTCCATGAAGGCGAGCAGGACGGTGAACAGGATAGCGGCGGATTCCACCATCCGCAACGGCGCGTCGTCGCCGCGACGACGCATCAGCACGCTGGCGCCCCAGAACGCCGCCGCCGGCGTGCCATAACCCCACAGCAGCCAGTTGAAGATCGGCATGCTGCCGACCAGGTCGCCGACCACGCGCGGCTCCCAGCCGGCTCGGGCCACCACGAGGCCCGCGAGGATGGCGGCGAGCCAGCGCAGGAACGGGATTGGGCGTTGCATCGAGATCCACGCCGTGCCCAGCGCCATCAGCGCCAGCGCGATGGTCAGCCAGCCCTTGTCGAGCGCGAAGGTCAGCGCCAGCGCGAGCGCGCCGAGCGTGCCGGTGGCGAACAGGGCCGCGGCAATGGCCTGGCCGGGACGGGCCTCGCGCCTGGTGAGGAGTTCGGTGGCGGCGGCAAAAGCGGCGGCCACGATCACGGCAAGAATGGCAAACGGAATCGAGCGGTCGAGATGCGTGATACGGGCGTACAGCGCGATCAGAAGCGCCAGCGGCGTGAACACCGCGGCGCCCGACCAGATCACCGGAATGATGGCACTGACCGAGCGGCCCTGGGCGAGGAAGCCGGCGACGCCGAAACCAACCGCGAAAATCGCCGCCGATACCAGATGCAGCGACACCGATCCGTCGATCGGGCTGGTGCCCATGCCCGACAGCGGCCCGCCGGGCAGCACCAGCAGATCGGGATTGCCGCGCACCGCCCATTCCAGGAATACCAGCGCGACGAAGCCGGCGGCGACCGCGACGGCGGCGGTGGCGGCTTGCGCGTACCACGCCACGACCAGCGTGCCGGCCACCAGCAGGCCGAACGTCACCATCGCGGTGTCGGCATGAAAACTGCTGAGCACGACCAGCGTGGCGCCGAACAGATAGGCCGCCAGCGCGCCGGACGAGACGCCCTCGATCTTGCCGGGCTCGGCCGGCGGGCCGTACAGCAAGCCGCAGACCACCAGCAGCGTGGCGAGGATGAATCCGGCAATGACGTGGAAGGTGTGCGGCGCGACCTGCGCCGCACCGAGTCCGGGCAGAACCCACAAGGTGCCGAACACAACTGTGGTGATCGCCAGCCAGCGCCACAGCCGCAGCCGTGCCAGGCCGAAATTGGCGGCGGTGACCACCGCGAGATAGAGATACAGCGCCCAGTAATCGGGCTTGCCCGAGGAGACCAGGATCGGGGTGACGAAAGCCGCCGCCATGCCGAGCCCGGCCAGCGCGGGACCATGCAGCAGGGCCGCCGCCATCGTGGCGATCGCGATCAGTCCGAGCAGGATGAAGGCGGTGGCCGGGACCAGGAAGCCGTACAGCGCATAGGCGGCGTAGACGGTGGCGAAGGCGACGGCGGTGCCGGCCGCGGTCAGGATCGCCGGAATATTGGCGATCGGCAGCGTCGCGACCGCCGACAGGCGTTCGTCGCGGCGGCTCCATTCGCCGGCCGCCAGCAGCGCCAGCGCGAACAGCCCGCCCAGCAGCGTGCGGATGCCGGGGCCAAGCAGCCCGGCCTCGATCGAATAGCGCACCATGAAGAAACCGCCCAGCGCCAGCGTCAGGCCGCCCACCCACACCACCCAGCGGGTGCCGATGCGTTCCTCGAAACCGGGACCGGCCGGCTGGACGTTCACGGGTTTCGCAGCGTCAGGGGCGGGCGGGGGCGTTGCGGTGTTCGCGGCCAGGGCCGTCGCGGTCTTGCTGGCTTTCTTCGACACCACCTCCGCCACGTCTGGCGCATCGATCGGCCCCGTCTTCGGCATTGGCGATGGTGCCAGGCCGGCAGCCGCTTCGTAAAGACTCAGACGCGCGCTCAGCGCCCTCACCTCATTGCGCGCCTTGCGCGCGAACAGAAAGGCGACGATCGCAATAACCGTTGTTAGGAAACCGAAATCATCAAACATCGACGCGCATCTTTCTTTTCCTCTCCCGCCAACGCAACTTCGCTGCGCCGGGGAAGAGAAGTGTTGCTCGCATTTCTATGTGCATGCACGGACCTTCCACGTTCAACCCGCGATAGCCGCTTTCATGGGGAGCTACTCGAGATCAACCCGGAACGGCCGTCCCACCACCGTCATGCTGCCGGGCCCCATTTCGTCGAGTGCGCGGACCATGCGGCCGTCGCGGCCGAGCGCTCTGTCGGCGAGGCTGACCAGCAGCCGGTTGGGGGAAGCGATCGGCGATGCGTCGCGGATCTGGCGGGCAATGATTCGTTCGTCGCGATCCGGATTGAGCATGCAGGCAGCGGCGAAAGCGCTGGCGGTGGAGCGGCTGATGCCGGCATAGCAATGGACGACCAGCGGCGCGCGGCGATCCCAGCCGCGCACAAAATCCAGCACCTGAACGATATGCGCGTCGTTCGGCGCCACGAAGCCCTCGGCATGTTCGGTGATGTCGTCCATCTGCACCCGCAGATGATGGGCCTCGAGGATCGATTCCGGGCGCTGCACCTGCGCCACATTGGCCATCACCGTCAGCACATGGCTGGCGCCGGTGTCTTTCACCGTGGCGTGCAGATCGGCGAGCGAGCAGACGTGGAGCATGTCGGTTCTCTGGTTGTAGCGATTATACGCTATGTCCCGCAGCAATACGCCGGCAATGTGCCCATGCCGCGGCGATCAGATTGTCACTGGCCTCCGGCGTGCGGAAGGCCGAATGCGCCGACAGCGTCACGTTGGAGAGTTTGGTCAGCGGATGGTCCGCCGGCAGCGGCTCGATGTCGAATACGTCGAGGCCGGCATGGCGCAAATGGCCGGATTTCAGGGCGTCGATCATCGCGGTCTCGTCGACCACGGCGCCGCGCGCGGTGTTGACCAGGATGGCGCCGGGCTTCATCTGCGCGATGCGTTCGCGGGACAGAAAACCGCGGGTGTCGTCATTGAGCAACAGGTGCAGCGATACGACGTGGCTCCGCGCCAGCAATTCGTCGAGCTCGACAAAGCTCACGCCGGGATGCTGCTTCGGTGTCCGATTCCAGGCGATCACCTTCATGCCGCTGCCATCCGCGATGCGGGCGGTCTCCGCGGCGATGCCGCCGAAGCCGATCAGGCCGATGGTCTTGCCGGTCAGCTCCATGCCGTCCTCGCGCAGCCAGTTGCCGGCGCGCATCTCGCGGTCCATTTCGGCCAGGCCGCGCGCCGCGGCCCACATCAAGGCGATCGCGCATTCGGCCACCGCGGTGTCGCCATAGCCGCGGATCAGGTGCACCTCGATGCCGAGCTGGGCAAGCTCTTCCGGGTTCATGTAGCTGCGTGCGCCGGTGCCGAGAAACACCACATGCTTCAGCCCGGTGCATTTTTTCGCGATGTCGGTCGGCAGGGTGGTGTGGTCGACGATCGCGATCTCGGCGCCGCCGAGCACGCCCGGCAATTGGTCCAGCGTGACGTCGGCGTCGCGATGGATATTGATCGCGATATCGCCTTGCTTGGTCTGGGCCTCGACGAGGACTGCCAGTGATTCATTGGCATCGACGAATACGGCGCGCATAGGAATCTCGCTTTCAGAGCTATCCGATGGACTATCAGCCGTCATTGCGAGGAGCGAAGCGACGCGGCAATCCAGAAAGCCAAAAGCACAGAAAGAACTGGATTGCTTCGTCGCAAGGGCTCCTCGCAATGACGAACTTTTCTACTGTGATTACTTCGCCGCGACGCCCGCCAGTGTCAGCACGGTATGCAGCAGCACATTGGCGCCGGCGGTGCAGTCGGGCTGGGTCGAGTCTTCCAGCTCGTTGTGGCTGATGCCGTCCTTGCACGGCACGAAGATCATCGCGGCGGGCATGATGGTGTTGAGGTTGCAGGAATCATGGCCGGCGCCGGAGGTGATGCGGCGGTGGCTGTAGCCAAGCGCCTCGGTGGCCGCCTCCACGGCATTGACCAGCGTTCGGTCGAAATGCGTCGGTGGCTTGTGCCAGACCTTTTCCAGTCTCACTTCGACCTTGCGATGCGCGGCAATGTCGACGACCGCGGCCTGCACGGCCTTCTCGAGATGATCGAGAATTTCCGCATCGGCGCTGCGGATGTCCATGGTGAAGGCGATCTCGCCGGGAATGACGTTGCGCGACGGGCTGGCAATGACCGCCTCGCCGATGGTGCCGACCGCTTTCGGGCCAAAGCCACTGGCGATACGCTCCACGGCCAGGACGATTTCCGACAGGGTTGCCAGCGCGTCGCGGCGCAGCGTCATCGGCGTCGACCCGGCATGGCTCTCGAAACCGGTGATCTGGCCGTCAAACCACAGCACGCCCTGGCCGGAATCCACCACGCCGATGGTCTTGCCTTCGGCTTCGAGGATCGGGCCCTGTTCGATATGCAGCTCGACGAAGCTGGTAAATTTCTGCGTGCCGACCGGGCTTTCGCCGCGATAGCCGATGCTGTCGAGCGCCTCGCCGACGCTGACGCCGGCGATGTCCTTGCGCAACAGGATATCGTCGGTCGTGAAATCGCCGACGTAAGCCGCCGAGCCCATCATCGCCGGAGCGAAGCGCGAGCCCTCTTCATTGGTCCAGTTCGCGATACAGATCGGCAATTCTGTCTCGATGCCGGCATCATTCAGGGTGCGTACGACTTCGAGCGCGGCCAGCGTGCCGAGCACGCCATCGAACTTGCCGCCGGTCGGCTGGGTGTCGAGATGCGAGCCGAGCCCGATCGGCGGCTTCGACATATCGCGCCCTTTGCGCAGCGCGAACATCGAGCCCAGCGTGTCGACGTGGACGTCGCAGCCGGCGGCCTCGCAGGCGCTGCGAAACCAGTCGCGCACCTGCTTGTCTTCGACGCTGAGCGTCAGCCGTTTCACACCACCCTTCGGCGTGCCGCCGAATTTGGCGGTCTCGTGAATCGTGCCCCACAGCCGTGCGGAATCGATTTGCAGATTGGTTGCGACGCGAGTCATGCGGCTTGTCCCGGGCGTTGGTGGATAGGCATCTGCATTTTAATGACCCGCCTATGCCTGCGCGTCAACCAACGCGCCGCCCTGCGCGAGGTCGGCGGCAAGACCTGCGACCAACTCGATCGCCACGGTGTCTGGCGACGCCAGCCAGGTGGCGGAAAACGTCAGCGGCTGGATTTGCAGATCGGTGTTGAGCAGTTGCAGCCGGCCGTCGGCGAGTTCGTGCTGCACGATGGCTGTCGGAATTACCGCGATGCCGAGGCCCTCGATCGCCAGATGGATCACCGTGGCGATGGAGGCGCTGGCGTGCAGCCGGATCGGCGGCAGCTCCGGTCGGTTAAACAACGATCGCACGCTCTCATAGGGTTGGGTCTTGCGCGGGAAGGTGATGATGGGAAATTTGGCGAGATCCCGCACCGTCAGCATCTCCGCGCCGAGTCCGAGCGAGGGACTGGCGAGAAAGCCGATCGGATAATCGCACAGCACGCGGTTGTGGACGTTGGATGCGGTCACCGGGCCGATCAGCAGCGCGAGTTCGATCTCCTGCGCCAGCAGCCGCGCGCGCAAATTCGGGGTGATGTCGACCTCGATCTCCAGCGACAAATTGGGATAGGCCCCGTTGACGTTCTTGATCAGTTTCGGCAGCCAAGTATGGACGATGGTCTCGGCAACGCCGAGTCGCAGCACACCGCGCATCGCGGAGCGGTCGCCGACGGCCGCCATCATCTCCGCGCGCAGCCCAATCAGTTTTTCCGCGTAGACCAGCATCTGCCGGCCCGCCGGGGTCGGCGAGGCCATCTTGCGGTCGCGCTGCAGCAGCCGCACCCCCACCTCGCGCTCGAGTTGAGCGATGCGCTGCGAGATCGCCGGTTGGGTAGTATTGAGCTTTTGCGCGGCGCCACGGAAGCTGCCCAGCGTCACCACCCACAGAAAGGTTTCCAGCGCCTTGAAGTCGGCCATAGGGTGGCTTTATCCCGCTTTGATAAATGAAATTGATCGATTATGATCAAAAAACACGATTAGACATTATGCTAGCGCTGTGGCCCAGTGCGGTCGAGCTAAAAACTTCAGCAGGGCGATAATTAAGGCAGTCTCCATGAGCGGTCTCGCACCCGTCGTATCGACCATCGAGGCGCCGCCGAGCGCGCTGGCGCGCCGTGCGTACCGCGCGGGCAAATATGGCAGCACCGCCGGGGTCGCTCCGGGCTACGTACAGGGCAATCTGGTGATCCTGCCGGAAGCGCAGGCCGCTGCCTTCCATCGTTTTTGCCAACTCAATCCGAAGCCGTGTCCGATCATCGGCATGTCGGAGGTCGGCGATCCCCACATCCCCGCGCTGGGCCTCGATCTCGATATTCGCACCGACATTCCGCGCTACGTGGTGTGGAAGGACGGCGAGGCGATCGACCGGCCGGCCGAGGTGACAAAATACTGGCGCGACGACCTGGTGTCGTTCGTGATCGGCTGCTCCTATTCGTTCGAGGAGGCGATGCTGGCCGATGATCTGCCGATCCGTCACATCGAGCAGGATGTCCTGGTGCCGATGTACCGGACCAATATCGCCTGCAAGCCGTCCGGCCCCTTTGCCGGCCCGATGGTGGTGTCGATGCGGCCGCTGAAGCCGGCCGATGCGATCCGCGCGGTGCAGATCACCTCGCGCTTCCCCGCGGTGCACGGCGCGCCGGTGCATCTCGGGCTGCCGCGGTCGATCGGAATCAGCGATATCAACAAGCCGGACTATGGCGATGCCGTGCGCATCAACGATGACGAAATCCCGGTGTTCTGGGCCTGCGGCGTTACGCCTCAAGCCGTCATCGCCGCCGCGCGCGTGCCGTTTGCCATCACCCACGCGCCGGGCGTGATGTTGATAACCGACCTCAAGAATAAGCATCTGGCAGTTTTATAAGAAGCAGCTTGCCGATCTTTCAGGCTTTACCCTAACTGTGATTAGTTTCATCGATAGCCGCCTGCAACAAAGGACCACATGATGACGATTTCTCGCCGAAACGTGTTGCTTGGAGGCGCTGCCTCCGCCGCGCTGCTGCCTCTCGCGACCACGGTTGCGCGTGCCCAGGTCAAGGAAGTCGTGATCGGCGTGATCTATCCGCTGTCCGGCGCCAGCGCGCAGATCGGCGTCGATGCCCAGAAGGCGTTCGAAACCGCCGCCGACATCATCAACAAGGATAATGATTTCGCTCTGCCGATGGCCAAGGGCGATGGCTTTTCCGGTCTGGGTGGCGCCAAGCTGCGCCTCGTCTTCGCCGACCACCAGGCTGATCCGCAGAAGGGCCGCGCCGAGGCCGAGCGCCTGATCACCCAGGAGAAGGTCTGCGCGATCGTCGGCAGCTACCAGAGCTCGGTGGCGGTGACCGTCAGCCAGATCTGCGAGCGCTACCAGATCCCCTATATCTCGGCCGACAACTCCTCGCCGAGCCTGCATCGCCGCGGCCTCAAATTCTACTTCCGCGCCGCGCCGCATGACGAGATGTTCTCGACCGCGATGTTCGACTTCTTCGACGCGCTGAAGAAGAAGGGCCAGAAGATCGAGACGCTGGCGCTGTTCCATGAAGACACCATCTTCGGCACCGATTCCGCCAATGCGCAGCTCAAGCTCGCGGCCGACCGCGGCTACAAGATCGTCGCCGACATCAAGTACCGTGCCAACTCGCCGTCGCTGACCGCCGAAGTGCAGCAGCTCAAGGCGGCGGATGCCGACGTGCTGATGCCGTCGAGCTACACCACCGACGGTATCTTGCTGATCAAGACCATGGGCGAACTCGGCTACAAGGCCAAGAACATCGTCGCCCAGGACGCCGGCTTCTCCGAGAAGGCGCTGTATGACGCCGTCGGCGACAAGATCCCCGGCGTGATTTCGCGCGGTTCGTTCTCGCTCGATCTCGCCGCCAAGCGGCCGATGGTCGGCAAGATCAACGACATGTACAAGGAGAAGTCGGGCAAGGACTTCAACGACTACTCGTCGCGCCAGTTCATGGGCCTGGTCGTGATGGCCGATGCCATCAACCGCGCCAAGTCGACCGATGGCGAGAAGATCCGCGAGGCGCTGGTCGCCACCGACATGCCGGGCGACGTCACCATCATGCCGTGGGAAAAGGTGAAGTTCGACGAGATGGGCCAGAACAACTTCGCCAACCCGGTGCTGCTGCAGTACAATGGTGGCAAGTTCGAAACCATCTACCCGCCGCAGGGCGCCGTCGCCGAGGCCATCTGGCCGATGAAGTAAACGACGCGCGCCCCCTCATGGGGCGCTGCGCTTTCCCCGTCATTGCGAGGGGCATCTTGCGACGAAGCAATCCAGCCTTCCCTTGCGGCCTTCTGGATTGCTTCGCTTCGCTCGCAATGACGACCACGACGACCGAGTGCCTCACCAGGAGCAACGCCTTTGACGACCGCGACGATAATCCAGAGCCTCGCCAGCGGATTGCTGATGGGGCTGCTCTACGGCCTGATCGCGGTCGGCCTGGCGCTGATCTTTGGCCTGATGGACGTGACCAACTTCGCCCATGGCGAGTTCCTGATGCTGGCGATGTACGGCGCGTTCTTCCTGTTCGCCTTCTTCGCCATCGATCCGCTGCTGGCCGCGCCGCTGGTGGCGGCGGGGATGTTCGTGTTTGGCGCGGTCATATACCTGCTGATTGTGCGCTTCGCGATGCGCGCCAAGGCCAATATCGGCATGGTGCAGATCTTCACCACGTTCGGCCTGGCCATCCTGATGCGCGGCCTCGCGCAGTTCTTCTTCACGCCAGACTATCGCAGCATCCCGACCTCCTGGCTCGGCGGCAAGACCATCTCGTTCGGCGGCATCTTCCTGCCGGTGCCGCAGCTGGCTGGCGCCGCGATCGCGGTGGCGGCGTTCGGCGCGTTGTTCTTCTTCATCAAGAAGACCGATTTCGGCCGCGCTTTGGAAGCCACCCGTGAGGACGCCGGCGCGGTGGCGCTGGTCGGCATCGACAAGAACAAGGTATTCGCGCTCGGCTGGGGTCTCGGCTCGGCGCTGGTCGGCCTCGCCGGCGCGGTGATGGCCTCGTTCTTCTACATCTATCCGGATGTCGGCGCCTCGTTCGCGCTGATCGCCTATGTCACGGTGGCGCTGGGCGGCTTCGGCTCGGTGTTCGGCGCCTTTGCCGGCGGCATCATCGTCGGTCTCGTCGAGGCCTCCACCGCGCTGATCCTGCCGCCATCGCTGAAGTCGGTCGGCATCTACGCGGTCTATCTTCTTGTTGTCTTCATCCGGCCGCGCGGCCTGTTCGGATCGATCTGATGGATACAACCTTCGCCCAGAGCCGCCGCCGCGATCTCATCATCGCCATCTTTCTTGCCGCGCTGGCGGCCGTCGTGCCGGTTTTCGTCAAGGACGTGAACGTCCAGAACATCATGGTGCTGACCCTGATGTGGGCCGCGCTGTCACAGAGCTGGAACATCCTCAGCGGCTATTGCGGCCAGATCTCGCTCGGCCATGCGCTGTATTTCGGCCTCGGCGCCTATACCACCACGCTGCTGTTCACCAAATTCGGCGTGCTGCCGTGGTTCGGCATGATCGGCGGCGGTATCATCTCGGCGCTGATCGCGCTCGGGCTGGGCTATCCGACCTTTCGCCTGCGCGGCCATTACTTCGTGATCGCCACCATCGTGATCGCGGAAATCGGTCTGCTGCTGTTCCATAACTGGGACTATGCCGGCGCGGCGCTCGGCATCGACGTGCCGGTGCGCGGCGATAGCTGGGCCAAGTTCCAGTTCACCCGCAGCAAGCTGCCCTATTATTATTTCGCGCTGGCGTTCTGCTGCGTCGCCTGGCTGGTGACGTGGAAGCTGGAAAATTCCAAATGGGGTTTCTGGTGGCGCGCGGTGAAGGACAATCCGGACGCCGCGGAAAGCCTCGGCGTGGTGGTGTTCAATTCCAAGATGGGCGCCGCGGCGATCTCCGCCTTCATGACCGCGATCGGCGGCGCGTTCTACGCGCAATATGTCTCCTACATCGATCCCGACAGCGTCATGACCTTCCAGTTCTCGCTGCTGATGGCGTTGCCCGCGGTGCTTGGCGGCATCGGTACGCTGTGGGGACCGGTGCTGGGCGCGGTGATCCTGATCCCGCTCACTGAACTCACGCGCAATTATCTCGGCGGCTCCGGCCGTGGTGTCGATCTCATTCTCTATGGCGCGGTGATCGTGCTGATCTCGCTGGCACGGCCGGAAGGCCTGATCGGCCTGTTCTCCCGCAAACCCGGCTCGAAAGGAGTGCCGCAATGACGACACCCCTGCTTGAAACCCGCGGCGTCTGGCAGCGCTTCGGCGGCCTGATCGCCAATAGCGACGTCTCGATCAAGGTCGGCGCCGGCGAGATCGTCGGGCTGATCGGCCCGAACGGCGCCGGCAAGTCGACACTGTTCAACCTGATCGCCGGCGTGCTGCCACCGACCCAGGGCTCGATCTGGTTCAATGGCGAGGACGTCACCAGAATGCCGGCGGCGCTGCGCTGCCAGCGCGGCATCGCCCGCACCTTCCAGGTCGTCAAGAGCTTCGAGACCATGACGGTGATCGACAATGTCATCGTCGGCGCGCTGATCCGCACCACGGTGATGCGCGAAGCGCGTCGCAAGGCGCAGGAGGTGCTGGAATTCTGCGGCCTTGGCGCCCGCGCCAATGTGCTGGCCAGCCAGTTGATCCCGTCGGAGAAGCGCCGGCTCGAGGTCGCGCGCGCGCTGGCCACCGAGCCGAAACTGCTGCTGCTAGATGAGTGCCTCACCGGCCTGACGCCGCTCGAGGCGCAGAGCGGCGTCGAGCTGGTCCGCAAGGTCCGTGCCACCGGCGTCACGGTGCTGATGGTCGAGCACGTCATGGAAATCGTCATGCCTTTGGTCGATCGCGCCATCGTGCTCAATCTCGGGAAAGTCCTCGTCGAGGGCAAGCCCACGGATGTCGTGCGGCATCCGGAAGTCATCAGCGCTTATCTCGGGGATCGTCATGCTATCAGTGCATGAAGTCACCACCGCCTATCAGGGGCTGGTCGCGATTTCTTCGGTTTCCATCGACGTGGCAAAGGGCGAGATTGTCGCGGTCTGCGGCGCCAATGGCGCCGGCAAGTCGACGCTGATCAAGACCATCGCCGGTGCCGAGCGCCCGCGCTCGGGCACCGTGACCTTCGACGGCGAGCAGATCAACGGCATTGCGCAACATCTGATCACCGCGCGCGGCGTCGCCTATGTGCCGGAAAACCGCCGGCTGTTTCCGCGGCTGTCGGTCGGCGACAATCTGCGGCTCGGCAGCTATATGTATCGCGGCAAGCCCGACCGCGATGAGCCGCTGAAGCTGGTGTTCGAACTGTTTCCCAGGCTGTCGGAACGGCTCGAGCAGCGCGCCGAGACATTGAGCGGCGGCGAGCAGCAGATGCTGGCGATCAGCCGCGCGCTGATGACAAGGCCGCGGCTCTTGATGCTGGACGAGCCGTCGCAGGGCATCATGCCGAAACTGGTTGACGAGATCTTCCAGGCCGTGGTCAAGATCCGCGACATGGGCATGACCATCCTGATCGTCGAGCAGCGCATGTCGGAAGTCCTGGAGATCGCCGACCGCGCCTATATCCTGCAGACCGGCCGCGTCCAGATGCAGGGCAAGGCCGCGGAAATCCTCGGCAATCCGGATGTGCGCAAGGCATATCTGGGGCTTTGAGTTAAGCTCGTCACCCGCGTCTCGATTTTCCGGCGGGGGCAGCGTCCCTTCAGCCGTCATTGCGACGAAGCAATCCAGCTCTTTATTCCGTCCGGCTTCTGGATTGCCGCGTCGCGGAGTTTATCATCGGACCGGCGAAGCCGGACCCGGTGGGTCCTCGCCATGACGTGGAGAGGCCTTCTTATTTCGCTGAAACGACGATTGCGGTTAGAACAGCGTATCGAAAAGGTCCTTCCAATCCGGATTTAGACTCTCGATTAGTGCCAGCTTGTCGGCCCGGCTGCCGGCCTTGATCTGCTTCTCGCGCGTGATCGCCGAGATCATGGTCTCATGGACCTCGTACCAGACGAGAATCTTGCAGCCGTATCGTTTGGAAAAACCGGGTACAAGTCCTTCGCGGTGTTCGTGGAAACGCTTGAGGGGCTGGCTGGTGACGCCAGTGTAGAGCGTGCCGTTGCGCCGGTTCGCCATCATGTAAACGCAGGGTTCCTTCACCGCGCACTCCCAGACCAAATGCGATCCACCGCCCCTCAGCCGTCATTGCGAGGAGCGAAGCGACGCGGCAATCCAGAAAGCGGCAAGCGAAGACTGGATTGCTTCGTCGCAAGGGCTCCTCGCAATGACGGCTGAGAGGCCTTTCCCCAAATTCTAATCGTGTCCGTGCGGCGCAACCGGCAATCCCAGGCCGAATGTGTCCGACAGATCCTTGACCTGCGCCGGCGACAGGAACCGCGGGTTCAGGCCGCGCAGCAGCAGATAGAGTTTGGCCGTCTCTTCCAGTTCCTCGACCGCGTACACCGCCGCTTCCAGCGAGTCGCCGGCGACCACCGGGCCGTGATTGGCCAGCAGCACCGAGGAATACTTCCCCGCCAGCCCCTTGATGGCGTCGGCGACGGCGGGGTCGCCGGGCCGATAATACGGCACCAGAGCGGTAGCGCCGCATTTCATCAGATAATACGGCGTCATCGGCGGCAGCGCGGCGCGGGGATCGATCTCCGGCAGCATCGACAGCGCCACCGAATGCGTCGAGTGCAGATGCACCACCGCCCGCGACGTGGCGCGGGTTTCGTACAGTGCGCTGTGCAGCGGCACTTCCTTGGTCGGCGGATCCCCCGCCAGCAGTCGGCCGTCGGCGGACAGACGCGACAGTTTGGCCGGGTCGAGCGAGCCCAGCGAGGCGTTGGTCGGCGTCACCAGCCAGCCGCCATCCTCGCAACGCACGCTGATATTGCCGGACGAGCCCGGCGTCAGCCCGCGCTCGAACAGCGAGCGGCCGAGCCGGCAGATGTCGTCGCGCAATCTGGTCTCGTTCATGGCGTTCCCCGTGGCGCCTTGTCCCACGCTTTGGCATCATGGCCAAGCCGTGATACCGAGGGTCAAGGTCGAGCAGCAAGCCGGCCACGAGGACGCCAGGGAAGCCCGCATGCCAGCCAATGAGAAACCGCGCGTCACCGTCATCGGGCTGGGCTCGATGGGCTATGGCATGGCGACATCGCTGCGCCGCGCCGGATTTACCGTGACCGGCTGCGACGTCTCGGCCGACGCCGTGCAGCGCTTCGTCGGCGAAGGCGGGCAGGGCGCCGCCACCCCGGCCGCGGCCGCGCAGCAGGCCGACATCGTCATCAGCGTCGTCGTCAATGCGGCCCAGACCGAGGCCATCCTGTTCGGCGCCGGCGGGGTCGCCGAGACCCTGGCCAGGGACGCCGTGTTCGTTTCCTCCGCGACGATGGATCCGGATGTGGCGCGACGGCTGGCGAAGCAGCTCGAAGCCAGCGGGCGGCATTATCTGGACGCCCCGATTTCCGGCGGCGCGCAGCGCGCGGCGGAAGGCGAGCTCACCATCCTGGCGTCCGGCAGCCAGGCGGCGTTCGCCAGGGCGCGGCCGGCGCTCGACGCGATGGCCGCCAAACTCTACGAACTCGGCGACGAGGCCGGGCAGGGCGCCGCCTTCAAGATGATCAACCAGCTGCTCGCCGGCGTGCACATCGCCGCGGCGTCGGAGGCGATCGCGTTCGCGGCCAAGCAGGGCCTCGATATCCGCAAGGTCTATGAGGTGATCACGGCCTCGGCCGGCAATTCCTGGATGTTCGAGAACCGGGTGCCGCATGTGCTCGACGGCGACTACACGCCGCGCAGCGCGGTCGATATCTTCGTCAAGGATCTTGGCATCATCCAGGACATGGCGCGCACGGCGAAATTCCCGGTGCCGGTGTCGGCGGCGGCGCTGCAGATGTTCTTGATGACGTCGGCGTCCGGCATGGGCCGCGACGACGACGCCTCGGTCGCGCGGATGTATGCCAGGGTTACCGGGACGAAGTTGCCGGGCGACTCATAGGCAATGGCCGTCATTGCGAGGTCAGGGAAAGCCAATTGACTTTCCCCTCGGCGAAGCGACGCAACGATGCGGAAAGCCATAAGCAAGAACTGGATTGCTTCGTCGCAAATGCTCCTCGCAATGACGGGGTGAGGGATCCGCGTAAAAACCGCACAAGGAAGCTTCTGTAATGCCCCGTTTCGCCGCCAATCTCTCGATGATGTTTACCGAGCATCCGTTCCTCGATCGCTTTGATGCCGCGGCCAAGGCCGGCTTCAGCGCGGTCGAATTCCTGTTTCCCTACGAGCATCCGCCGGAAGCCATCGCCGAACGGCTGCGGCGCAACGGGCTGACGCAGGCGCTGTTCAACCTGCCGCCGGGCGACTGGGATGCCGGCGAGAAGGGCTTTGCGGCACGGCCGGACAAGTTCGACGAGTTGCGGCAAAGCATCCACACCGCGCTGCCCTATGCCAAGGCCACCGGCGTTCGCCGCCTGCATCTGATGGCCGGGATCGCCGACCGCAAGGATCCGAAGGCGGTGGCGGCGTTTCGCAAGTCGGTGGAGTGGACCGCCGATTTTCTCGGCGAGCACGGTATCGATGTGGTGCTCGAGCCGATCAATCCGCGCGATGTGCCCGGCTATTTTCTCAACGATTTCATGTTTGCGCGCGACCTGATCGTCGACATGAAAATTCCCAATGTCGGGCTGCAGTTCGACATCTATCACTGCCAGATCCTGCATGGCGACGTCACCATGCGGCTGCGCGAGATGCTGCCGCATATCGGCCATATCCAGATCGCCAGCGTGCCGTCGCGCAACGAACCCGGCGAGGAGCTGAACTATCCGTTCTTGTTCGCGGAACTGGACCGGCTCGGTTACGAGCATTTTGTCGGCTGCGAATATCGCCCGGCGGGCGATACCGTCGCCGGTCTCGGCTGGTTCAAGCCTTACGCCGGAGTCGAGGTATGACGCTGGCGCTGGGCTGTATCGCCGACGATTACACCGGGGCCTCCGACCTCGCCAACACGCTGACGCGTTGCGGGCTGCGCACGGTGCAGACCATCGGCATTCCCGCCGACGATCTCGAACTGCCCGAGGTCGATGCGGTCGTGGTATCGCTGAAGAGCCGCTCGATCGAGCCAGGGCTGGCGGTCGAGCGGTCGCGCGCGGCGGAAAAATGGATTCGCGGCCGCGGCGCGTCGCATGTGCTGTTCAAGATCTGCTCGACCTTCGATTCCACCGACCGGGGCAATATCGGTCCGGTCATGGATGCGCTGCGTGCCGACGCCGATGAGGCGATCGTGCTGGTGACGCCGGCATTTCCGGAGACCGGCCGCACCGTCTACCAGGGCAACCTGTTCGTCGGGTCGGTGCCGCTGAGCGAGAGCCCGCTGAAGGATCATCCGCTCAACCCGATGCATGATTCCAATCTCGTCCGGGTATTGGCGCGGCAGAGCGCGAAGACCGTTGGCCTGCTCGATCTCGCCACTGTCGCGCGCGGGCCGGATGCGGTTCGTGCGCATCTGGCCGATCTGATCACGCACGGTTTTGGAGCGGCGATCGCGGACGCCGTGTTCGCCCGCGATCTCGAGACGATCGGCGCCGTGGCGCTGGAGCATCGCGTGTCGGTCGGCGCGTCCGGGCTGGGCCTTGGGCTGGCTCGCGCGCTGGTCGCGTCGGGCCGGGTGAAGGCGGTGGCCACCACCGAACTTTCGGCAATGGCCGTCGGCGGCGCCGCGGCCTGCCTGGCCGGCAGTTGCTCGCAGGCGACGCTGCGGCAGATCGCGCACGCCGAGCAGACGATGCCGGTGCTGCGTCTGGATCCCGAACGCCTGCTGGCCGGCGAGGGCGTCGGGCCGGCGCTGGCCTGGGCAATGGACCGCCTCGGCAAGGGCCCGATCCTGATCGCCTCCAGTTCGACCCCGGATCAGGTCGCGGCGGTGCAGGCGCGGCATGGCCGCGACGCGGCCGGTCATGCGATCGAGCAGGCGATGGCCGATCTGGCGGAAGCACTGGTGCAGGCTGGCGTCCGCCGTCTGGTGGTCGCCGGCGGCGAGACGTCGGGCGCGGTGGTCGACCGGCTCGGAATTCCTGGCTTCCTGGTCGGCGCCGAAATCGCAGCCGGCGTGCCGGTACTACGCGCCGTCGGCGCCCCGGCGCCAATGCTGCTGGCGCTGAAGTCCGGTAATTTTGGCGGAGTCGATTTTTTCGCGGATGCGCTCGCGCTGATGCGCTGATGCCTGCGCGCGGGCCGTTTGGTATCTCGTTACGTCGCCACCTGTCCTCTCATACCGCGGTGTAGCGCCGTGCGGGCCTGGTTCCGTAACCCTACGTGGATGCAATTTAACGGGGCTGTCACGGCGATACGGCATTTTCGCTCTGGCTTGCCGCCCTGATTGGTGGTGTCGAAATTCCCCTGGCGGTCGCATGGCGATCACATGGCGCGGGTCGGCGCTGATCATCGCGGGTCGTACTCACATTGCGGACTGTCACGGCATTCAAAGGTATGCGGATATGATCAAGATCAATCGCATCGGCAACAAGCTCGGCATTGCCAGCGCCGTTGGCATTCTGCTGTCACTGACGATGACCACCAATCAGATCATCAGCGAAACCGCGGTTGAGGAAGCCAGTCACCGCGCCGATGTGCAGCATCGGGTCGGTACCAGCGTGATCAAGGTCGAGTCGGAATTGCGCAACCTGCAACTGACCAACCGCGGCGCCCAACTGGCCAGGAGCGTCGCGGAACTGAACCGCTTCATGGCTGCTTTTGAAGAAGCGATCGTGACGATCAACAACCATATGGACCAGGGTCTTGCGATAGCGGTCAAGCCGGAGAACAGGGAGCGCCTCGGCAAGCTCAAGATTCTGGTCGCGGAGTACCGCGTTGCCACCAACGAACTCAGCAAGCTCCAGGCCACGGTGATCGGGCTCACCGAAACCCGCAACATGATTTCCGCCGACTGGAGCGACAAGTTCAAGGCATTGATGACATCGGACGCCGTGCTGGGCTCGGCGAGTCACATCGAGGTCGAAAAGCAGTTGCTGGCCGCGGACGGCGCGCTGGTCGCGGTGCGGGCGGCCACCTGGCGATTTGCGGCGACCGACGAAGCAAAGCTCAAGGAAGACATCACCCTGCATGCGGCAATGGCTGGTGATGCGCTTGGCGAAGCTCAGGGACTGCTTCGCTCGAAGGCGGCTCATGACGCCATCGACGCGCTGGCGCTCGACGTGACGCGCTACGTGGCCGCTGCCGACGGGTCCGTCAGGGCAGAGGAGACCAAGGCGAACATCGTCAAGACCCGCACCGGCGTCATCACCGCCGAGGCCAACGGGATCATTCGTGAAGCGGTCTCCGTGCTGGAAAAGGGCATCGAGCTCGCCAGGGTCGACGCGGCCCGCGAGCTGTTGCAGGCGGGCCGGATCAATCTCGGCCTGTCGGTGGCGGTGGTTCTTGCGCTAATCGGCTCGGTGGTTTTCGCCTTCCTCGGCGTGGCCCGTCCGATGACCCGGCTCAACGGCGCCATGGGCCAGATGGCCGCTGGCGAACCCGACGTCGAAATTCCCGGCGCCAGCCGCGGCGACGAGGTGGGCGACATGGCCAGGACCATCACCGTGATCCGCGCCAATGCCGAGCAGACGGCGCGCGACGAGGCCGATGTAAAAGCCACTCAGGAGCAGGCCACGGCGCGGCAGCGCAAGCAGGAGATGATCCAGATGGCCAATGATTTCGAGGGGGCCGTCGGGCAGATCGTCGAGGCGGTGTCGTCGGCCTCGACCGAACTGGAAGCCTCCGCGAGCACGCTGACCTCGACCGCGGAACGCTCGCAGGAATTGACATCGATGGTGGCCGCGGCCTCCGAGGAAGCTTCCACCAATGTTCAGTCGGTTGCTTCCGCCACCGAGCAAATGGCATCGACGGTCAATGAAATCAGCCGACAGGTGCAGGACGCCGCGCGCATGGCCGGCGATGCTGTGGAACAGGCGCGGAGAACCAATGATCGCGTCGGTGAACTGGCCCGTGCGGCGCAGCGCATCGGCGACGTGGTCGAACTGATCACCACCATTGCCGGCCAAACCAACCTGCTCGCGCTCAATGCGACCATCGAGGCGGCGCGCGCCGGCGAAGCCGGCCGCGGCTTCGCGGTCGTGGCCTCCGAAGTGAAGGCGCTAGCCGAGCAGACCGCCAGGGCGACCGGCGAGATCAGTACGCAGATATCCGGCATCCAGGCGGCAACAAGGGAATCCGTCGGGGCGATCAAGGAGATCGGCGACACCATTGGCCGGATGTCAGAGATCGCATCGACCATCGCTTCGGCGGTGGAGGAGCAGGGCGCCGCGACCCAGGAGATCTCGCGTAACGTGCAGCAGGCCGCGCAGGGCACGATGCAGGTTTCGTCCAACATCACCGACGTGCAGCGCGGCGCCTCCGAGACCGGTTCAGCGTCGTCCCAGGTGTTTTCCGCCGCGCAATCATTATCGAGTGATGGCAACCGGCTCAAAGTAGAAGTCGGAAAATTCCTTAGCGCGGTACGTGCCGCCTAGAGTCTGATCCATTTCATATCAATCGTATCCTGGAAGCCGTTCACCACGCCGACATTGGCGTGGTGAACGGCTGAGCAGCACGGGTCGGAAGATGAACAGACTCGCTGGATCAGGTTCCCGCGCGCGGAGCCCCCCGCGTCAATCTACTACCGACCGTCACTAGAAGGGACGTTTCATCATGCTAGCCAGCCTGTCCATCCGTGCCAAGATCACGATCGTGGTCTCGTTCCTGTTGATTGTCTTGACCGTGATCGGATTGTCCGCGGTCAATCAGATGCGGGCCATCAACGCCAAC
>NZ_JANXTC010000330.1:0-25152 GCF_025356345.1 Tardiphaga sp.
TTCCCGCATGCGGGAAGAGCGACGGCTTGCAAATTACCTGGTGTACGCACAAGCTACCGTCGCCTACCAAGATGCGGGCGGTCGCGCCTGCTACGCTTGGCTCCGACAGGTGCTGTCAGTGATTGATCCGGACTTTTGCCCTCGCCGCGCGACGATCGCAGATCGGGCTTGGGGTGGCTGATTCAGCGAAATCCGCCTCCAGGCTCTCGTTCTGGCGCAATGACCTGTTCGGCGGCGCGCTGGCCAGCGTGCTGACCATTGCCTTCGGACTATCCTATTCGGTTCTGATCTTCGCCGGGCCGCTATTGCCCTTGCTGCCCTTCGGCGTTGCGGCGACCTTCATTTCCGCCGCGATCGCCGGGGCGATCGTGGCGATCGGCAGTTCGTTTCCGTTCGCCGTTGCCGGTCCCGACAGCTCGACCGCCGCGGTGACCGCTATCCTGGCCGCGACGCTGGTCGAACATCTGCTCGCCGCCGACCCCCATGCGGCGTTGCTCGGCCCGGTGCTCGTCACCTTGTCGGCCGCGGCGATCATCACCGGCGCCGTATTGTATGGGCTCGGCATCTCGCGGATGGGGCGTGCGATCCGCTACGTGCCCTATCCGGTAATCGGCGGATTCCTCGGCGCGACGGCCTGGCTGATTGTGTCGGGTGGCGTCCAGGTGGTCACCGGCCAGAGACTGCGGCTCGCCTCGCTCATGACGCTCCCCGACACCGCGACATGCACCCAGTTGCTGGCCGCCGGCGCCCTTGCGCTGACCATCTATCTGACCTGGCACCGCTCGCGCAATCCGCTGGCCTTGCCGGCCATCCTGGTCGCTGGCGTGGTCGCGGCTCATGTCGGATTTCTGATCGCCGGGATGACGGTCGCCGAGGCGCAGGCGATGGGCTGGACTTTCGCCTCGCCGCCGCGCGCCAGCCTGACCTTGCCGTGGACACTCATCGACGTTCGGCACTACCCCTGGCAGGCACTTCCGGCTATCGCCGGCAACCTGATGGCGGTGGCGTTCGTCACAGCCATCAGCACGCTGTTCAATACTACCGGCATCGAGGTGGCGACCTATCGTGAAGCCGACCTCGAACGCGAATTGAAGACCGCCGGCGCCGCCAACATGCTGGCTGGCGCGCTTGGCGGTTATGCCAGTTGCATCTCCATCAGCCGCTCGCTGCTCAACATCAGCGGCGGCGGCACCGGCCGCGTGTCCGGCCTGACCGTGGCCGCGGTCGCCACGCTGATGCTGGTGGTCGACCCGGCATTGCTCGGCTATATGCCGAAATTCGTGCTCGGCGGGCTGCTGATCTATCTCGGGGCCGAACAGTTGCACCGCTGGGTCATCGACTCGCGGCGCCGGCTGTCGTTGCTGGATTACCTGTCGCTGCTGGCGATCATCCTCATCATCGTGAAATGGGGGTTTGTCGCCGGCGTGCTGATCGGCGTGATCATCGGCTGCGCCACCTTTGCGCTCAGCGTATCAAAGGTCAGCTCGATCAAGTTCGGCTTCGACGGCTCGGAATATCGCAGTTCGCTGGACCGTTCGCTCGAAGACCAGCGCGCGCTCAACGCCCATGGCAGCGAAATCCAGGGTCTCAATCTGCAGAGCTATCTGTTTTTTGGCTCGGCCAACCGACTGTACCAGCACGTCAAGGCGCTGCTGGTGCGCCACCCCGCGTGCCGCTATCTGGTATTCGATTTTAATCAGGTCACCGGCATCGATTCTTCGGCCGCGCACAGTTTCATGCAGATCAAGCGCATCGCGCTGCAGCGCGGCCTGCGTATCGTGCTGGTCAACCTGCGGCCGGCGGCCGAGCGTAACCTGCGCACCGGCCTGTTCATCGATGACCAGGTCAGCATCATCGGCGAACTCGATCACGCACTGGAATGGTGCGAGAATGAGGTGATCGCCCGGCATCGCGGACTTGAGCAGGAGGAAGACGGGCTGCGCGAATGGTTCATCAAGATGCTGCGCACCTCGGAAGACGCCGAGCAGTTGGTGCGCCGCTGCGAGCGCGTCGAGGTGGCGGCCGGTGACATCGTGGTCCGGGCCGGCGACGCCGCGGATTCCATGCACTTTATTCTGGATGGCCGACTCGGCATCATGGTCCCGGCCGGCGACGGCCGGCTGACAAGGGTGCGCAGCCTTGGTCGCTATACGACGGTGGGCGAGATGGGGTTGGTAGCGCAGGCGCCGCGCAGCGCCACCATCCAGGCCGAGGTTGCCAGCGTCCTCTATCAGCTGCGCGTCGCGGCCTTCGACGATATCAAGGCCCATCATCCGGTACTGAGCCAGAAGCTGCTGACCTATTTCATCACCGTGATGGCGGAACGCCTCGCCTTCGCCAGCCGGACCATCGCGGTGCTGCGGAGGTAGCGTCTGCTTCCCGCTCCCGCAAGGGAGAGGGAAGCAAGCAAGAGACTGCCTCGATCAGATCCCCGACATCATGATGTATTTGATCTCGACATATTCCTCGATGCCATGATGCGAGCCTTCGCGGCCAAGGCCGGATTCCTTGACGCCGCCGAACGGGGCGACCTCGGTGGTGATCAGCCCGGTGTTGACGCCGACCATGCCGGATTCCAGAGCTTCGGCGACGCGCCAGACGCGACCGAGATCGCGCGAATAGAAGTACGACGCCAGCCCGAACGGCGAGGCGTTGCACAGCGCGATGACGTCAGCCTCGTCCTTGAAGCGGAACACCGGCGCCAGCGGACCAAAAGTTTCTTCCTGCGAGACCAGCGCATCCGGCTTAACATTCGCCAGTACCGTAGGCTCGAAGAAGGTGCCACCGAGCGCATGGCGCTTGCCGCCGGTGACGATGGTGGCGCCACCCTTCACCGCATCCGCGATGTGGCGCTCGACCTTCTCGACCGCCTTGAGATTGATGAGCGGCCCCTGGGTGATGCCAGCCTCGGTACCGTCGCCGATCTTCAGCGCCGCGACCTTCTTCGCCAGTTTTTCGACGAACGCATCATAGATGCCGTCCTGGGCGTAGAGCCGGTTGGCGCAGACGCAGGTCTGGCCCATGTTGCGATATTTCGACACCATCGCGCCGTCGACAGCGGCATCGATATCGGCATCGTCGAACACGATGAACGGCGCATTGCCGCCAAGCTCCAGCCCGAGCCGTTTCACGCCGACCGCGGCCTGTTTGTAGAGAATCTTGCCGACCGCGGTGGAGCCGGTGAAGCCGACGAAGCGCACCGCCGGATGTTCGCACAGCACCAGGCCGATCTCGGAGGCATCGCCGGTGACGATGTTGAGCACCCCCTTCGGCACGCCGGCGCGCTCGGCCAGTTCGGCCAGCGCCAGCGCCGAGAACGGCGTCTCGTTGGCCGGCTTGATCACCACGGTGCAACCAGCAGCCAGCGCCGGCGAGACTTTTCGCGTGATCATCGAATTCGGGAAATTCCACGGCGTGATCGCGCCGCAGACGCCGATCGGCTGCTTGATCGCCAGCAGCCGCGCATCCGCGCGCTGCGTCGGGATCGTCTCGCCATAGACCCGGCGGGCTTCCTCGGCGAAGAATTCGATATAGGCCGCGCCGATATCGACTTCGCCGAGCGCCTCGGCCAGCGGCTTGCCCTGTTCGGTGGTCAGGATCAGCGCCAGATCCTCGCGGTTGGCGATAATCAGTTCGAACCATTTGCGCAGGATGTTGGAGCGCTGCTTGGCGGTGAATTTGGCCCACAGCGGAAATGCACGCTGGGCGGCTTCCACCGCCAGCGTGGCTTCCCTGGTACCCATGTTCGGCACCCGGCCGAGCTCGACCTCGTTGACGGGATTGGTCACCGGGGTGGCGCCCGTTCCGGTCCAGGCGCCGTCGATATAAGCCTGCTCGCGCAACAGCGAGGGATCCTTCAGGCGGTCGCGCAGGGAGGGGGCGGAAGCTTGACGCGCAGCGGCGGCGGTCGGGGTCATGGGCGTTTTCCTCGGCAAGGGTCGCGAATTAAGATCGCCACCTTGTAGAGGAGTATAGGCCGGAATGCGCGGCCGCGCAGCGTATGGCAGCTATCGCCGGGCGGCGTTACGCCGCGCCGCGCAGATAGGTCTCGCGCCGGTCGATCATCCGCGCCGCCGCGATCCGGGCATTGGCGCGGGTGGTGGTCGCGAAGGTACGGTATTCCAGCTCCGGCAGCATCGCGCTGTCGCGCCGGCCAAACCACGAGATAAAGGATTTCGGCGGTGCCGAAATTTTCGCCAGCGCCTGCGCCAGATTGTCGGCGGCCGCGAAAGCGAACAGCGCGCCGGTCATGGCGTGGCGGACTTCAAATATTCCGGGTCCGATCGGCGCTTCGATCGTCTCGCCGCGGGACGCGCGGGGATAGTGCTTCCATTCGGTCCAGTTCGCGATCATCGTCCGTCTCCGCAACCCATGGCTGCATATTTTCATCAGTAACAGCGTCGCCCGCAGGCCCGAATGCCGACGAGTTTTGAACACCCCCACGCAGGAATCGTTCCGCCCGTTTGCCGCAGGTGCGAGGCGATTTGCGCATGGTTAAGTTCGAGGTGTGAGCGAGCCGTTTCGCAACAGCCGCGTTTCCAATCTCGCCGGGGCCACGGGCGATGCCACCGCAATAGGTCGGAAATACGGCCCGTCAGGTTCAAGCGATCAGGACCTGTTGATGATCCCGCTTGCCGGCGCCGGCTGCGCGGCGGAACATCCGGCATCGACCCCCATGAGACGGAGCCCGCGATGCGAAACCAGATCGAACCGAAGCTGCGACAGGCCTGCGACAGCGGCGCGGTGCCCGGCGCGGTCGCCATGGTCGCGACCGGAACCGAGGTGATCTACCAGAGCGCGTTCGGTCGCCGCGATTTGTCGAAGCCCGATGCGATGACCACCGACAGCGTATTCTGGCTGGCGTCGATGACCAAGGCGATCACCGCCGCCGCCGCGATGCAGCTGGTCGAGCAAGGCAAGCTCACGCTCGACGGGCCGATCGGCGCGGTGCTGCCCGACCTCGCCGCGATCCAGGTGCTGGAAGGCTTTGCCGCCGACGGCACCCCGAAGCTGCGGCCGGCGCGCAATCCGATCACGCTGCGCCACCTGCTCAGTCACACCGCCGGCTTCTGTTACGACATGTGGAATGGCGACATGGTGCGCTATCTGCGGACCACCGGCACGCCGGGTTTCCGCACCGGGCTCAAGGCGGCGCTGCAAGTACCGGTCATGAGCGATCCCGGCACCCGCTGGGAATATGGCACCAATCTCGATTTCGCCGGCAGGGCAGTGGAAGAAGCCAGCGGTATCCGGCTCGACACCTATATGCGCGATCATATTCTGGCGCCGCTCGGCATGGTGGATACCGCGTTCCGGATCGGCCCGTCGCAGCGGCAACGGCTGGTCGGCATGCACAGCCGCGGCACCGATGGCACGCTCACCCCGATCGCTTTCGAGATCGGACAGGACCCGGAATTCCACGCCGGCGGCGGCGGGCTGTACGGCACTGCTCCGGATTATATCAGGTTCACCCAGATGATCCTGAACAAGGGCAGCGGCAACGGCCATCAGGTGCTGCGACCCGAAACCGTCGCGACGATGGGACAGAACCACATCGGGGAATTGTCGATGACCAAGATGACCTCGGCCATTGCCACCGCCAGCAACGATGTCGACCTCTATCCGGGCATGGAGAAAAAATACGGCCTCAGCTTCATGATCAATACCGAGCGCAGCCCGGAGGGCCGCGGCGCCGGCAGCCTGGCCTGGGCCGGGCTCGCCAACACCTATTACTGGATCGATCCGGCGCGCGACATCACCGGCGTGATCCTGATGCAGGTGCTGCCGTTCGTCGATCCGGCCTGTATCGAGGTGTTTTCGGCATTCGAACGCGGGGTCTATGCGGCGCTGGATGAGTCATCGCGGGCGGCGTGAGGCGCTCCGCCGACAAGTGGCGCGTCGTGTTCCCCGGACGCGATGCGATACGAAGTATCGCTTCGCGAGCCGGGGTCCCGGTTTTCGCAGCGACCGGGATCCCGGCTCTGCGCAGCGGCATGAAGAATGCCGCGGCGCGTCCGGGACACAAATGCTTACACCGGCAATCCGTGCTGTTTCGCCAGATCCTTCAGCGACGCCTGCGGACGCGCGCCGATGTGCTGGATGATTTCGGCGGCGGCCAGCGCACCGAGCTTGCCGCAAGCGGTGTGATCGGCGGATCGCACCAGCCCGAACAGGAAGCCGGCGGCGAACAGATCACCGGCGCCGGTGGTGTCGACCAGCCTGTCGATCGGGAACGCCGGCACCGCGACCACATTATCCTTCGACGCCACGACGCAGCCCTTTTCGGAGCGGGTCACGACGCCGAGCTTGACGTCATGACGCAGCGCCGTCAGCGCGGCGTCGTAATCGGTCTCATACAGCGAGGTCAGTTCGGCCTCATTGGCGAAGATCAGGTCGACGGTGCCCGAGCGCATCAGTTCGAGAAACTCGCTGCGATAACGACCGACGCAAAAAGCATCCGACAGCGTCAGCGCCACCTGGCGGCCGGCGCCATGCGCGATCGTCGAGGCCTTCACGAAAGCCTCCTTGGCGCTGGCGGGATCCCACAGATACCCCTCCAGATAGACGATGGCGGAGGCCGCCACCGCGTCGGCGTCGATGTCGGCCGGTGTCAGATCCTGCGCGGCGCCGAGATAGGTGTTCATGGTGCGCTCGCCATCCGGCGTCACCAGGATGTAGGAGCAGCCGGTGGCCGGGCCGCTCGCCGCGGGCACCGTGTCGAAGGCAACGCCGGCGGCGCGGATATCGTGGGTGTAGAACTCGCCGATCTTGTCGTTCTTGACCTTGCCGATATAGGCGGCGCGGGCGCCGAAGCCTGCGAGGCCGACAATGGTGTTGGCGGCCGAACCGCCGGACATTTCCGTCGCCGGTCCCATCGCCTGATAGATCGCCAGCGCGCGCGCCTCGTCGATCAGCGCCATGCCGCCCTTGCTCATCTCATGGGTGGCGAGAAACGTGTCGTCGGCCTGCACCAGCACGTCGAAAATGGCGTTGCCGATTCCGAGCACGTCGTATTTGGTTGAGGTCATCAAGAATATCCGGTTGCGGCAATTGCGGTGGGGCGGGAATTCCGGTCCAGTCTCGACGATGGGCCGGCACCATGAGGTGTCGCGGCCTATCATGATCAGACCTGCCCAAGCAATCGTCATTCCGGGGCGCGGGCGACGCCAGCCGCGCGCGAACCCGGAATGACACCGTACTCGAGTATCCGATGATCCGCCCTCTCCTTACTGTCGCATCCGGCACGCTGGCATCAAGACTGCTCGGTTTCGCCCGCGATGCCATGGTGGCGGCGCTGCTCGGCGCCGGTCCGGTCGCCGATGCGTTCCTGGTCGCGTTCCAGCTGGTCAATGTGATCCGGCGGCTGCTCACCGAAGGCGCCCTGAACGCCGCGCTGATCCCGGCCTGGCTCAGGGTCCGCACCGGGCAAGGCCCGGCGGCCGCCTCGGCCTTCGCCGGTCGCGTGCTCGGCACCGTCAGCGGCGCGCTGATCGTGGTCACGCTGCTGATCGGCTTCGCGATGCCGGTGCTGATCGCGCTGCTGGCGCCGGGTTTTGTCGGCCGGGCGACGCTCGACCTCGCGGTCGACGACGCGCGGCTGATGCTGCCCTATCTCGCCTTTGCGGGCCCGGTCACGGTGATGATGGGGCTGCTCAATGCGCAACAGCGTTTTGCGCTGACCGCCTTCTCGCCACTGCTGTTCAACCTCGCGCTGATCGGCGTGATGATCGCGCTGCTGTGGCAGCCGCGAGACGCCGCGACCGCCGCGCTGGCGCTGGCCGCCACCGTCGGCGTAGCCGGATTGTTACAATTACTGATCCTGGTGCTTCGCCGCGACGGCGAGAATTTTGCCACGCCGCTGCGCATGTCGTTCGACGCGGAGATGCGCCGCTTCTTCCGCAAGGCGATTCCCGGCATGATCGCCAGTTCCGGGCCGCAGCTGCTGATCGTGGCCGGCGCCATCATCGCCTCCACTTCGCCGTCGGTCGTGTCGTGGCTGTACTTCGCCAACCGCCTGATCGAATTGCCGCTCGGCATTGTCGGTACCGCGATGGGCACCGTGCTGGTGCCGGAACTGACCCGCGCGGTACGCGCCGATGATCGCGCCGCCATCGTGCAGGCGGAATCACGCGGGCTCGAACTCGCCATCGGCCTCGCGCTGCCCGCCACGCTCGGGCTGATCATCCTCAGCCATCCGATCGTGCGCTTGCTGTTCGAACACGGCGCCTTCACCGCTGCCGACACCGTTGCCACCGCGCAGGCGCTGGCCTGGCTGGCGCTTGGCTTGCCGGCCCATGTGCTGGTGAAAGCGCTGTCGCCGGCGTTTTTCGCCCGCGACGACACGCTGACGCCGCTATGGGCGACGCTGGCGGGACTCGCGGTGGCGATCGCCGCGGCGCTGGCGCTCGGCCGCTTCGGCGCCTCCGGCATCGCCGCTTCGATCGCGCTCGCGGCCTGGATCGGCGCGTTAATACTGGTCGTGCGCAACATCGCGATCTTCGGTTTTTCGCTCGACCACGACGCACGCCGTCGGCTGCCGCGCATCGTGGCGGCGGCGCTGGCGATGGGCTCGCTGCTCTGGCTGAAGGCGCATGTCCTGCTGCCCTGGGCGGCGCCGGCGCATGCTCTGGCGCAGGCCGCCTGGCTCGGCGTGATGATCGCCGGCGCGGCGCTCATTTACGCGGCGCTGCTGGCGCTGTCGGGCGTCGTCACCCCGGCCGATGCGATCCGGGCGGTCAGGCGGTCCCGCGCCGGCGACTTGCGCGCCTAGCCCCCGCATGGCAAGGGACGCGGCTGGCGCCGAGTCCACATCGGCGCGCATGTGGGAACAGAATAATGGCCATTACCGAACGGGTTTTTTCAGGCGTCCAGCCGACCGGCAATCTGCACCTCGGCAACTACCTTGGCGCCATCGTCAACTTCGTCAAACTGCAGCAGACGCATAATTGTCTTTATTGCGTCGTCGACATGCACGCCATCACCGTTCCCGTCACCGTCTGGGGCGGCCCCGACGAACTCCGCCGCAACACCCGCGAAGTCACCGCGGCCTTTATTGCCTCCGGCATCGATCCGAAGACGCAGATCATCTTCAACCAGAGCCAGGTTTCCGGCCACGCCGAACTGGCCTGGATCTTCAATTGCGTCGCCCGGCTCGGCTGGTTGAACCGCATGACCCAGTTCAAGGAAAAGGCCGGCAAGGACCGCGAGAACGCGTCGGTCGGTCTGTACGACTATCCGGTGCTGATGGCGGCGGATATCCTGCTGTACCGCGCCACCCATGTGCCGGTCGGCGAGGACCAGAAGCAGCATCTCGAACTGTGCCGCGACATCGCGCAAAAGTTCAACAACGACTTCTCGGCGTCGATCGCGGCGCAGGGCCATGACGGCAACTATTTCCCGATGCCGGAGCCGGTGACCACGGGACCTGCGACTCGGGTGATGAGCCTGCGCGACGGCACCAAGAAGATGTCGAAGTCGGACGCGTCGGACAATTCACGCATCAACCTCACCGACGACGCCGACACCATCGCGCAGAAGATTCGCCGCGCCAAGACCGATCCGGAGCCGTTGCCCTCGGAAGAAGAAGGCCTCAAGCCGCGCCCCGAGGCCGACAATCTGGTCGGCATCTATGCTGCGCTGTCGGACCGGCCGAAGGCCGACGTGCTCCGCGAATTCGGCGGCGCGCAGTTCTCTGGCTTCAAGACCAGCCTGGCCGATCTCGCGGTGGAAAAACTGGCGCCGATCGCCGCCGAGATGAAGCGGCTGACCGCCGATCCGGCTTACGTGGATTCGGTGCTGATCGACGGCGGCGAGCGCGCCCACGCCATCGCCACCGAGACCATCAACGCGGTAAAGGACATCGTCGGCATGGTGCGCAAGCGCTAATTTTACCGGCAGCTCCATCGCTTTGCCACAATCGGCCCAGCGCAATTGGGCGGTGCGTCGCGCTTGTCGGATGCGGCCGCGGCGTGGCAGCATGACGCATCCGCCGACCCCGGGAACTGCATGAGCACCCAGCGACGAAGTTACGAAACCGGCCACAAGCCGAAATGCCTCGTCCTGGTCGATGACAGCGAGGAGTGGGACCGCGCGGTGTATTACGCCAGCCGCTGGGCGATCCGGGTCGGCGGCGGCGTGGTGATGCTGCGCGTGATCGAGACCGAGGACCGCAACCAGCAATGGCTCGGCGTCGCCGACATCATGCGCGCCGAGGCCGAGGAAGGCGCCAATGCGGCGCTCGACCGCGCCGCCGGCCGCGCCAACGGCCTCGCCGCCATCACTCCCGAGCGCGTGATCCGCGAGGGCGACCCCACCGAACAGATCCTCGACGTGATCGACAAGGACGTCGACATCGCGATGCTGGTGCTGGCGGCCTCCGCCGGCGCCGAAGGCCCCGGCCCGATCATCGCGATGATGGCCAAGCTGGTCGGATCGTTCCCGATCCCGGTCACCATCGTGCCCGGCGGCCTGACCGATCTGGAGATCGACGCGCTGTCATAGACCATCGCTGTCATTCCGGGGCGCGGACCTCAGCCACTCCGATTGGAGTGGCGGGGAATCCCGAATTGGGACGATGAACATGCCGGGGTTCCGGGTTCGCTCGCACTTTCGTGCTCTCGCCCCGGATCGACAGACGACTCGCCTTGATCGTGCGTTTTGCATCGCCATCTGCTAGGGATCACTCACGCGCCGGCCTTGAACCGGCGACGCAGGAGAGACCGATGTTCATCCAGACCGAAGCCACCCCCAATCCCGCTACCCTGAAATTCATTCCCGGGCGTGACGTGCTCGATTCCGGCACCATGGAATTCACCTCGCGCGACGCCGCCGTGAAGTCGCCACTAGCCGAAAAGCTGTTCGGCGTGCCCGGCGTCACCAGCGTGTTCTACGGTTCCGACTTCGTCACCGTGACCAAGGACGACAGCGACTGGCAGCACATGAAGCCGGCGATCCTCGGCGCCATCATGGAACACTACATGTCCGGCGCGCCGCTAATGGCCGATGGCAGCGTCAAGGGTGACGTGATCTCCGACGACGAGGAAGAGTTCTTCGAGGCCGGCGACGCCGAGACGGTCGACATCATCAAGGACCTGATCGAGACCCGGGTTCGCCCGGCGGTGGCCGCCGATGGCGGCGACATTACCTTCCGCGGCTTCAAGGAAGGCATTGTCTACCTCAACATGAAGGGCTCCTGCGCCGGCTGCCCGTCCTCGACCGCGACGCTGCAGCACGGCATCCAGAACCTGCTGAAGCATTTCGTGCCGGAAGTGGTCGAAGTCCGCCCGATGTAAGACCGACGGACGCGCAGTTGCGTTTCCCGGACGCGCCGCGGCGCCCTTGCGCCGCTGCGCAGAGCCGGGATCCCGGTTTTATCGCCTGACCGGGACCCCGGATCAGCAGCGCACCACGCTTCAAGAGCAGCGCGCTGCGCAGCGTCCGGGGAACAATCCTGGCATGTCTGCCGGACTCGTTGTCCGGGCATGGGCCGCGCTTACGCCGCCGCCATGCCGGCCGCTTCGGCGGCCGCGCGCCGCATGCTGGACGACATTTCACCGGTCACCTTGCTCTGCTCCTCGACCGCCTCGGCGGTCGCGGTGACGTATTCGCTGACGCTCTGCATTTCCTGCTTGATGGCCCGCAGCGCGTTCAGCACGTCACTGGAAATACCGTTGAGGCTGCCGATCTCGCTGGCGATCTTGTCGGTCGCCTGCTTGGCCTGGTTGGCGAGATTCTTCACCTCCGACG
This sequence comes from Tardiphaga sp., assembly GCF_025356345.1. Taxonomy (GTDB): domain Bacteria; phylum Pseudomonadota; class Alphaproteobacteria; order Rhizobiales; family Xanthobacteraceae; genus Tardiphaga. The sequence goes on from NZ_JANXTC010000330.1 coordinate 11,746, forward strand.
CCACCACCGCGAAACCGCGACCGGCCTCTCCCGCGCGCGCCGATTCGATCGTCGCATTGAGCGCCAGCAGGTTGATCTGACCGGTGATGTTGCCGATCAGTTCGACGATGCCGCTCATCGCCTGCGCCGCGAGACTGAGCCGTTGCGCCTGGCTGTCGGCCAGTTCGACCTTGCCCACCGCCGACAGCGCCGTGTCCTTGGATTTGATCATCGCATCGGAAATTTCCCGCACCGAGGAGTTCAACTGCTCGGCGCCGGCAGAGACGCTCCCCATCATCGCCCGCACGCGCTCGTTCTGCATCCGCGTCACCACCTGCGCGGTGATGTCGGTGGCGTATTTCACCACCTTGAATGGCTTGCCGTTGAGATCGAGAATCGGATTATAGGAGGCCTGGATCCAGACCTGCTTGCCGCCCTTGCCGACGCGCTGAAATTCCCGCGCCTGATATTCACCGCGATTGAGCGCGGCCCAGAATTCGCGATAGTCGGCGCCGTCGCGCTCATTCGGCAGCACGAACATACTGTGCTGCTTGCCCTGGATTTCCGGCAGCGAATAGCCGATCACGGCGAGGAAATTCGGGTTGGCGGTGAGTACCTTGCCATCCATGCCGAACTCGATCACCGCCAGCGACTTGCCGATGGCATCGAGCTGGCCTGAATAATTGGCATTGCGAAGTTTCTGCTCGGTGACGTCGGTGGCGAATTTCACCACCTTGAGCGGCTTGCCTTCGTCGTCGAGGATCGGATTGTAGGTGGCGAGAATCCAGACCGGCTTGCCGCCCTTGCCGCTGCGCTTGTATTCGCCGGACTGGTATTCGCCACGACCGAGACTTGCCCAGAACGCCTGATAGGCGGTGCTGTCGCGCGTCGAAGGCTCGAGGAACAGGCTGTGATGTTTGCCCTGGATCTCCGCCAGCGTGTAGCCCATCGTGTCGAGGAACTTCTGGTTGGCGGTGATGATCGTGCCGTCGAGATTGAACTCGATGACGGCCTGCGAGCGACCGATCGCCTCGATCTTGCCGGCGTCTTCCAGGCTGCGCCGCTTCTGCGCGGTGACATCGCTGACGAATTTGATGACCTTGAGCGGCTTGCCGCTGGCATCAAGGATCGGATTGTAGGAGCCCTGGATCCAGACCTCCCGGCCGTTCTTGCCGACCCGCTTGAATTCGCCCGACGTGTACTCGCCGCGGTTCAGCGACGCCCACAAATTGCGATAGGGCGCGCTGTCGCGCGTGCCCGCGCGCACGAACATACTGTGATGCTTGCCCTGGATCTCCGCCAGCGTGTAGCCCATCGCCTTGAGAAACTTATCGTTGGCGGTGAGGATGGTGCCGTCCATATTGAACTCGATGACGGCTTGCGATTTGTTGATTGCCATGGCCTGGGCCAGCGCATCACGCGCCGCCAAACTGCTCCACCATCCCGTCATTGAAATATCTCTTCTTGATCTGTTAGTCGGACTAGCAACTTAAATTCGGCGAGGCTGCGATTTAAAATCAGACGCGGATCGTTTCGGAGACCGCGTTCATAATTACCTATAGGTAAAAAATATTGATTAAAATTCTGTACATATAAAATACGGAAGCGCGCGGAAACATATGTCGTATTTCCGACGGTCATCGACCGAGCCTGCTAGCCGACTTTTGCTCGACTGTGGTAGGCTCCATCATGTTCATCCTTGCCATTGATACCGCCCTCGACGCCTGCGCCGCCGGCGTGCTCGACACCCGCAGCAGCCAACTCATCGCGCATGAGTCACAGCCCATGAAGCGCGGCCATGCCGAGGCGCTGATGCCGCTGCTGGCACGAATCATGGAATCGTCCGGCATCGGCTTCGCGGCGCTCGATCGGATCGCCGTGACCACCGGTCCCGGCAGCTTCACCGGCCTGCGCGTCGGGCTGTCCGCGGCGCGCGGCATCGGCCTTGCCGCCGACCGGCCGGTCGTCGGCGTCACCACGCTGGCCGCCTACGCGGCGCCGCTGGTCAGCGAGAATGGCGACCACCCGATCATCTCCGCCGTCGATGCCCGTCACGACCATATCTATTTCCAGGTCGTCAGCGGCGACGGCACGTCGCTGGTGCCACCGCGGGTCATCGCGATCGACGAGGCGCTCGACGCCGCCCGGTTCGGCGCGCCGCGTCTGGTGGGCAACGCCGCCGGGATTCTGGCCGCGCGATGGCCCGCCGACGCCGCGCCACCGCGGCTGATCGATCCGCAGCCGGCCCCGGAGATTTCCTGGGTGGCGTGGCTTGGCGCCGCGGTCGATCCGGCGGTCGCGCTGGCGCGGCCGTATTATTTGCGCGCGCCCGACGCCAAACCGCGGAACAACGCGCTGCCGCATGCGGCGCAGCCGATCTCATGATCGGCTGGCTCTCGCGCCTGTTCGGCCGCGGCACCGCGGTGGTCGAGCCGGCCACGCCGCGTGACGCATGGCGACTGGCCCAGTTGCACGCCGCGTCGTTTCACCGCGGCTGGGGCGAAGCCGAGTTCGAGCAGATGCTGCGCGAAAACAACACGCTGGTGCACCGGCTGCGGCTGCGTCGCGCCATCATCGGCTTCGCGGTATCGCGGATCGCCGCCGACGAGGCCGAAATCCTGTCGATCGCGGTGGCGCCCGGCCAGCGCGGACGCGGCCTGTCGCGCGAGCTGTTTCTGACCCATCTCGGCCACCTCGCCGGCCGCGGCGTTCGCACCGTGTTTCTCGAAGTGGAAGAAAACAACGCGCCGGCGCGACGATTGTACGACCGCGCCGGATTTGCCGTCGCCGGGCGTCGCGAGCGCTATTACAAGGAGGCCGATGGCGTCGAATTGAATGCGCTGGTGATGCGGCGCGACTTGTCCTGACCGTCCCGCGGTGGCAAAAGGAGGCTCGCGAACGGATACCTAACGATGACTGCCTTCAAATCAACGCCTGCGCTCAAGGACACCGGAATCGAGGCGCGCTGCGCCGCGACCGGCATGCGCATGACCGAGCAGCGCCGCGTCATCGCCCGTGTGCTGGCCGACGCGCTGGACCATCCCGACGTCGAGGAGCTGTACCGCCGCTGCATCGCCGTCGACGACAAGATCTCGATTTCGACGGTGTACCGCACGGTCAAACTGTTCGAGGACGCCGGCATCATCGAGCGGCACGATTTTCGCGAGGGCCGCGCCCGTTACGAGCAGATGCGCGACAGCCACCATGATCATCTGATCAATTTGCGCGACGGCACCGTGATCGAATTTACCTCCGAGGAAATCGAGAAGCTGCAGGCCGAAGTCGCCGCACGGCTCGGCTATAAGCTCGTCGATCACCGGCTGGAGCTGTATTGCGTGCCGCTCGACGACGACAAAGCGACCTGACCGTGATGTACGAGACAGGCTCTATCTCTCCTCGTCATTACGAGGAACCCTTGCGACGAAGCAATCCAGTTCTTCCTTTTGACCGTCTGGATTGCCGCGTCGCTTCGCTCCTCGCAATGATGGCTGATGGCTCGGCGAGTCACCCACGATGACGGCCTTCGATCTCGTCATCTTCGATTGCGACGGCGTGCTGGTCGACAGCGAGGCACTGGCCTGCGTCGTCCATGCCGAGGTGCTGACCGCGCACGGCTATGAAATATCGGCCGAACAGGTCCACCAGCGTTTCCTCGGCCGTTCGTCGCGCGAGGCGCGAGCCGAGATCGAGACCGAGATGGGCCGGGCGCTGCCCGACGAATATACTGCGGCATTGAAAGCGACCATCGACCACGTGTTCGACGCGCAATTGCAGCCCGTGCCGCATATCGCCGACGCGCTGGCGCGCATCGCGCAACGCGTCTGCGTGGCATCGTCCGGCACGCCGACGCGGATTCGCAGCAGCCTCGCCACCACCGGCCTGATCGAAGGCTTCGGGCCGCATCTGTTTTCCGCCAGCCAGGTCACGAATGGCAAGCCGGCGCCGGACCTGTTCCTGTTTGCCGCGGCCGAAATGGGCGTGCCGCCGGCGCGTTGCGTGGTGATCGAGGACAGCGTTCCCGGCGTCACCGGCGCCGCGGCCGCCGGCATGACGGTGTTCGGCTTTCACGGCGGCGCGCATTGCCATCCCGCCAGCGCTGCCGAGCTGCGGGCCGCCGGCGCGACCCTGACCTTCAACGACATGCGGCAATTGCCGGGACTGGTCACGCAAGGCGCCGTCCGAAGCCCGCTTCTCTCCACCTAACTGCTTGAGATCGCTTGTTGTTCGTTGAGATGCTGGATTTTTCGGGTGTGAGTCTATAACTGATCCCTGCGCAGCACGCGCCTTTTACCGACATTCAGGTTCCATGACCGAGCCGCGCAAGCTGCATATCAAGTCCTACGGCTGCCAGATGAACGTCTACGATGCCCAGCGCATGGTCGACACGTTGGCTCCCGAGGGGTTCGTCGAGACCTCCCGCGTCGATGACGCCGACCTCGTCATCCTCAACACCTGCCACATCCGCGAAAAGGCTTCGGAAAAAGTCTATTCCGAGCTCGGCCGGCTGCGCGTCGCCAAGGACGCCGCCGCCCTCACCGGACGCCAGATGAACATCGTGGTCGCCGGCTGCGTGGCGCAGGCCGAGGGCAACGAGATCATCCGCCGCGCGCCGGTGGTCGACGTCGTGGTCGGGCCGCAGAGCTACCATCACCTGCCGCAACTGCTGGCACAGGCGAAGGCCGGCGGCCGGGCGCTGGAGACCGAATTCCCGATTCTGGACAAGTTCGGCTTCCTGCCGCCGCCAAAACCCGCCGCGATCCGCGCCCGCGGCATTTCCTCCTTCGTCACCGTGCAGGAAGGCTGCGACAAGTTCTGCACTTTTTGCGTGGTGCCCTACACGCGCGGTTCCGAAGTCTCGCGTCCCGTTGCAAAAATCATCGATGATGTGAAACGCCTCGCCGACAATGGCGTGCGCGAGATCACGCTGATCGGCCAGAACGTCAACGGCTATCACGGCGACGGCCCCGACGGCCGGCCATGGGCGCTCGGCACGCTGCTGACGCGACTGGCGGAAATTCCCGGCATCGTCCGGCTGCGCTATTCCACCAGCCATCCGCGCGATGTCGAGGACACGCTGATCGAGGCGCATCGCGATGTGCCGGCGGTGATGCCCTATGTGCACCTGCCGGTGCAGTCGGGTTCCGACCGCATTCTCGGCCTGATGAACCGGAAACATACCGCAAAAGATTATCTGGAAGTCATCGAGCGTTTTCGCGGCGCCCGCCAAGACATTGCTTTTACGTCGGATTTCATCGTCGGCTTCCCTGGCGAAAGCGAGCAGGATTTCGCCGCGACACTCGCGCTCGTCACACAAATCGGTTACGCTAGCGCCTATTCGTTCAAGTATTCGCCGCGCCCGGGAACGCCGGCGGCGGATCTGCGGGAGACGGTGTCAGCGACAGTCATGGATGAGCGCTTGGTGCGACTTCAGCAACTGATCGACAACCAGCAATCGGCCTTCAACGCGGCCATGATTGGCTCAACCGTCGACGTGCTGTTCGAACGCGCGGCGCGAAACCCCGGCCAGATCGTTGGCCGTACCCCATGGCTGCAGCCGGCTCATGTGATGGCCTCCGACGCCATTATCGGCCAGGTGCTGCCCGTCACCATGACCAGCCTCGAGCGCTACAGCCTGCTCGGCAACCTCACCAAGCCTTCACTTTCGACGCCTTCCATCGCCGCATTGCCGTCCGTTCCTTCTCACACCACGGGAGCCTGAATACTTGGCCAAAAGCGCATCGGATTCGCCTTCGCTCGCTGCCCGCAAACTTGAAGTCCAGTCCCAGCCGGAGACGCAGGTCGTCATCGATTTCGATGACAACCGCGCCGCCTCGGCCCTGGTCGGCCCCTACGGCCAGAACCTGGCGCTGGTCGAACGAAGGCTCAATGTCGTCGTCGACTCCCGCGGCAACCACATCACGTTGACCGGCACCCGCGAGGCCACCGACGCCGCGCGCCGGGTGCTCGAGACGCTGTATGCGCAGGCGGTGCAGGGCCAGGATCTGGCGCCCGGCGACGTCGAGGGCGTGATCCGCGCCACGCTGGCGCAGGGCACGCTATTTCCGTTCGACCCCAAGGCGGCCAAGACCTCGACCTTCGAGACCATCAATCTGCGCAAGCGCCCGGTGCGCGCCCGCACCGCCGCGCAGGACACCTATATCCGCGCGCTGAAGAGCAGCGAGCTGGTGTTCGGCATCGGCCCCGCCGGTACCGGCAAGACCTGGCTCGCGGTGGCGCAGGCCGCCGCTCTGTTCGAGCGCAAGGAAGTCGACCGCAACATCCTGTCGCGTCCGGCGGTGGAAGCCGGCGAACGGCTCGGCTTCCTGCCCGGCGACATGCGCGAGAAAGTCGATCCCTATCTGCGCCCGATCTATGACGCGCTGTACGATTTGATGGATTCGCGGATCGTGGAGCGCGCGCTGCAGACCGGCGAGATCGAGATCGCGCCACTCGCCTTCATGCGCGGCCGCACGCTGACCAATGCCGCGATCATCCTCGACGAGGCGCAGAACACCACGTCGATGCAGATGAAGATGTTTCTGACCCGGCTCGGCGAAAACAGCCGCATGATCATCACCGGCGACCCTACCCAGGTCGACCTGCCGAACGGCCAGACCTCGGGCCTGGCCGAAGCCGCGCGGCTGCTCGATGGCGTGCAGGGCATTGCCCAGGTCAAATTCTCCGCCGAAGACGTAATCCGCCACGAATTGGTGGCGCGGATCGTCGCCGCCTATGAGGGATTGCCGCAAAAGCCGGCCACCCCCAAATCCTGATGCACACACCCCACGCCGACGGCGAGCCCCCCGGGCTCGCCCGCGAAAGAAGTTTTCGACCGATGACCATGAATGCGCTGCCCGCCACCGAAGTCCTGATCGTGGCCGATTGCTGGAATGCCGAGGCTGACGCCGAGGCGGTGATCTTTCGCGCCATCGAGGCCGCCGCCGCGATGGTCGATGCCGATACCGGCGACGCCGAACTGGCGATCATGCTGACCGACGATTCCGGCATCCGCACCCTGAACCAGAACTGGCGCGGCATCGACAAGGCCACCAACGTGCTGTCGTTCCCGGCGCTGCAGCCGCCCGAGGGCGCACACGAGCCCGACGACGCGCCGCGCATGCTTGGCGACATCGCCATCGCCTACGAGACCACCCGCCGCGAGGCTGCCGAGGAGGAAAAGAGCTTTTCCAACCACCTCAGCCATCTCGCGATCCACGGTTTCCTGCATCTGGTCGGCTACGACCATGAGAAGGATGGCGAGGCCGAGGCGATGGAAGCGCTGGAGCGCGAAATCCTCGCTCAGCTCGGCATCGCCGATCCCTATGCCGATCAGGATCGGGTGATCTAACATGCCCGACAGCGACAGTAGCTACGACGACACCAAGACCATCACCAACCTGCCGGCGGTGATCCACCAGGGCGAGGTAATGCGTCCCTCGGCCGAGAGCTGGCTGACCCGTGCGATCCGTTCGCTGTTCGGCTGGAAGCCCGGCTCGGTGCGCGACGATTTGCAGGTGGTGCTCGACGCCTCGCAGCCGGACGAGACCGGCTTCTCCACCATCGAGCGCACCATGCTGCGCAACATTCTCGGCCTGCACGAGCGCCGCATCGCCGACGTCATGGTGCATCGCGCCGACATCGTCGCGGTGAAGCAGGACATCCCGCTCGGCGAATTGATGAGCCTGTTCGAGAGCGCCGCGCATTCGCGGCTGGTGGTCTACAACGAGACCCTCGACGATCCCGTCGGCATCGTCCACATCCGCGACCTGCTCGCCTTCATGACCGAGAAGGCGCGCGCCGTCGTGCCCAGCGCCGCCAAGCGCAAAAAGGCGCTGCCGGCCGGGATGGATCTGCGCTCGATCGACCTGACCCAGACCGTCTTCGAAACCGGCATCATCCGCAAGCTGCTGTATGTGCCGCCATCGATGCGCGCGATCGACCTGCTGGCGCAGATGCAGGCCGCGCGGATTCATCTGGCGCTGGTGGTCGACGAATATGGCGGCACCGACGGCCTCGTCTCGATCGAGGACATCGTCGAGCAGATCGTCGGCGAGATCGACGACGAGCATGATAGCGACGAGCCGCCCTCGATCGTCAAGCAGGGCGATTCCTTCATCGCCGATGCCCGCGCCAGCCTGGAAGACGTCCGCGCCATGATCGGCGAGCAATTCGTTACCGGCGAGGCCGGCGAGGAAGTCGAAACCCTCGGCGGTTACCTGGTCACCCATGTCGGCCGGCTGCCGGTGCGCGGCGAAGTGATCTCCGGCCCCGGCATTTTCGAGATCGAAGTGCTCGATGCCGATCCGCGCCGCGTCAAGCGGCTGCGGATCGGGCCGCGCAAGGAGCGCCCGGTGCCGCGCCCGCGCGAGGCGCGTGAGGCGCGCCGTCGCGACGTCGCCCCGGAGACCGGCGCGCTGCAGGCCAACGACAACACCAACCCGCCCGCGTCCGGCGACGGGACCCATTCGCAGTGACGATTTACGGACTGCGCAACATCGCCCTCCCCATCATCCTGGCCTGGGGCTGGAAGCGCGCCGGCATCGCGCTGCTCGCCGGCGCGGTGTCATCGCTGGCGATGGCGCCGTTCAATGCCTGGCCGGTGCTGTTCATCACCTTTCCCGTCGTGGTGTGGCTGATCGACGGCGCCACCGCCGGCAAGATGCGGGGCGTTCCCGCCGCGGCGATGGCCGGCTGGTGGTTCGGCTTCGGTTACTTCGTGCCCGGCCTGTACTGGATCGGCTACGCCTTCCTGGTCGACGCGCAGACCTTCGCCTGGCTGCTGCCCGCGGCGGTCGCCGGCCTGCCGGCCTATCTCGCACTGTTCACCGCGGCCGGCTTCGCGCTGGCGCGATTCATGTGGACCAAGGATTATTCGCGCGTGCTGACGCTCGCGGCCTGCCTCACCATCGCCGAGTGGCTGCGCGGCCATGTGCTGACCGGCTTTCCCTGGAATACATTTGGCTACGCCCTCACCGAGCCGCTGGCGCTGGCGCAGAGCGCCGCGCTGGTCGGGCTGTGGGGCCTGACCTTTGTCACGGTGGCGATCTTCGCCGCGCCGGCGGTGCTGATCGACGGCCGCTCGCGCACGCAGCGGCCCTGGCTCGCCGCGGCGCTGGCCATCGCGCTGCTGGTGGCGATGGGCGGCTACGGCATGATCCGGCTGGCGCGCTCGCCGACACAACTGGTCGCCGGGGTGAAGCTGCGCATCATGCAGCCGAACCTGCGGCAGGATGTGCGCTTCAACTACGCCGCCAAGGCCGACGTGATGAAGAAATATCTCGCGCTGTCGGACCGCGCGACCGGGCCGCAATCCACCGGCGTCGGCGCGGCGACGATTCTGATCTGGCCGGAATCCGCCTTCCCGTTCTTCCTGTCGCGCGAGCCCGACGCGATGGCGCAGATCGCTGACCTGCTGCCCAAGGGCACCGTGCTGGTCACCGGCGCGGTGCGGCCGCCCGATCTGCCGCCCGGCTCGAAGGTCACGCGGGCCTATAATTCGGTCTTTGTCATCGACCATGACGGCACCATCCTGTCGGTCTACGACAAGCTGCATCTGGTGCCGTTCGGCGAGTATCTGCCGTTCCAGAACCTGATGGAGAAGCTCGGCTTCCAGCAGCTCACCAAGCAGACCGGCGGCTTCATCCCGGGCGACCGGCGCCGTACCCTGGAGATTCCCAACACACCACGGATGCTGCCGCTGATCTGCTACGAGGCGATTTTCCCGGGCGACATCACCACGTCGGGCGACCGTCCGGGCTGGATCGTCAATCTCACCAATGACGGCTGGTTCGGCATCTCGACCGGGCCCTATCAACACCTGCAGCAGAGTCGCGTTCGCGCCATCGAGCAAGGCCTGCCGCTGGTTCGCGCGGCGAACACCGGCATCTCCGCGGTCGTCGATCCGGTCGGCCGCATCACGGCGCGGCTGGAGCTTGGCGCCGAAGGCGTCCTCGACGCCGGGTTGCCCGCCGCGATCGCGCCCACTTTTTACGCACGCGTCGGCGACGTTCCCGCGGCGGTCATCGTCGCTTTCGCGCTGATCCTCGCGATGCGACGGCGCTCGGCGAAGCCGATCTGAATCAATTGCCGCCAGTCCGGAATCTCGGCCGTTCGCGTAGCGAACAACCCAGCGCCGTCACCGTGAATTCGCCGCCATTTAATCACTTTTTAAGCTAGCTTTATCAGTTGGTTTTCCCAGGGAATGAGAAAACAACAGCAAGTCGATACAAAATTACCACTAGGAAAATTAGTCTGGTTGAGTGAATTGATTACGCTCCTTTGGCGTTGCTAATATCAATTGTTAGTAGCGATCGGATCGGGGCAAACGATCCGATATCATTAGAGTAATCCAGGAGTATTTAGAGATGTCGACCAAAGCGCCCAATCCTGTTGACAAATATGTCGGCAGTCGCGTGCGCATGCGGCGCATCATGCTGGGTATGAGTCAGGAGAAACTTGGCGAAGCGCTAGGTCTGACTTTCCAGCAGGTGCAGAAGTACGAGAAGGGAACCAACCGCGTCGGCGCAAGCCGGCTACAGCAAATTTCAGAAATTTTGCAAGTACCCGTTTCATTTCTGTTCGAGGGTGGCCCAGGCGCCATTCTTCACGCCGATGGCTTCGCTGAAGCCGCATCGCCCGCCTATGTTTCCGATTTCCTTGCTACCTCCGAAGGCCTCGCACTGACCCGCGCATTCACACGGATCAACGATGCCAAACTTCGTCGCAGCATCGTCGACATGGTCGAGCAGATCGCCGCGCGCGAGGCTCCCGACCAACGCTAGACGCGACGGCAATCGACGGTAGCGCCATCGCACGCGGTGGCGTTGCCGCCGTTTCGGCTGTATCAACACGCGTCATGAATACAGCAATTTCCAATTCCGATGATCGCGACGCGGATTTCGCGCCAGCGATTCCGCTCGACCAGCAACATGCCGAAACGGATGGCGTCTCCGAGCCCGACGGGTTCTACCGCGGCTCGTTCTTCGGCCGCCGCAAGGGCCACAAACTACGTCTGCATCAGGCCGACCTGTTCGGCACGCTGCTGCCGCGTCTTGCCCTCGACATCGCGGGTGCCGCGCCCGACGATCTGCGCACGCTGTTCGACCCCGCCGTCGATGCCGTCCGCGTCGAGATCGGATTCGGCGGCGGCGAACATCTGGTCGCCGAGGCGCTGGCGTTTCCGCATATCGGCTTCATCGGCTGCGAGCCCTATCTCAACGGCATGGCCAAGATCCTGACGCTGATCGAGGCCCATGGGCTCGGCAATGTCCGGCTGTATGCCGGCGACGCCGCCGAACTGCTGACCTGGGCGCCGCCGCGATCGCTGACGCGCATCGACCTGATCCACCCCGACCCCTGGCCGAAACGGCGACACTGGAAGCGACGCTTCGTGCAGGACGCCACCCTGGCCGCCATGGCGCGGGTGCTCGTGCCGGATGGCGAATTCCGCTTCGTGCACGACATTCCGGATTATGTGGCGTGGACGCTCTGGCACCTGGCGCGGTCGCCGGATTTTGCCTGGACCGCGGAGCGCGCCGCCGACTGGAGCCGGCCATGGCCGGACTACACCATGACGCGCTACGGCCGGAAGGCCGAACGCGAGGGCCGCAAGGCGGCGTATCTGATATCAAGAAAAGTCAGCGAAGCCCTGTAGCGCTTCTTCGCCTCGCCCGCCCGCGGCGAAGCCCGCCTACACCGGCACCGCCGCGTTCGGATCGCGGGTCTGCCAGAAGGTCAGTACACGCTGCGCCGTGGCCGGCACCAGCCGCTCGAAATTCTGCCGGGCCTCCTCGATGTCCGCCGCGGCGGGCGCGCGGTCGGGACCTAGCCGCAGCGCCATCAACGCACGTACCGTGGCCCAGGAAATGCCAATCGACCGTCCAAGCACCAGCATCGGATCGTCACGGTCCCCCTTCAGCAACTGGTCGATCGTCGCGATCCGGACGCCGGACATCGCAGCCAGCGCCGCCGCCGTCTCCTCATATTGATGCGCGCGGGCGAAGCGCAGCAGGGCGCCTTCATTTAACCCGTCGGTCTGGCTCAGCTTCGCCACGGAGCGCTGCGCGGCGGCGAAATCGCGCGTCAGCGCCAGATGCTGCGGCGCGCCGGAGATTTCCAGCAAGGCACGGTTGATGGCGGCGCGCTGATCCGGCCGGGAGAAATCGAACAGCCGGCGGCGCACCGTCTCGGCCGATTGCGACAGCAGCTCCTTGAGCTGGGCACCGGACAGATCGTCGCGCTGGCCGACCGCGACCGCGAGCACGCCGTCGTCGGTGGCGCGGCGGATCAGCCCGGTATAGCCAAGGCTGGAAAAGCTCGCCCCGGAATTGCCGGCGACGCGACGGATCACCTCGCGGTCGCCGCGGCGGACAATCACGTCGGTCACGCCGGCCGACACCACCGAGCGCTGTGCGATCGCCAGCAGATGCATCTGCCCCTTGACCTGGGCGACATCGACCAGCACCGCTTCGTCGACCTGCGGCGAATACCGCAGCAACGGCCCCGCGATCATGATCTCGTCGTCGCGCACCAGCATCGCCACCAGCTGCGGCGGCGCATTGCCCAGCGCCGACAGCCGTTCGGCCAGTTCGGTCCGGGATTCGACTTCGGTTTCGGGCACCAGGCTGGTCAGGATGCCATCGAACAGCGCGACGTGGGCCGGCTGGAATTGCGAAGCCCCCCGCAGAAACAGGTCGGAAATCTTCCGAACGGCGTCGCCACGGCGCTTCGGATCGCCGCTTCGGACGATCTCCTCAAGCTCGGGAATCAGCGAATTCGTCATTGCCATCAAAATTTACTCAACCGGGCCGGGCGGATAGGCCCGCTGACCTTAAGTACGGTTGGTGAAGGAAGGGTTATCCGGTAAGGCGGCCGGGCGGCCAAAAATCTTTGCCGGCGGCCTCGCGGGCCTTGCCGGACCGCCGAAAAACCGTTATATCCGCCGTAACTTATGGTTTCTCATACGAACGCGTTTGAGAGTGGGCCCCTCGGGACCCGCTCTTTTTTATTACCTGAACTGACCCTGGTCGGCGACCTGGCTGGGTTTGTCAGGGGCCACCTGGCCGGGCCGAAGCCCGACTTCAATACCCATCCGCCACACAGACCTGACCCGATATGACCGATCCGACCACCGATAAAGTGGATCTCGAACTGCTCTCCGAGCCGCGCCTGGTCATTGAACCGGGCGCCGCGGCGCGGGTGTCGGCGATTGCCGGCCCGGTGCTGCAGGGCATGGGCTACCGGCTGGTCAGGATCAAGATTTCAGGGGAATTCGGCTGCACCGTGCAGATCATGGCGGAACGGCCCGACGGATCGATGCAGATCGACGACTGTGAAGCGATCTCAAAGGCGCTGTCGCCGGTGCTCGACGTCGCCGATCCGATCGAGAAGGCCTATCGGCTGGAGATTTCGTCGCCGGGCATCGACCGC
>NZ_JANXTC010000363.1:0-12455 GCF_025356345.1 Tardiphaga sp.
ATTGCCGCGTCGCTTCGCAAGGGGAAAGCCAATCGGCTTTCCCTGACCTCGGAAGAAAGGGCACTTGTCCCGGACGCGGCGCCATGCGCCTCCGCGGGAGGCGTCATGCGCCGCGTCCGGGACAAGTGCCCTTTCTTCCGAGGTCAGGGAAAGCCGATTGGCTTTCCCCTTGCGAAGCGACGCGGCAATCCAGAGCCAAAAGCTCAACGAGAGCTGGATTGCTTCGTCGCAAGGGCTCCTCGCAATGACGGGGAGGAAGTTGCGAACCAACTTGAAACGATCCCGCTCTATCGCTTGCGGCCGATGCGGTCGGCGATCCAGTCGAAGATGAATTCATTGCCGATCGTCGGATTGTCGAACTGGGCGTGCGAGGCCGCGGTCTCCGACGCCGTGAAGATCTTCAGATCGATCTGTTGCCCACTCAAAGCCAGCGCGTCGCAGCACTGTGTGACATGGCCGGCATCCAGCCAGTCATGCTCCCCCAGCGCCACCAGAATCGGGCACTTGATCTTGCGGGCGATGCTGCCGCGGCAGAGCTTGTCGATATCCTTGGCAAAATCGGTCGCCGCGCCGCCCGCCAGCCGGGCGGCGAGAAAAGCGCGTTCATGCAGATCCCAGATACCGGCGTCACAGACCGCGGCGGCGAAGCGGTCGTCGAACGCCGCGCCGCGCGTCGCAAACGACGCTCCCAGCCCGTCGCCGAAAATCGCCACCTTGCGCGGATCGACGTCACCGCGCTCGGCCAGATAATCCATCCAGTTGCTGATCGCGGTTTCGATGTCATAGCGCCCGAACGCGCGATCGACGCCGCGGCGATATCCCTGGCCGGGCATGTCTATCAGCAGCAGCGACAGGCCGCGCTCATGGGCGTAGCGCGGCAGCCGGTAGAGGTGCTCCTCCTTGTACTGGTCCGGCGCGCAGACGCAGATCACGACCGGCGCGCGGCGGGTGCGCGGCGCCGGCAGGAAATAGCCCTGCAACGTCCGATCCTCCGACCAGGCGATGCTGACGATCTCGCCGGCCGGCGTCACATGTTTGAGATAGAGCTGCGAACAGGCGAACATCTGCTCGAGGGCGACGCCCTGCCGGGCGTCGGACGCCGCCATGAAGATCTGCGCGGTCCGATAATAGTTCGCCGCACGCAGCCAGTTGCTCAGCGCGGTTTTGAGGTGTCCGCTGGCCGCGGCCAGATCGCCGCGTTTTTTATTGAGATCGGCGGCCTTGTTCCACTGCAGATACCAGCTTTCCTCCGAAGAAGGATCGATCGCGCTGGCCGCCAGCAGGCATTCCGACACCGTGCTGCCGCCCTCCTGCGCCGCCCCAAGCACCCGCATGAACTGGAACGAATAATCCTCGTTCGCCGGCCACTGCATCCAGCCCCGCGCATCAAAGACAGGAGCTGTCCTTTCAATGTCGATGATCGTCACATCCCCAACTCTTGTTTGGTTTCGTTGTGTCATTCGCATGGACAAGCGAGGCCGGCCAAAAACCGACAACGAAGCAACGCTGGTCTTCGCCAGCTAGAAATTTAATTACATGTGTAGCTCAGTTTTCTAACTGAGCAACCGCTATTGTTATAAAAAGTTGCAGATTTATTTATACTCGCTCTCAAAAGTCGTCCAGATGACAATTGCGCGGCAGGCCCCCCTCAGCGACGCGGCGGCAGCGCGCGGGTATCGATCCAGATTTGGCCCTGATCGGCGCGGATTGGATAAAGCCGCAGCGGCCGGCTCGGCCAGCCCGGGGAAATCGCGCCGTCGCCAAGGCTGAACCAGGCGAGGTGCCGGGGGCAATGCAGCCGGCCGTCCGCCACACGGCCGAGGCCGAGATCGGCCTGTTCGTGCGGACACGCCCGCTCACAGGCGTGGAACCGGTCGCCGTCCCGGATCAGCAGCAGGTCAATGCCGGCGACCGTCACGCAGAGGATGGCCCGCTCGGACATGCGGTCGCGAGGGCACACGGCCATCCAGCGGGCGGGATCGTCATCCGCCAAGATAGGCCCGTCGGACATGGGCGTTCTCGATCAGTTCGGCGCCGGCGCCGGACAGCACCACGCGGCCGGCTTCCAGCAGATAGGCATGGTCGCACATGTCCAGCGCCGCATAGGCATTCTGCTCCACCAGCAGCACGGTCGTTCCGGCATCGCGGATCGCCTGGATGATGGCGAAGGTGCGCTCGACGATATTGGGTGCCAGCCCCAGCGACGGCTCGTCGAACATCACCAGCCGCGGCCGCGACATCAGCGCCCGGCCGATCGCCAGCATCTGCTGCTCGCCGCCGGACAAGGTCCCGGCCGCCTGCTTCTTGCGATCGGCGAGCCGCGGGAATTCGCCATAGATGCGGTCGCGGTCGACGGCGATTTCCGACGTATCGGAACGCAGATAGGCGCCCATGTCGAGATTCTCCGCCACCGTCATATGCGGAAAGACCCGGCGGCCTTCCGGGCAATGCGCGATACCCTTTGTCAGCACCTGCTGCGGACTGGCGCCGGTGATGTCCTCGCCCTCGAACCACAGGCTGCCGGAACGCGGCGGCACCAGCCCGGAAATCGCGCGCAGCGTGGTGCTCTTGCCGGCGCCGTTGGCGCCGATCAGCGCCACCAGCTGGCCGGCCTTGACGCGCAGCGTGACGCCTTTCAGCGCGGTGATCTGGCCGTAGCCGCAGACCATGTCCCGGATCTCAAGCATGTTTCGCGACCTCCTTGGCGCCCTGGCCGAGATAGGCCTCGATCACCGCCGGATCGTTGCGAATGGTCTCGGGCGGCCCCTCCGCGATGATGCGGCCGTAGTTCAGCACCACGATGCGATCGGACACGCTCATCACCATCGGCATGTCGTGCTCGACCAGCAGGATGGTCACGCCGCGATCCCTGATGTCGCGGATCAGTTGCACGAAAGTATGCGTCTCGGACGCATTCATGCCGGAGACCGGCTCGTCCAGCAGCAGCATCGAGGGCTGCGCCGCCAACGCCAGCGCGACCCCCACCAGCCGCTGCTCGCCATAGGACAGCGAGCCGGCGAGATCATTGGCGCGCGCTTCCAGCCCGATCCAGCGCACCAGCTCGGCCGCGCGCTGGCGCTGCGCACGCTCCGACGCCCGCGCTCGCGGCAGGCCAAGGATGGCATCGAGCAGGCCGACCTTGCCTTGACGGTGCAGGCCGATCAGCACGTTGTCGAACACCGTATCGCGCGCAAAGACGCTGGTGCGCTGAAAGGTGCGGATCAGTCCGAGATCGGCGATCTGATGCGATTTCAGGCCCTTCAGCGGAGTGCCGCGATACTTCACCTCGCCCTTGCTGGGGGTCAGGAAGCCGGTCATCAAATTGAAGGCCGTGGTCTTGCCGGCGCCGTTCGGCCCGATCAGGCTGAGGATCTCGCCCTCGCCGACCGTGAAATTAAGATCCGACAGCGCGACCAGGCCGCCGAACTGCATCGCGACATTCTCGACGCTGAGCACCGTGGCGCGGGGAGGACTGGTCATGCCCGGTCCTCCGCGACGTCGACCGTTCGAGGGGCCTTGTTGCCGGTGGCGCGCGACAGCCCGAGCAGTGGCGCCAGCGTCGGCACGATGCCACGCGGCAGCACGAACAGGATCGCGATGAGCACGCCGCCATAGGTGATCCATTGCGCTTCCGGCGGCATGATCGGCCGCAGGAACACCGGCAGCAGGCCGAAGATGACGCCGCCGATCACCGGACCCGCCAGCGAGCCCTTGCCGCCGGACACCACCATGATCACCATCGTCACCGTCGAGATGAAGGCGAACACGTCGGGATCGATGATCCGGATGTAGTGCGCATAGAGGCTGCCGGCGGCGCCGGCGATGCCGGCGGAAATCACCGCCGCCAGCGTCAGGGTTTTGGTGACGTCGATGCCGACGGCGACCGCCAGCGTCTCGTTCTCCATCAGCCCGCGCATCGCGCGGCCATAATGCGAGTGTACCAGCCGGGAGATCAGCCAATACGACGCCGCCGCGACCGCTAGCACCAGATAATAGTTCTGCAGTTTCGTCTTCAACACCCAATAGCCGAGCCCCGGCAGGCCGATGCTGATCGACGGGATGTTGGTGAGCGCCAGCGGGCCCTGCGTCAGATCCACCCAGTTCAGCGCCACCAGCCGCACCACTTCGGCGAAGGAAATGGTGACAATGACGAAATAGGCGCCGCGCACCCGGAACGATAGCCGGCCGACCAGATAGCCGCACAAGGCCGCGACAATGATCGCCAGCCCGAAGCCGGCGATCGGCGGCCATGGCACGTGCACGATGTGGAAGTCGCCAACAATCGGAACGTCGAAGCCGAGCGAGGTCAGCGCGCTGACATAGGCGCCGATGCCGAAGAAGGCGATGTGGCCGAGGCTGAGCTGCCCAGTGAAGCCGAGCAGCAGGTTGAGGCTCATCGCGCCGATGATGAAGATGCCGGTGGTGATCAGCGCGTTGAGCAGATAGGGATCCCGCAGCCACAGCGGCACGGAGATGAAGGCGGCGAGACAGATCAGCGTGGCGAGCCGGTTCATCCGACCCGCTCCGCGCGGGCGAACAGCCCGGTGGGTTTGAAGATCAGCACCGCGATGATGATCAGGAAGCCCATCGCGTCACGATAGCCCGACGACACATAGCCCGCGCCGAGTTCCTCGGCGAGCGCCAGGATGAAGCCGCCGATCACGGCGCCGGTGATGTTGCCGAGCCCGCCGAGGATGACGATGGCAAAGGCCTTCACCGCGGCGAGGTCGCCCATCTGCGGGAAGATCACATAGACCGGACCGAGCAACGCGCCGGCGGCGGCGGCGAGGCTGGAGCCGATCGCGAAGGTCGAGGTATAGACCCAGCTCACATTGACGCCCATCAGCGCCGCGGTGTCATGGTCCTGGAAGGTGGCGCGCATCGCGCGGCCGAGCCGGGTGCGGTTGATCAGCAGATAGGCGATCACGATCAGCAGCGCCGCGGCGGCCAGCACGAACAGCCGCAGCCACGAGACCGAGACCGGCCCCAGCACCAGCGGCGCATCGGGGAACGGATTGCTGACCGACTTCGCCACGCCGCCCCAGATCCACAGCGCGCCGGACTGCATCGCGATCCAGGCCCCGATCATCACCAGCATGGTGGTATCGATATCAGAGCCGCGCAGCGGCCGCAGCAGCACGATCTCGATGGCGGCGCCGAGCAGCCATCCGGCGACGATGGCGATCGGCAGCGCCAGAAAGAAATTCACGCCGAGCTGATGCACCACGATGAACATCATATAGGCGCCGAACGTATAGAGGATGCCGTGGGTGAAATTGACCACGTTCATGATGCCGAAGATCAGCGTCAGCCCGATGCCCAGCAGCGCATAGGTGCCGCCGAGCACCAGGGTGTTGAGCAGATGTTGCAGAAGCTGGTCCAAGGGTAGTCCTCACTGTCATTCCGGGGCGCAAGCGAACCCGGAATCCCGAGTTGTTCATCGTCTCATGTCGAGGTTCCCCGCCACTCCCATTGGAGTGGCTGAGGCTCGCTCGCGCTGCTAGCGCTCGCGCCCTGGAACGGTGGTGCGCGCTCTACATATCCTTCATCACGACCTTGCCGTCGGTGATCTCGACCAGATAGACGTTGGGAAAGCTCTGGCCGCTCTCCTGACCGGCGGGGCCGGACTTCTTGAACGCGATCTCGCCGTTCAGGCCCTTGACGCTGATCTCCCACAGCGCCGCCTTGATCGCCGCGGGCTCGGCCTTGCCGGCCTTCTCGATCGCCGCCGCGATGGTGCGAATGCCATCATAACCGCGGAAGCTCTCGGTCACGCCGGCGAATTCAAAGCCGCGCTTCTTCCACTCGGTGATGAAATAATTGGTGGCTTCCGGGTTCGGGGTCTTTTCCGGCATCCATGGCAGGAAGGTGGTCAGATGCATCGTGTTGTTGGCCGCGGCGCCCGCCTGCGCAATGATCTGGTCAGGGTTCTGCGAACCGCCAGTGGTGATGATCCGCTTCTTCAGACCGAGCGCGGCGGCCTGCTTGAAGACCAGCGTGAGCTGATCGACCGCGCCGGTGACGATCACCGTCTCGGAATCGGTCGCCTTGATCTTGGCGAGCTGCGCGCTCATGTCCTGCGCCGACTGGTCCATGGTCTCGACCAGGCCGATGCTGATGCCCTTGTCCTTCATCATCTTGCTGAAGTCCTCGGCGGTGCCGCGGCCCCAGTCATTGTTGATGACGAGAAAATCGACTTTCTTGAGCGCCAGCCTGTCGACGATGTTCTTGAACGCGGCCGCCTCGACGAAGGAAGGCGGCGAGATGCGGAACACGTAGGGGTTGCCCGAGGTGGTGATCTTGCTGGCCGACGAGGTCTCGACCACCATCGCGGTTTCGTACTCCACCAGTTTCGGCATCACGGCGAGCGTCAGGCTGGAGCCCCAGGCGCCCAGCAGCACCGGTGTCTTGTCGCGGGTGATCAGCTTCTCGGCGACGGCGGCGGCCTCGGTCGGGTTGCTCTTATTGTCCTCGATCACCAGTTCGATCTTCTTGCCGAGCAGGCCGCCCTTGGCATTGATCTCGTCGGCGGCGATCTTGGCGCCGTTGACGACATAGGTGCCCGACGCGGCGAAGGCGCCGGTCAGCGGCTCGTTGACGCCGATCTTGATGGTTTGCGCGTGCGCCGCGCCGTCAAGCAGAGCGAGCGCCAGGGCGATCGCCGGAACAGTCTTGAACGTCCGTATCATGTGGTTCTCCAATCTGACGCTGTTGAAACCCGCGCAGTCCAAACTTCGCCGCTCCGCATTAAGCGCGAACGTCGATTCATGATGCCGAACCGTCCCGCCCCGAGAGCCGGCGGACAAAGCCCACCGCTCGCTGTCGCAGCAGGCCGAAGATCAGCGAAATCCCATTGAGCTCGGCGGCCGGCGCGATCGCTCGGCTATCACCCGACAGCAGCCGGTCGAGATTGCCGGCGAATTCCGCGATCAGGCGCGTGGCGAGATCCCGCACCAGACCCGAGCGGCCGACCTGCGCGAGCATGCCGGTGAGGCTGTAGCCGATCGACAGGTCGACGCGCGTGGCAGCCCCCTGCTCGACCGGCAGCAGCCGGTAGCGGATCTCGCCCTGCGTCTGCGAGCGGCTGCGTTGATCACTGCCAACGCCGATGATGCGGCCGGACCGCGTCGCGGCATCGCTTTCAACCCGCGCCGCCCCGTTGAAATTCGCCGAAATCGGACCGACCCTGACGCGGATCGCGCCTTCGACCCGCTCCGGGGCCGGCGTTCCGGTCAATGATGCGCCCGGCAGGCAGGACGCCACGGCGGCGATATCGCCGAACATCGCAAACACTTTGGCGGGCGGATGCGCGACGGTGAAGGACTGTTCGAGAATGGTCGACGGCGTGAAGTCGGGAATGAGCAGCGGCGCTATTACGGCCGCGGATGGAGCCGCGATCGCGTCAGCGGGATTTGCGGAGCCGGCCGACGCGGCGTGGCCCGACCCGACCGGTCCCAGCAGCTTGCGGCCGGCATCGGGCTCCGCCGCGATGTCACGGCCACGGCGCGCCGCGATCACCGACTTCACCGCATTGACGATGCCGACATAGCCGGTGCAGCGGCACAGATTGCCGGACATGCCGACGCGGATCGCCTGCTCATCGGCATCGGGCAGCCGCTTCACCAGGTCGCGCGCCGAGACCAGCATGCCCGGCGTGCAATAGCCGCATTGCAGCGCATGCTCGCGGGTGAACGCGGCGCGCAATTCGATCGAAATCTCGTCGTCGTCGAGGCCTTCGATGGTGGTGATTTCAGCGCCGTCGCAGGTGACCGCGAAAGTGATACAGGAGCGCGCCGGCACGCCGTCGAGCAGCACTGTGCAGGCGCCGCACACGCCGTGCTCGCAGCCGAGATGGGTGCCGGTGAGATCGCGCTCATCGCGCAGGAAGTCCGCCAGGCTGGTGCGCGGCTCGACGCTGGCGGTGACCGCGCGGCTGTTGATCATGATGGCGACGCTATTCATGCCGCGGCCTCCGCGATCGCCCGGCGCAGCACCGTGACATGGATATGCCGATCGGCGGCATCACTGATACCGGCTTGCACCAGCAGGCGATCGGCGACGCGTGGATCAAAGCTGGTGCCGAACCCGCCGGTAATGTTGCCGCCGAACAGTTCGGCGCAGTCATCGATGACGATCGGCGCGGCTTCGACGGCGCCAATCACGATGCGGGCCGAACCGGCGTCGGGATCGATCAGAACGGCGCCGATGGCGTGGGCGAATTCGCCGGTCTTGCGGCAGCTCTTGACGTAGCCCCAGCGCGCGGAAGCGGTCATCGCCGGAATCCGCACGGCCTCGATCATCTCGCCCGGCTGCAGCGCGGTTTCCAGCGCGCCAACGATAAAGTCCTTCATCGCCACACGCCGCGTCGCAGCGGCGCTGCGCAGCGTCAGCGTGGCGCCGAGCGCCGACAGCGCCGAGACCCAGTCGGCGGAGGGATCAGCATGACTCAGCGAGCCGCCGATGGTGCCGCGGTTGCGCACCGCCCGATAGGCAATGGCCGCGGCGACGCGCCGCATCGCGCCGCGCGTCACGTCGGGAACGCGGCCGTCTTCTATGTCGGCATGGGTCACGCAGGCGCCGAGCACCAGCTCTTCGCCGCTGCGCTCGACATGTTTCAATTCGGCCAGGCCGGCGATGTCGACGATCAGATCGGGCGCGACCAGGCGCAGGTTCAGCATCGGGCCAAGCGACTGGCCGCCGGCGATCAGCTTGATCACGCCCTCGGTACCGGCCATGGCGGCGAGCGCCGATGGCAAATCGCGCGGACGCTGATAGGCGAAGGGGGCCGGTTTCATGCCGCCGGCCTTTCCGCGTCGCGCGCCGCGATGATCGCCGCCACGATGCGACGCGGCGAGATCGGCGAGTGCAGCATTTCCACCCGCAGCGGCCGCAGCGCGTCGTTGACGGCATTGGCGATCGCGGCCGGCGGCGCGATGGCGCCGCCCTCGCCAATGCCCTTGACGCCGAACTTGGTGTAGGGCGACGGCGTCTCCATGTGGTCCATCCGCGGCGACGGCACTTCGGTCGGCCCCGGCAGCAGATAGTCTGCCAGCGTGGTCGCTAGCGGCTGGCCGGCTGCGTCGAACGGCATCTCTTCGTACAGCGCCGTTCCGATGCCCTGGGCGAGGCCGCCAAAGATCTGGCCGTCGACGATCATCGGATTGACCAGCACGCCGCCGTCCTCGACGATCACATAATCGAGAATTTCGACGTCGCCGAGATCGGGATCGACGGCGACGATCACCGCATGCGCGGCATAGCTGAAAGTGCCGGAATCGCGCCGCGGCTTGTAGCCGGAGGTGGATTCCAGCCCGCCGGGATCGACATCGCCGGGCAGATCCTGCGGGCGACGGTACCAGGTATGCGCGATCTCCTTCAGCGTGACGCTGCCGCTGGCGCCGCGAATCTCGCCATCGACCAGCTCCACATCCGCCTCGTCGAGTTGCAGCAGCCTGGCGCCGATCTTCTTGGCGCGCTCGCCGAGTTCGGCGCAGGCGGTGGCTACCGCGCCACCGGCCATCACCATCGAGCGCGAGCCCCAGGTGCCGGTGGAGTACGGTGTCATCGCGGTGTCGCCGTGGACGACGCGGACCTTGGCGACATCGACGCCGAGCATTTCATGCGCGACCTGCGCCAGCGTGGTCTCCATGCCCTGGCCATGCGAATGCACCCCGACGCGCAGTTCGAGGCCGCCATCCGGCGTCAGCCGCGCGGTCGCCTGTTCGTGGCCGGGCACCATGGGGATACCCCAGCCGGAATAGACCGAGGTGCCATGCGCGGCCTGCTCGCAATAGATCGACAGGCCGACGCCGATCCTGCGGCCGTCAGCCTCGCCGCGACGCTGGCGGGCGCGCACCGCCGCGACGTCGATCATCGCCACCGCGCGACGCATCGCTTCCGGATAGTCGCCGCTGTCGAAATGCTTGTTGGTGATATTGTCGAACGGCATCTGCTCCGGCTGCACCAGATTGCGCAGCCTGACGTCGCCGGGCTCCAGCCCGGCTTCGGCCGCGACCATGTCGAGCATGATCTCCAGCGCAAAGCAGACGCCGGTGCGGGCGACGCCGCGATAGGGCAGGATCGGGCACTTGTTGGTGGCCACCGAATAGGTCCGGCAACGATAGGCCGGCATCAGATAGGGCCCCGGCAGAATGCTCACCACCTGCGCCGCCTCGAGGCAGGCCGAGAACGGATAGGACGAATAGGCCCCGGAATCGACCGACGCTTCGCAATCGATGCCGCGCAGCCGGCCATCGCGATCGGCATAGACGGTGATGCTGTAATGGTGCTCGCGGCAATTGGCCGATGCCACCAGATGCTCGCGGCGATCCTCGATCCAGCGCACCGGATGACCGCGCTTCATGGTCAGCCACGACAGGCAGACTTCTTCCGGCAGCAGGATGCCCTTGTGGCCGAAGCCGCCGCCGACATCGGGCGAGACGATGCGGATCTGGCCCTGGTCCATCCGCAGGCAGTCCGATAGCCCGTTGCGCACGATGTGCGGCATCTGGCTGCCGGTATAGAGCGTCAGCTGATCGAGCCGGTGATCGAAGGTGGCCACGACGCCGCGGCCTTCCAGCGGCGACATGCATTGCCGCGAAGTGGAGATTTCGCGCGTCACCTTGATCGGCGCGTCGAGGGCGCCGGAGATGTCGATTTCGAAAAAGCTTTCGAGAAAGACGTTGTCGCCCCAGTGCTCATGCACCAGCGGCGAGCCCGGCTCGCGCGCCTGGCGCATGTCATGCACGGCGGGCAATTCCTCGAGATCGAGCGTCACCGACGCCGCGATGTCCTCGGCTTCCGCGCGCGTCGCTGCCACGCACATCGCCACCAGCTCGCCAACCTGGCGGATCTTGCCGGTGGCCAGGATCGGCTGCTCGGAGATCTTGAAACCCGGCAGACCGGTGACCGCGCGGATCGGCTGGATGCCGGCGAGATCGGCTGACGTGAACACGACGTCGCGATAGCGCTCGGGAATATGGATCGCGCGGATTCGCGCATGCGCCACCGGGCTACGAACGAAGGCGACGTCCTCCAATCCGGCGAGGCGGATGTCGGCGACGAACTGGCCGCGGCCACGCATCAGCCGATCGTCTTCCTTGCGCGGCACGCGCGCGCCGACGCCCTGCTTTCCGGCAGGCGCGTCAGAAGACAAGTCGCGCGTATCGCGCATGGTCGGGCCCCGCCTCTACTGGAGCGATAGCCGCTTACGCGGCGACCGCCTCTGGGAGAATCGCCGCCACCGCGTCATGGCGCACGCCGGCACGCAGGCAGAACAACGGCTGCATCAGGCCGTCCGCGACCACTTCGGTATTCTCGTTGTCACGCAGGATGTAGCGACCGGGCCTGGTGGTGATCACCGAGACATCGGCATCCATGCCGACCTTCAACGAACCCACTGTGTCGGACAGACCTATCATCTTCGCCGGGTTCGACGTCACCATCGGCACCACCTGCTCCAGCGTCAGGCCGAGCGCCATCATCGAGCTCATCGCCTGCACCAGGCTGAACTTGGCCTGGCCGGCGAACGGATGGTTCTCCTCGTCTTCATGCTGGTCCGGCGTGCCAGCCGGCGCGGGAACGTGGGTATTGTAGCCGTGGATGTCGGCGCCGAGCGTGTTCGGCACGATGCCGGCGGCGATCGCCTTCTTCGCCAGCCGATAGGAAAAGTGACTGCCATGGCCGACGTCGATCTTGAGGCCGCGATCGATCGCCGCCCGGATCACCGGATGCACCTCGCCCTCGCGGTTGACGAAGCCGCCGGGATGCCGCGTGAACGGATGCGCCAGCACGTCGCCCTCCTTGAGCAGCGGGATCACACGCTCCAGAATCGTATCGACATCCTCGCCATTGGTACCGCTTTCCGGCAGGCCCCAAAGCTGGCCGAAATGCACATAGACCGGCAGCTTGGTCTGCTTGCCGATCTCCGAGGCCATTTCCAGCACGCGAATGCCCCAGCGCGCGAAGCCGCCGATCTCGGCATGCGCCTTGATGCCGCGCACCAGATCGAGATTGGCCATGGCGGATTTCACGGTGGCGTCGATGTCGACACCGTCCGGGCTGTACAGGTTGGGATAGAAATGGCCTTCGAGGCCGCCGACCAGATAGGCCGACAGGAAGGCATAGACGCGCGACTTGGCGGGCTCGGCGATGAAGTGGCGGAAGCCCGGCAGCGTCATGCAGGACGGGCCGCCCTGGTCGATCAGTGTGGTGACACCGGACTGCACGCCGACCATGTCGGGGTTCATGCCGAAGCGGCCGGAGACGTATTGATAGACATGCGCATGGGTATCGATCAGGCCGGGCAGCACAAGCTGGCCGGTGACGTCGATCACCTCCCTGGCGCTGGTGGGCAGGATGTCGGACTGCACGGCGGCGATCTTGCCGTTGCGGATCGCGATATCCTTCAGGCCATCAACGCCGGAGGCCGGATCGATGACACGGCCGCCGCGCAG
>NZ_JANXTC010000378.1:0-9387 GCF_025356345.1 Tardiphaga sp.
GAAAAGCCGGATACCGACAAGGACGCTGCGATACCCGCGCACCGCGGCGCGGCGGCCTATATCGACGGAACCGACCGGACTTTTCTGGAGCGCTACAGCGACTTTCTGTGGGGTGGATTGCTGCTTCTGTCGGGTCTCGGCTCAACCGGTGCGTGGCTGCGCAACTACCTGAAACGAGACGAAAGAAATAATTATCTCGCCTCCCGGGACCGAGTGCTGGAGATGATTGGCGCCGTTCGCGAGGCCCAAAGCCCGGCCGAACTGGAAAAGATGCAGAATCAGGTCGACGATGTGTTGCGGGAAACCCTCGATTGCTTCGAGGATGGCGCCATCGAGGAGGCCGCGCTGCTGGCCTTCGGGCTGGTGCTCGAACAGTTTCACTTCGCCGTCACCGACCGTCGTGATGTGTTGGCGGGCCGGCCGACTTGAAACGCCCGCCGCGGACAAGACATCCGCGGCACGGCGATACTCGACTTCCCGGGCGATCAGCGCCTAGAGCATGATGGCTCTATGTTAGTTCAAATCACTCACCCCGTCATTGCGAGGAGCCCTTGCGACGAAGCAATCCAGTTCTTGCGGAGCTCGTGGCTCTGGATTGCCGCGTCGCTTCGCTCCTCGCAATGACGGGGGGGGATGGGACACCGATTCATCTTTAGGTCATCAGACTCTAGGGCTCGATATTGTCGTTCCGGGTTCGCTCGCCGCTCACGCGGCTCTCGCCCCGGAACGACCACTGTGCGGCTCCCCGGTCCGGATATTGCATACACTTCGCTTTCGGCCGTGAGATGGCCCGCCACCCCATGGGGGGCGTGAATGGAGTGTCTGATGAACAAGTCTGTGCGGTGGTCGCGTGTTGTGGCGGGTGCCCTGGCGAGTGTGATGGTGTCGTGTGCAGCCCAGGCCGACAGCTTCCCGTCCAAAATGATCCGGGCCACCATCCCGTTTGGCGCTGGCAGCGCCACCGACGTGGTGCCGCGGCTGGTGTTCGAACGTATCGGCGCCGAATTCGGCCAGCCGATCGTCGTTGAAAACCGCGTCGGCGGCGGCGGGGCGATCGGCACCAATTCGGTCGCCAAGGCCGAGCCGGATGGCTATTCGATCCTGGCGCATTCGTCGGCGATCGGCATCACGCCGGCGGTGTTTCCCAATTTGCCCTATGACACCAGCCGCGACCTCTCGGCGGTGTTGATGATCGGGTCGAGCACCAATGTGATGATCGTGCCGACCTCGCGCTCGTGGAAGACGATTCAGGATTTCCTGGTCGATGCCCGCGCCAAGGGCTCGCAGATCAATTTCGGCTCGGTTGGCATTGGCAGCAACGTGCATATCAGCGCCGAGAAATTCCGCGCTGCCGCCGGCTTCGAAGCCACCCACGTGCCGTATCGCGGCGGCCCGGAAGTGATCGCCGACATTCTCGGCGGCCGCATCGACTTCTATTTCTGCCCGCTCTCCACCGCGTTGCCGCTGATCCGCGAAGGTCAGGTGCGGGCGCTGGTGGTGTCTTCGACCACCCGCGCGTCGGACCGGCCGGACGTGCCGACCCCGGCCGAGGCCGGCGCCCCCGGCGGCGACAGCTCGAGCTGGTTCGCGCTGTTTGTGCCGGCGAAGACGCCGCGCGACATCGTCGACAAATGGCATGCCGCCGGCATCAAGGTGCTGGCCGCGCCGGACATGCAGGCCAGCCTGAAGCGGCTCGGCGTCGGGCCAATGCCGATGCAGCCGGCCGAGATCGACGCCATGGTGGCCAAGGAAATCGCCGCCAACATGCTGGTGCTGAAGGACGTGAAGTAGCGCGATGGCGGCTCCTCGTCCTTGCGAGGAGCCGCCATGACGAAGCGGCGGCGATGATGGCGCTCAGCCGCCGAGATAGGCTTCGCGAATCCGCGGATCGTCGGCGAGCACGCTGGCCGGTCCCGACAGCGTGATGCTGCCGGTCTCCAGCACGAAGGCACGCGCGGCGATTTCCAGCGCCATCGCCGAATTCTGCTCGACCAGCAGCACGCCGAGCCCGGTGCGCTTGTTGAGTTCGAGGATCTTGTCGAACACCTGCTCGATCACGATCGGCGCCAGCCCCAGCGATGGCTCGTCGAGCATCAACAGGCTCGGCCGGCTCATCAGCGCGCGGCCGATCGCCAGCATCTGCTGCTCGCCGCCGGACAGCGACCAGCCGCCCTGCTTGAGCCGTTCCTTGAGCCTGGGAAACAGCTCGAACACCAGCGTCAGATCGTCCTCGACCTCGGCCTTGCGGTAGCGCCGCGACGCCGTGCCGGTCAGCAGATTCTCGCGCACCGTGAGGCCGGGAAAAATCCGCCTCCCTTCCGGGCAATGCGCGAGGCCAGCGCCGACGATGGTCTCGACGGCGGTGCCGTGGATCGCTTCGCCCTTCCAGGAAATGCTGCCCGAGGTCGGCCGCAACAATCCGGAGATGGTGCTCAGCGTGGTGGTCTTGCCGGCGCCGTTGCCGCCGATCAAAGCGACGATCTCGCCCATCTCGACGCTGAAGGAGATGCCCTTCAGCACTTCGATGTGGCCATAGGAGACGTGGAGGTTGTCGACCTTAAGCATGCCGGTGCCGCCTGCCGAGATAGGCCTCGATCACCTTGGGATTGCGCTGTACCTCGGCGGGCGCGCCCTCGGCGATCTTCTTGCCGAAATCGAGTACCGCGACGCGGTCGCTGATGCCCATCACCAGCCGCACATTGTGTTCGACCAGCACGATGGTGAGCCCCTTGCCTTTCAGTCTGGCGATGGTGTCGAGCAGCGTCATGCTCTCGGTCATGTTCATGCCGGCGGCGGGCTCGTCGAGCAGCAGCACCGCGGGCTTCGCCGCCAGTGCGCGGGCGATCTCCAGCAGCCGCTGCTGCGCGTAGGGGAACTGCGTGGCGCGATCGTCGGCGCGATGGCCGAGACCGACAATCTCCAGCGCCTCGCGCGCGGTGGTCTCGATGTCCGCCTCGTTCTGTCGATGCCGCGCATTCGACGCCATGATGTTGAACAGCGGCGCCGGGGTGTGACAGGCCGCGGCCACCTTGACGTTTTCCAGCACGCTGAGATTGGTGAAGATGCGGATGTTCTGGAAGGTGCGTGCCAGTCCCAGCCGCGCGATCCGGTGCGGCTTCAGGCGGAAGATTTCCTGGCCGCCGATGCGGATCGAGCCGGCATCGGCATGCGAGGCGCCGGACAGCGCGTTGAGCAGCGTGGTCTTGCCACTGCCGTTCGGGCCGATGATGGCCTGCACGATGCCGGCGGGCACGTCGAGGTCGACGCCGTCCAGCGCCACCAGGCCGCCGAACCGCCGGGTCACACCGCGCGCGGCGATGATGGGAGCGAGCGTCATCGGGCCACCTTCCGGCGCGGCAGCAGCGAGGCAATCGACGCCAGCCCGCCCGGCGCCAGCACGATCACGGCAATGACGCCGAGGCCGTAGAGCACAAGGTACCACTGGCCGAGGAAGCGCAGCATTTCCGGCAGGATGGTCAGCGCGATGGCGCCGATGATGCAGCCGGCGATCGAGCCCATGCCGCCGACGATCAGCATGGTCATCAGCAGCACCGCCTGCACGCTGGAGAAACTGTCGGGGCTGATGAAGCGGATCGAGGAGGCGTAGAGGCAGCCGGCGAGGCCGGCATAGACCGCGCCGATCATGAAGGCGAGCAGCTTGGTTCGCGTCGTGTCGACGCCGCTCTGCTCGGCGGCGATCTCGCTGTCCTTGGTCGCGATCATGGCGCGGCCGAGCGACGAGTGGCGGATCCGCGCCGCGACCAGCGCCGCCAGCGCCAGCGCCGCGATCAGCAGGTAATAATGCTGCACCTGGCCTTGCGGGCCGAAGCCGAACAGGCTGATGCCGGGAATCGCGCGCAGGCCCGACGTGCCGCCGGTGACCGGTTCCCAGTGCACGATGATCAGCCGGACGATTTCGCCGAAACCGATCGTGGTCATCGCCAGATAATAAGTCCGCAGCCGCAGCGTCGGCAGGCCGAGCACCAGGCTGGCCAGCATCACCACCAGCGCCGACAGCACCGGCGTGGTGATCCAGGGCAGTCCGGCCTTGCTGGCGATCGCGGTGGTGTAGGCGCCGAGTCCGTAAAACGCGGCCTGGCCAAAATTGATCTGGCCGGTCCAGCCGGTGGCGAAGTTCAGGCCGAGCACGACGATGGCGTTGAGGATGGCGATGTTGAGCAATTGGATGACATAGCCGTCGCGGGCTGCGATCGGGATCAGCAGCGCAACGGCGGCACACAGCAAAAGGGGGATATGGCGTTTCACCTCACACCTTCTCGCTGCTCTTCTCGCCGAACAGCCCGCGGGGCCAGGCGACCAGAACCATGATCATGACGATGAAGGCATAGGCATCGCGAAAATTCGACGAGATGTAGCGCGCGCCAAAGGTCTCGATCAGGCCGAGAAACAATCCGCCGATCACCGCGCCGGGCAGATTGCCGAAGCCGCCGATCACGCTGACGACAAAGCCCTTAAGCCCGAGGCTGCCGCCCATGGTCGGTTCGGCCAGGAAGATCGGCGCCACCAGCAGGCCGGCGACGCCGGACAGCATGGCACCGAGCGCGAAGGCCACCGCGATGGTGCGGTTGACGGGAATGCCGACCAGCCGCGCGGTGTGCAGATCCTGCGCGGTGGCCTGCATCAAGATGCCGAACCGCGTTCGGGTGAGCATCAGATATTGCAGCAGCAGGATCACCGCCAGCGTGCCGAAGATGAACAGCTGGTGCATCGAGATCACCACGCCGGCGAAGCGCAGCGGCGGGCCGCGTACCGGCGAGGGCAGCGACACCGGCAGCGGTCCCCAGATGATCAGCGCCAGGTTTTCCAGCACGATTCCCATCGCGATGGTGGTGAGGATCACCAGGAATGGCGGACGCCCGCGCAACGGGAAATACACCAGCACCATGAAGACGATGCCGATCAGCGCCATCGCCGCCATGGTGACCAGCCACGCCATCGGCACCGGCAATTCATGCGTCACCGCGCCGGAAATGCCGATGAAGGCGCCCAGCATCAAGAGCTGGCCCTGCGCGAAATTGACGATCTGCACGGTGTTGAAGATCAGCAGCAGGCCGAGCGCCACCAGCGCATAGATGCTGCCGAGCGCGAGGCCGTTGACGACGAGTTGGCCCATGAAAAGTGCCTAGGTCGATGCATTAAAAAGGATGTTGGTGTCCCGGACGCGGTGCGGCATGTCAGGCGATGCCCTTGCATCGCCGCAATGCCGCTCCGCGGAGCCGGGACCTTACCGAGCGCCTGAGTTCGTGGCGGTCCCGGCTCTGCGGTGCACCACGCCGCCAGGCGGCGGCGCATTGCACCGCGACCGGGACACGGGTCCGCTAGCGAAATCGCATGTCAGAACCCGCTTTCCTTGATCGGGCCGAGCAGCTCCGGCGTCTTGCCCTTGTTGCGGTAGATGCCGAGCGTATGCGCGAGATCGCCATTGGCGTCGGCCTGGTAGCTGATCAACATGCCCTTCCAGTCCCTGGTCGCGGCCAGCGCGTCGCGGATAGCAGGTCTGTCGCAGCCGACCTTCTCGATGATGCCCTTCAGCAGGTAGATCGTGTCGTAATAGGAGACGGTGAAATTGTCGGCGGGCACCTTGTACTTGTCCTGCACGCGCTTGGCCCAGTCGATGATCTTCGGATCGGTCGAGGTCTGCGGGATCATGCCGCCGATCGCGTAATTGCCGTCGGCTTCCGCCGCCGCGAGATTGTTCAAAGTGGTCTGCGCGACAATGCTGGTATTGCCGATCACCGGCAGCTTGATGCCGAGATCGCCCATCTGCTTCATCACCAGCGTGACGTCGGCGGGGCGGCCGAACAGGATGATGCTGTCGGCGCCCTTGTCCTTGATCTCGAGCAGTTGCGCGCTCATGTCCTTGTCGGACGGCGCATAGGACGTCACCGCCACCGGCGACACGTTGAGCTTGCCGAGTGCCGCCTGGATGCCCTTGGAGGCACCGAGCCCGTAATCATCCGCGACCACCATGATGCCGGGCTTGGTCTTGGCCATGGTCTTGACGACATATTCCGGTATCAGCTCGGCGAGCTGGCCGTCATGGACATGGGTGCGGAACAACCACTTCGAGCCCTGCGCGGTGACCTTGGCGTTGGTGGCGCCGACCAGGAACGGGGTTTCCGACTTGGTGACACCCTCGGTCTGCGCGAACACGTGCGGGCTGATCATCGAGCTCATGATCACCAGTGGCTTGCTGTCGATGATCCGGTTCATCGCGTTCAGCGCATCGGTCGAGGACGCGCCGGTGTCTTCGGTGGTCAGCGCGATCTTCTTGCCGCTGATGCCGCCATTGGCGTTGATCTCGTCGACCGCGAATTCGGCGCCGTTGCGCGCCTGGGTGCCGAGCAGTGCCAGGTTGCCGGTCAGCGGCGTGGTCAGGCCGATCGCGATCGCGGCCGGGCAGGCCGCGACTTCGGCCCTGGATTCCTGCGCGAAACCGGCGGACAGCACGAGGGCGGCGCCAGCCATCAAATTCTTCACGGAAGCGGAAAACATGGAAAATCCTTTATACAATCGGCATGTATTTTGTATGCAAGTGAAGTGCCAATTGCGCGCCGACCCCGTCTCGCGTTACGTCGAATCGCGATGGCCGGGCAGGAATGGCCATCACGGCGGGTAATCCAGTAATGTCAGTGGCGATGGCGAAGCATAGTTCTGTTCCGGCAACTGATCGAACCAGTGTCATCTACCGGGCGCTGTGGCACGCCATCATCGAGCAGGCGCTGCAGCCCGGCGCCAAGCTGCCGGAAGACGCGATCGGCGAGAAGTTCGGCGCCAGTCGTACCATCGTCCGCGCCGCGCTGGCGCAGCTTGCCGCCGAAGGCCTGGTCGAGCTGCGCCGCAACCGCGGTGCCGCGGTGGCGACGCCGAGCTGGGCCGAGGCGCGCGATATCTTCGATGTCCGGCTCGGCCTCGAGCGGCTGGTGGTCGGCAAGCTCGCCGGCGCTCTTGGCCGCGACCAGATCAAGGCGCTGAAGGCGCATGTCGATGCCGAGGAGGCAGCGCGCGGCAGCAACGCCGCGCTGTCGATCCGACTGGCGACATCCTTCCATATCCGGCTCGCGGAGATGACCGGCAATCCGGTGCTGGCGCGCTATGTCAGCGAGGTGGCGTCGCGCTGCGGCCTGATCCTGGCGCTGTACAGCCGGCCGCATTCCTCGGAATGCGCGGTCAGCGAACATCGCGCCATCATCGCCGCGCTGGCGGCCGGCGACGCCGCGCGCGCGACCACGCTGATGGATCATCACCTCGACGCGGTCGCCGACCGCGCGCTGATATCAGCCCATCCGCCGAAGGAACGCGACATCCAGGATATTCTGGCGCCCTACGCGCTGGAGGCTACGGTGAAGAAGAAGCGGAAGTCGTAATCTGCCATTCCGGAGCGCGAGCAACGTTAGTTGCGAGCGAATCCGAAATCCCGGAAGGATGTGACGATGAACATCCCGAGATTCCGGGTTCGCGGCCGGCTGTCGCCGTCCGCGCCCCGGAATGACCGTGTTGCCCTACGCCTCGATATCCATCCGCACCAGCACGCGTTCGGCGCTGTCGTTCCAGACGTCCATCTGCACGATCTGGCCGCCGCGCACGACAAAGCGGTCGACATAGCGGTTGCCCTCGAACGCGGTGCCATCGTGCCATTCGCCGTACAGCGTGCCGGTATTGTAGACGATGGTCTCGCCATTGCCGGGCGACACGTCGGTGCGCGCCATCAGCTTCTTCACCCATTTGTAGCGCACCGCGTTGAAGGCGGTGGCGTCGCGCGGGTGGCTGAACTTGCGGCCGCCGGTAAAAGTGATCGCGACGTCGGGCGCCATGAAGGTCGCGGCGGTTTCCGGATCCGGCACCATCGAGGCGACAAGGAAGCGTTCGACGATCTCGGCGGCTGCGGCGGTGTCCGAAGTGGCGGGCGCGAAAGCCGCGGCGGAATGCGACATGGTCGGTTCTCCTGGGATGCGAAAGGCTTGTTTGTCCCTCAAGCAAAGACGGTGCCAGCACTGTATCCGATCCTGTGTAAGGATTGTATACGATTTAATCGCGAGCTGGACGTATATTAGGCAGCCGGAACGTCGGAAAGCGCAATGCTGGCTGGCCTCGTTGCGATTTCGAGCCCGCGCCGATCGCATACGCGGTGGCACACCGATTGCTTGGCTTTGGCCAGTCAATTCACCTGGAGGGGTCCGTCATGCCATCATTGTTGCCGACAATTTCGCGCCGCCTGCTGCTGGCGGCGGGCGCGGCCTCGTTGTCGCTGGCCTTCGCGCTGCCGGCTTCGGCGCAGGAGACCGTGAAGATCGGCGTCGTCGCCGCGATGTCCGGCCAGTCGGCGAAGTCCGGCGAGGCGATCGTGCGCGGCGTGTCGCTGGCGATCGACGAGATCAACGCCAAGGGCGGGTTGCTCGGCAAGAAGGTCGAGCTGGTGGTGCGTGACGACGAGAGCAATCCGGCCAAGGGCGTGATCGCCGCGCGCGAGCTGGTGCAGCGCGAGAAGGTAGCGGCTTACTTCGGCGGCGTCGACACGCCGGTATCGATGGCCATCGTGCCATTCGCCAACCAGTCCAAGGTGCCGTTCATCGGCGTCTGGGCCGCCGGCACCGCGATCACCCGCAACGGCGCCGCCGAGAACTACGTGTTCCGCGTCTCCGCCGTCGATGCGCTGGTCGATGTCGCGCTGGTCGACTACGCCGTCAAGAAATACGCGGCCAAGAAGCCGGGCATGATCCTGATCAACAACCCGTGGGGCGAGTCCAACGAGGCCGGTTTGAAATCGGCGCTGGAGGCCAAGAAGCTGCCCTTCGCGGGCATCGAGAAATTCGAGACCGGCGATGTCGACGTGGTGCCGCAGCTGACCCGGCTGAAGGAGGCCGGCGCCGATGCGCTGTTCCTGGTCGCCAATGTCGCGCCCTCGGCGCAGGTGGTGAAGTCGCTCGACCGCATGGGCTGGAACGTGCCGATCGTGTCGCATTGGGGCCCGGCCGGCGGCCGCTTCACCGAGCTCGCCGGTCCTTCCGCGGAGAAGGTGCACTTCATCCAGACCTTCAGCTTCTCCGGCAACACCTCGCCGAAGTCGGCTTCCGTGTTCGAGGCGCTGAAGAAGAAGTTTCCGGAGATCAAGACCGCCGCCGACGTGACGCCCGCGGTCGGCATCGCCAACGCCTATGACGCCATGCACCTCACCGCGCTGGCGGTGACCAAGGCCGGCTCCACCGAAGGCCCGAAACTGCGCGAAGGCTTTTACGAGATCGGCAGCTATGACGGGCTGATCAAGAAGTACGACAGACCATTCTCGAAGGACAACCAGGACGCGCTGTCGCCGTCGGATTATCTGTTCACCTATTTCAAGGGCGACGAGATCCTGCCGCTGGTAAA
>NZ_JANXTC010000346.1:0-3086 GCF_025356345.1 Tardiphaga sp.
CCGAACAGGATGATCGAGCCGAGATCGCCATTGGCGAGAAGATGCGCCAGCGCCCACAGCTTGACCGCGGTCAACATCGGATGTTTGACGGCCTTGTAGATGCGGCCGCGGAGATAGGCGGTGACCAGCAGGATCACCGCCGGCAGCATCAGGGCGACGGCGATATGTCGCATCGCCTTGGGCGGCGTCCAGACGTCGATCCAGCCGGTGGCACGGTAAGCGGCAAAGCCCCAGACGATCAGCGCCAGGCCAGCCACGGAGATCAGCGCGTAACCGAGCTTGTAGCCGCTCTCGCCGAAGCGCGCGATCAGCTGCGCGCGGACGTCGCGCCGGGTCGATACCAGGTGCACGCCGAGAAACAGCACGAGGCCGAGGATCATCACGCTCAGTCCCACGATATCTCCCTTCGGGCTTTGAGGCCATTTGCCGGCCTCGAATTTCCCATTATGGTCCGCCGCGAACCGGGGCCGACCTATTAGTTCCGGGTATCATTTTTAGGGGGACGGGCGCAATGCCGGGGAATCATATCGGACGGGCATGCAGGCTGGCACTGGCCGCGACGGCGCTGCTGTGGTTGCCTGTCGCGGCGCAGGCGCAGACAGGGGCTGCTCCAGTATGGCCGCCGAAGCTGGTGCGGATCATCGTGCCATTCGGCGCCGGCTCTTCGCCCGACATCATCGGCCGCGTGCTCGGCGACAGCCTGCAGGCGCGCTATCCCGCGACCAATTTCGTGATCGAGAACAAGCCCGGCGCCTCCGGCAATATCGGCACCGACGCTATCGCCAAATCGGTGCCCGACGGCAGCACGATCGGTATTTCGCTGGGCGGCCCGCTGGCCATCAACACGCTGCTGTTTGCCAGACTGGCGTACAATCCCGATACCGACCTCGCGCCGATCACCATGCTGACGCAACTGCCCAGCGTGCTCGCGGTGCCGACCTCGCTCGGCGTCAACAGCGTCGCGGAATTTCTCGTCCGGGTGAAAGCCGAGAAGATCAGCCTGGCCTATGGCTCGATCGGCGCCGGTTCGCTGTCGCAGCTGTGCATGGAAGCGATCGCGCAGAAGGCCGGCGTGCAACTGCTGCACATCCCCTACCCGTCCTCGCCGGCGGCCACCACGGCGCTGCTGCGCGGCGACGTCCAGGTTGCCTGCCTGCCGGCGATCGGCGTCACCCCGCAGCTCCCCGGCGGCCTGGTAAAGTTGCTGGCGGTGACCACCGCGAAGCGCTCGCCGTTCCTGCCCGACGTGCCGACGCTGACCGAGAGCGGCATCGACGTGCAGTCCGACGCCTGGAACGCGCTGGTCGGGCCCGGCGGCCTGTCCAGCGACGTGGTGGCGAAGATCAACGCCGATGTGACGCAGGCGCTGGCCGAGCCGGCGGTGATCGAGCGGCTGAAGGCGCAACTGATCACCCCGGTGCCATCGTCGCCGGACGAGCTGCGCAAGCGCATGCGCGACGAGAAGGCGATGTGGGCCGATGTCATCAAGGCCGCGAATATCAGGATCGAGTAGCCTTCTTCACCTCGCCCCGCACTTTGCGGGGAGAGGTCGACTGGGCAACGCGCAGCGAAGCCCGGTCGGGTGAGGGGCGAGGCACAATCGCCAAGGCCATCTTACAGATTTGCGGTTGGGCTGGCGCATATTCGAAAAACAAGGAGGCGCTTGATCCGCATGCCCAGTCCCGAGGTTAAGATCAGCGGACGCCGTTCTGTTCGCGCAAATCCCGGTTATCGAGATAGCGGATCATGATCGGCCGCCCGGCGATGGCGCCGCCGAGGCCGGGCGTGAAGGACAGCGGCGCACAGGCGCCGAGTGAATCATCGATCGCCTTTAGATAGCCTGCGCGAAGTTCCTTCGACACGTCGGGCGTCGCATAGGTCAGGCGCGGCGCGCTGATCCATTCGCCCGACCGCTGGAAGCTGACCAGCATCGACATCTGCATGCCCTGCCGGGCCTGCTCGGCGGGCGGCGGCGACTAGCACGACCGCGGCGCCGCGAACAGGTCACCGACGATGTCGAGGTCGTGATCGGGCTTGTGATACTTCGCCGCGTCGTCCCGCGCCGGCACGCTCAAAATCGTCACCCGCAGGTTCTGCCCGTTCGGATAGTCGATCTCTGGAATGCACGGGCAATGCTGAAACACGTTGCAGGTCGACGGCGTGCACGGCGCGTCGTCGAGCACGCCGCACGGCGCATGCGCAAACGGCGTCGGATCGATGGCCCCCCTTTGCCGCGCCTCGGCGGCTGCGGCCAGCAAAGCGACGGCCACCGCGAGCACGGCTAACCGGCCCGGCATGCCATTCCTTTCAAAGCAACTTGCCATTCAAAGCATCTTGCAACGAAATGATGCGCGGCTCGGCGCCATCAAGGGGTCGGCGCATCACATCCGCAGGAGCGCACGGAGAGAAATCGCCGCGATCGCGCGCCGAACGGCGCCCCACGCTATCCGTGGGGCGGATCCGCCAACCGGAGGGCCCCGGCACGATAGGCTTCGCTATGGCGCCGGCCGCCTCGCCTCACGCCTTCTTCTTCACGTCCTTGATGTCGGTGAACACGATGCCTTCGGCGCGTTCCTTGGTGTAGTTCAGATAGAAATCGTTCTTGGCGAGGAATACCGGATCGCCATCGACGTCGTCGGCGACGCCGGAATTATTCGCGGTCATGAAGGCATCGAGCTTCTTGGCATTGTCGCTGGAGATCCAGCGCGCCAGCGAGAATTCCGAGACTTCAAAACTGACCGGCAACTGGTATTCGGCATCGAGCCGCGCCTTCAGCACGTCGAGCTGCAACGGACCGACCACACCGACCAGGGCCGGCGCGCCATCGCGCGGCCGAAACACCTGCACGACGCCCTCTTCCGACATCTGCTGCAGCGCTTCCTTCAGCTTCTTCGCCTTCATCGCGTCGCCGAGCCGGACGCGGCGGACGATTTCCGGCGCGAAGGACGGCACGCCGATGAAGGTGAGGTCCTCGCCATCGGTCAGCGTGTCGCCGATCCGCAGCGTACCGTGGTTGGGAATGCCGACCACGTCGCCGGCGAAGGCCTCGTCGGCCAGCGCGCGGTCCTGCGCGAAGAAGAATTGCG
>NZ_JANXTC010000384.1:0-13790 GCF_025356345.1 Tardiphaga sp.
CACAAGGGGAGAGGGTAGAAAGAACGCAGCCTACGCCGGCGTGAAGAACGGCAATGGCGCGCCGTCGGTGGGCTTCCACACCACTTTTACCTTCTGGCCGATCTTCACCGAGCCGGGCTCGCAATCGACGATGTTGGTCTGCACCGAGGGGCCTTCCTTCAGCGTCACATAGGCGATCACGTAAGGGCCGGTCGCCGATTTGCGCATGTAGCTGAACGTGTAGATTTCGCCCTCGCCCGAACTCTGCTCCCAGACCGTCGCGTCGGAGAAGCAGAACGGACAGATCGAGCGCGGAAAGAAATGCGGCTCGCCGCACGCCGTGCAGCGCTTGATCATGAACTTGCCCTCTTTCGCGGCGTCCCAGAACGGCTGCGTTTCGGGATTGCCGACCGGGGTCGGGTACTTCTTCGCTTCAGTCATTACACGCGCTCCAGAATGGCGGTCGAGGCGGCATGGCGCACACCGAGCAGGCCACCGGTGCCATGCGCGATGGCGAGATCGCAATTCGGCACCTGGACCTTGGGATGGGCTTCGCCGCGCAGCTGGCGCACGGCTTCGAGGATCTTGGTCATGCCGCCGCGGTTCACCGGATGGTTGCTGCAGAGGCCACCGCCATCGGTATTGAACGGCAGCTTGCCGACGCCGGAAATCAAATTGCCGTCGGACACGAACTTGCCGCCATCGCCCTTCTTGCAGAAGCCAAGGTCTTCGAGCTGCATCAGCACGGTGATGGTGAAGCTGTCATAGATCGAGGCGTACTTCATGTCCTGCGGGGTAACGCCGGCTTCCTCGAAGGCGCGCGGGCCGGACCAGACGCCGGCCGAATAGGTCAGATCGAGATCCTTGCCGCCGCGCGGGCCCTTCATGGCTTCGCCGTGGCCGATCAGGCGGACCAGCGGCCGCTTCAGGCTCCTGGCAATTTCAGCCGTGGTGACGATCATCGCGCCGCCGCCGTCGGAAACGACACAGCAATCCATGCGATGCAGCGGGTCGGAGATCATCGGCGAGTTGATGACGTCCTCGACGGTCACGACATCCTTCAGCATCGCGTACGGATTGTATTGCGCGTGATGCGACGCGGCCACCTTGATCCAGGCGAGCTGCTCACTCGTGGTGCCGTAGTCGTGCATATGACGCATCGCACACATGCCATAGGCATTGTGCGTGGTGGCACCGAACGCGGTCTCGAAGTCGGCTTCGGCGCCCTGTATGCGCGGCGGCATCGCGCTGGTGCGCGGCTTGCCAGCGAGGGTCACCAGCGCGATCGAACACTTGCCGGCGGCGATCGCCTGCGCGGCGTGGCCGAGATGGATAATGTAGGAGCAGCCGCCGGTCTCGGTGGAATCGACATGTCGCGGCTTGAGGCCGAGATAGTCGACCATCGGCCACAGCCCGCCCGGCGCGTCGCCGGCGCAGAAATAACCGTCGACGTCCTTATGCGTCAGTCCGGCATCTTCCAGAGCGCCCTTGGCGACTTCGGCATGCAGCTGTGCAAGCGATTTATCCGGTGCATGCCGGGTCGGATGCTCGTAGATCCCGGCGATGTACGCCTTGCCTTTGATGCTCAAGAATTTCTCCGCTGGTGTTTCGTTCCCGCGAAAGTCTTGGCGCGTCGGGACCACATTGGCAAGCCGCGCAAACGCGCGGCCGGTTTGCGGAAGCAGATTTCGCGATGCGGAATGGCTTCCTGTCCCGGCTTTACGACGCCGCTGCGCGCGGCGTCGCGTCCAGGGCTATCGCCCTACTCCGCTGCGATCTGTCGCGGCGCCGGCGGCGGGTTGGCGAGGTCTTTCGCCAATTCCGCATAGCGAAGTTTCGCGGCCTGGACGGACGCCTCCTTGACCGGGCCGTAACCGCGGATCTGGTCGGGCAGCGACAGCAACGCCACCGCGGTATCCACCGTCAGCGGCGACAGCAACGCCAGTACGGTAGCGACGTCCTTCTCGTAGCCGGCGATCAGGTCGCGCTCCAGCCTGCGGTCGGCGCTGTAGCCGAACACGTCGAACGCCGTGCCGCGCAACCCGCGCAGGCCTGCCAGCACGCGAAACAGCGGCAGCATCCAGGCGCCGAAAACCCGCTTCCTCGGACGGCCGGAGGCGTCCGTGCCAGAGAGCATCGGGGGCGCCAGGTTGAATTTGATCTTGAAGTCGCCCTCGAATTGCGCGGCGACCTGCTTTTCAAACCTGCCGTCGGTGTATAGCCGTGCGACTTCGTACTCGTCCTTGTAAGCCAGCAGCTTGGCGTAGTTGATGGCCACCGCGCGCGGCAATTCGTCATCATAGCCGCCCTTGATCGCGGCGTCGCGCACCGCGCCGACCAATCCGCGATAGCGGGCGGCGAGCGGGGCGTTCTGGTAGTCGGTCAGCAGCGCGCTGCGGTGAGCGATGATCTCGTCGAGCGACATCTGATCCAGCGTCTTCGCAGCCACGGTCTCGTCGGCGCCATTCAGCATGCCGGCAAGCCGCGCCGGATCGGCGGCGGCGAGGCGGCCGAGCTGGAACGCCAGCCGGTTCATCTTGATGGAGACGCCATTGAGCTCGATGGCCTGCTCGATCGAGGCGCCTCGCAGCGGTAGCAGCCCCTGCTGATAGGCAAAGCCCATCATCATCATGTTGGTGGCGATGGAATCACCGAGCAGCGCTTCGGCCGCCTTGGTGAAATCGAGGAAGGTCGATTCCTTGCGCAGCGACATTTCCAGCACGGTGTTGACGCGACGAGTCTGAAAATTGAAATCGCGGTCGCGCACGAAGTCGGCGATCGGGATCAGATGGGTGTTGACGATGCCGTAGGTGCGGCCGGCCTCGCACAGGCCAATCGTATCCTTGGCAATCGCCACCACCTCATCGGCGGCGATCAGCAGGTCGGCGGAGCCGGTGACGATGCGTGAGCAGGTCACCTCCTCGGTGGTTTCGGCGAGCCGGACGTGGCTCAGCACCGCGCCGCCCTTCTGCGCCAGGCCGGACATGTCCAGGATCATGCTGGCCTTGCCTTCGATATGCGCGGCCATGCCGAGCAGCGCGCCGATGGTCAGCACGCCGGTGCCGCCAACGCCGCCGACGGCAACATTATAGGGTCGGTCGAGGCCGGGCCGCGTCAGCGGCTCGGGCAACTCGCCAATGCTGCCGAGCTCGACCGGCGCCTTGCGCTTCATCTTGCCACCATCGACGGTCACGAAAGACGGGCAAAAACCCTTGAGGCAGGAATAGTCCTTGTTGCAGGAGGACTGGTTGATGGCGCGCTTGCGGCCCAGAGGCGTCTCCAGCGGCTCCACCGAAATACAGTTCGACTGCACCGAGCAATCGCCGCAACCTTCGCAGACCGCGGGATTGATGATGACGCGGCGCTGCGGATCCTCCAGCGTGCCGCGCTTGCGGCGGCGGCGTTTTTCGGCGGCGCAGGTCTGCACGAACACGATCGCCGAACAGCCCGGCACCTCGCGCAGAGTCTTCATCACCGCGTCGAGTTCGTCGCGATGCGCCAGCCGGGTACCCGGCGCGATGGTGGAGGCCGGATAGGCGTCGGGATTTTCCGACACCAGATAGATGTCGCGGATGCCTTCGCTATGCAACTGGAAGGTGATCTGCTGCGGCGACAGGTCGCCGTCATGTTTCTGGCCGCCGGTCATGGCCACCGCGTCATTGTAGAGGATCTTGTAGGTAATGTTGGCCTTGGAGGCGATCGATTGCCGGATCGCCAGCGAGCCGGAATGGAAGTAAGTGCCGTCACCGAGATTGGCAAAAATGTGCTTCTCGGCGGTGAACGGCGCGATGCCCGTCCACGGCACGCCCTCGCCGCCCATATGGGTGAAGGTCTCGGTCGAGCGGTCCATCCACAGCGACATGAAGTGACAGCCAATGCCGGCCAGCGCGCGGCTGCCTTCCGGCACCTTGGTCGACGTATTGTGCGGGCAGCCCGAGCAAAAATACGGCGTGCGGGTGATCGGCACCACCGCCTGTACCTGCGAGGCGTCGCGGCCGTGAAACCAGTCGGCCTTGGCACGCAGCAATGCTGCGATCTCCGGGTCGATCTCCATCGCCAGCAAACGGTCGACCAGCGAGGTCGCCACCTTGGCCACGCTCAGCTCCTCGGCGAAGGGCAGGAAGCGCTGGTTATGGTCGTCCATCTTGCCGATGATGCGCGGACGCAGGCCGGGCGAGTTGAACAGCTCCTGCTTGACCTGGTTCTCGACGATCTCGCGGCGTTCCTCGACAATGAAGATCTCCTCCAGACCCGCCGCGAACTGGCGCACGCCCTCCG
The DNA here is from genome assembly GCF_025356345.1 of Tardiphaga sp. Lineage (GTDB taxonomy): Bacteria > Pseudomonadota > Alphaproteobacteria > Rhizobiales > Xanthobacteraceae > Tardiphaga. Next base: position 4,258 of record NZ_JANXTC010000384.1, read on the forward strand.
GCTCCAGCGGCCAGGGCATCCCGATCTTGTAGAGACGCAGACCGATTTTCGCCGCGACCTGCTCGGTGATGCCGAGTTCGCGTAGCGCCTGGCGGACATCCTCGTAGCTCTTGCCGGAGGCCATAATGCCGAAGCGCGCGTTGGGCGAGTCCATGGTGATGCGGTTGATATGGTTGGCGCGCGCAAAGGCGATCGCGGCAAACCCCTTGTAGTCCTGCAGCCGGCGATCCTGGACGTAGCGGTCGTCGGGCCAGCGCAAATTGAGTCCGTCGGCGGGAAGCTCGAAATCGGTCGGGATGTTGAACGGCTTGAGTTCGTTGTTGAGGTCGATCTCGGCGGTGGTCTCCACCGTCTCGGTGATCACCTTCATGCCGACCCAGCAGCCGGAATAGCGCGACATCGCGATGCCCAGCAGACCCATCTCGATCATCTCGTGGATCGACGACGGGTAGAGATAGGGCATCAGCGCGGAGATGAAGGCATGGTCGGACTGATGCGGCACGGTGGAGGATTTGGCGCCGTGATCGTCGCCAGCGAGGCACAGCACGCCGCCGAACTTCGCGGAGCCCGCGGCATTGCCGTGGCGGAAGACGTCGCCGCAACGATCGACGCCGGGGCCCTTGCCGTACCAGATCCCGACCACGCCATCATATTTCGCGCCGGGAGAGAGGTTGAGCTGCTGGGTGCCCCAGATCGCGGTGGCGGCGAGGTCCTCGTTGACGCCCGGCTGGAATTTGACGCCGTATTCGTCGAGATGTTTCCGGGCCGCCATCAATTGCTGGTCGTAGCCACCGAGCGGCGATCCGCGGTAGCCGGTCACGAAGCCGGCGGTATTCAGCCCGGCGGCACGATCACGGCGGATCTGCGCCATCGGCAGCCGCACCAGCGCCTGGATGCCGGTCAGAAAGATATGACCGGAACCCTGGGTATATTTCTGGTCGAGACTGATCGGGCCTTGGTTGATTCCCATCGCATCCTCTTCACTGCCGCCCGGATCTAGTCGTCCGGGCTCTGTCGCGTGTCGATTGGGAGCCATTCGACTCCGTTAGAACCACTCTATGTTGGTTTCCCGGGGCAAGGCACCCCATTTCTCGGCAACCGTGACCCGCAGCCGAACAACGCAATTTCGTGATGAAAATTCCCGCTGCTGGTTCGGCTGTGTCGCCGAGGCGGCGTTTGACGCAAGGAGATAAGCGCCGATGGCGTCTACCGCATCGCAGCATAACTCGGAGCGCTGGAAAACGTCGGTGAAATCGACGCCCCGCCCTATTCCGGAAAAATCTCGCCGATGACCCGGATCGGATCAGCTTCGCGAAACGGCTTTAGTGGGCAGACATCTTCGGAAACAAGGCGCGCTGTGCGGGGCAGCATCCCACAAAGGCCACGCTTAATCTGGAACGTCGGGCTTTACGAGGTATTAACTTGTTGCCAGTCTCACGACATCAGGCAAGGAGACAGTCATGACCCAATCACGTAACTGGACAACGCCGCGTGAACCCGCAAGCGAGGTCGCCGACGTCAATCATGCCGGCGCGCATCATCATAATTTTGGCGAGGAACACCATCACAAGCCGACCAAGACGATCATCGGCGTGTCGGTCCTGATCCTGTTGAGCTTCCTGCTCTATGAGATCAACTACAAGAGCGTTGATACGCATTCGTCTTCATCATCGCAGCAGATGATGGCCATGAGCAATCGCTAGGCTGATGCAATCTCGGTTTCGGGCAGCACAGCCCGAAACTGAAATTCGTGGGGGTTAGTCGAAGGCACAATGCCGAAATGGTCGGCCCCGAAGACCCGGACGCGGTGCTGCTGTTCAGTCTTGGGACTGGCCACCCCGTTGTTGCGGATCTGCTGATGGCCATGGCGCGAATTGCGTTTGACGGCCCATTGAACGCCGCTCTCAGCCAGCGGTGCCTGAAGGGTGGCCAGTTGTTTCGCCATTCGCCAGAACATTCCAACCAGTCGGGTATAGGTCAGCTCCTCGAGGCCGGCCACGCTGCTGTCAGCGGGGATCGCAAAGCTTTCAACCTCCACGATCGGCCCGGAATCGACCCGCTCGATCATCCGGTGAACAGTGGCGCCGAAATTCGGTTGCCGCTCATGCAAGGCCAAATGCGCCGGCGCCCTGCCAGGATATTGCGGCGGGCCGGGATGAAAATTGTAGGCGCCGTAGCCGAGACGGTGCAACACTTCCGCGGGCATGATGACGGTCGTGGTGAAGGCGATCAGCCGGGCGCGGTTCAGCCAATCCTCTTCGATCGCCATCAGGTCCTCCAGCGTGAACACCGGAACCACCGTCAGTCGCGGGTTGTAGCCGCGCAATAGCGACGTGAAGACGGAATGCTCCGCCGGTCCGGTCAGGAGGATGATCGTGTCGAACATGGGTGGACACCAAACAAAGGTACAGATGGTCGCAACCTGCAGTCTTTCAAACAGGCATTAAGATCTGATTAGTTGCTTGCCGCGTCGATCACAGGATTGATCCGGAGCCACGGCGATCAGCCGCTCCGGCGCAGTCCGGCCATTTTGACCCGGGCCGGCGGCGCGCGGCTTCTTATCGCCGCAAAGGCGCCGCACACCGGCGGCCTACTCCCGGAGCTGCTTCCATGAAACGCCTGCTGTTGTCCGCCGTGCTCGCCACGATGCCCCTCACCGCCTTTGCCGCCGAGCCGACCACGCGTGAGCCCTACGGCATCGGGCTGGAGGGCTTCGCCTATCCCTATCCGGTCAGCATGCTGCCGCTGGTCAATGACGGCGAAGCGCTTCGGATGGCCTATATGGATGTGCCATCGGCGAAACCGAATGGCCGCACCGTGCTGCTGCTGCACGGCCGCAACTTTCCGTCGAGCTACTGGGCACCGGTGATCGGCGTGCTCACCGAGGCCGGCTACCGCGTGGTGGTGCCGGACCAGATCGGCTTCGGCAAATCCTCCAAGCCGGGCGGCGACCTGCATTTCGACACCCTGGCGCGCAACACGATCGCCCTGATGGACCAGCTCGGAATCGCGAAATTCGATGTCGTCGCGCACTCGCTGGGCGGCATGCTGAGCGTGCGGATTGCCCGCGCCTATCCCGAGCGCATCGACCATCTGCTGCTCGCCGCGCCAATCGGCCTGGAGGATTACCGCCAATACGTGCCACCGACCCCCACCGAAAAGATCCTGGAGAACGAGGACAAGCTCACCGCCGAGGGCTATCGCAAACAGCTCGAGGTCAACTATTCGCTGAAGTTGCAGCCGGACCAGGTGACGCCGCTGATCGATGCCCGCTTCAATATCAAAGGCTCGTCGGAATATCCGCGCTGGCTGCGCGCCTTCGTCAATTCGGCGCAGTTGATCTACCGCGAACCGGTGGTGCATGAAATCCCGCTGATCGCACTGCCGACCCTGTTCGTCATGGGCGCCGACGACCATAACGCGCCGGGCAAGCCCAACGCGCCGGAAGCGCTGCGTCCCAAGATGGGCCAGAACGCCGATCTCGCCAAGGCGCTCGCCGCCAAGATGCCGAATGCCAAAGCCGAGATCGTGGCCAATGCCGGGCATCTCGTCTTTCTCGATGACGCGCCGAAATTCAACGGGTTGATGCTGACCTTTCTGTCGTCGAAACCATGATGCTGGGCGGTGAGGTGTTGCAACGGCGGTGTGCAACATTCACTTTTCATTCAGCTTGAATCGGCTTATTTCGCCGCCGCTGATTATAACCGGGCGCCCGTCGCAAGGCGACGTTCCTCGCCCACCGTGCCGCCGCGCGGCTATCGAAGGAGAGAGCTGATGAAGACCCTGTTTGCCGCCACCTTGTTCGCTCTGGTCGGGCTCGGCGCCGCCCAGGCCATGCCGGTCGCGCCGCTCGGCGCCGCCGACGGCACCAATGTAATCCAGGTCGCGCAGGGCTGCGGCCCCGGCTTCGCCCGTGGCCCGATGGGCCGCTGTCGCCCGATCGGCGGCGTTGTAGTGGTGCGCCGTCCGCCGCCGGTCGTTGTGGTGCGTCCCGGCCGCGGCTGCGGACCGGGCTTCGTCTGGCGCTATGGCCGCTGCCGCCCGTTCTGAGAACCGGCAACATCGCTGCGAAAACCCCGCTCATGCGGGGTTTTTTGTTGAGCTTGCCAATGGCCGGTACCGGCTTCGGTCCGGACTCGTTGCCGCGCTGATGCCTATGCCAGCGTCACACTCCCGTGCTGATATGTCGCCAGATATGATCCCGCATCCCACCATGAGGCCATTGATGTCCGTCGTTTGGCGCTTCCTGCTACCCGCCGTCCTGCTCGGCCAGATCCTGTCGACGCCGGCGTTGGCGCAGACCACGCTGCCGATGCAGCCACAACTCGGGCCGCGGCCATTCCATCTGGTCGACAAGATGAAGGACGGCACGCTGAAGACGCGGCTCGCCGCCTGCGCCGGTCCCTTCCACAAGACGGATTTCTCGGTCGGCCACCGCGGCGCGCCGCTGCAATTTCCCGAACACAGCGCCGAATCCTATCGTGCCGCGGCGCGGATGGGTGCCGGCGTGATCGAATGCGACGTCACCTTCACAAAGGACCGCCAGCTGGTATGCCGGCATTCGCAATGCGACCTGCACACCACCACCAATATCCTGTCGGTGCCGGCCCTGGCCGCCAAATGCGGCCAGCCCTTCAGCCCGGCCGATCCGGCCACCGGCCGCAAGGCCTCGGCCAAATGCTGCACCAGCGACATCACGCTGGCCGAGTTCAAATCGCTGACGGCGAAGATGGACGCCGCCAATCCCGACGCCATCACTGTCGCCGACTATCAGAACGCCACGCCGCGCTGGCGCACCGATCTCTATGCCGCGTCGGGCACCGTGATGAGCCACGCCGAGAGCATCGCGCTGATCAGGAGCCTTGGCGCCAAATTCACGCCGGAGCTGAAGGCCGCGGAAGTGCCGATGCCGTTCGACGGCGATTACACCCAGGAAAAATACGCGACGCAGATGCTGGACGATTATCGGCAGGCCGGCATCCCGCCATCCGACGTGTTCGCCCAAAGTTTTGCGCTGGCTGACATCCTGTACTGGGTGAAGACCGCCCCCGATTTCGCGGCGCAGGCCGTCTATCTCGATGGCCGCTACGAGAGCAAGGGGTTCGATGACCGCAAGGCCGAGACCTGGAAACCCTCGATGCCGGAGCTGAAGGCGCAAGGCGTGAAAATCCTGGCACCGCCGATCTACATGATGCTGGCCCTCAACGAGAACAACGCGATCGTGCCGTCGGACTACGCGAAAGCGGCGAAGGCCGCCGGTCTCGATCTGATCGGCTGGTCGCTGGAGCGCGACGGTCCGCTGAACAAGGGCGGCGGCTTCTATCATTCCTCGGTCAAGGCCGCGATCGACCGCGACGGCGACACGCTGACGGTGCTCGACGTGTTGGCGCGGCAGGTCGGCGTCCGCGCCATGTTCTCCGACTGGCCGGCGACCACCACCTTCTATGCGAACTGCATGGGGATGAAATAGCGCCGGGCTTGAGGGCCGTTCCACCCCCGGCTTTCAATGGCGTGATTTGTCCGCTAATCGTCCGGAGCAGGTATTTCGCCTTCTGACGCAGGCATTAGTCTGACATGACATTCACCGTTCGAGGAGACTGCAATGTCCGACACCGCCCTCATCGTCATCGATGTCCAGGAATCGTTCCGGCACCGCGATTTCTGGGATGACGCCGACCTACCCGCCTTCCTCTCACGCCAGCAGGCGCTGATCGATGGCGCCAGCGCCGCTGGAATCCCGGTCATCCAGATCTTCCATGTCGCCGATAGCGGCCCGTTCTCGGAAGCCTCCGGATTCGTCACCACGCTGGCGCCGCTGCGGATCGCGCCGGACGCGATGTTCAGAAAGCGCCGGCATAGCGCGCTGGTCGGTACCGGCCTCGACGTCTGGCTGACCAGCCACGGCATCCGCCGGCTGATCATTTCCGGCATTCGTAGCGAGCAATGCTGCGAGACCACCACGCGTCACGCCTCCGATCTCGGCTACGCCGTCGACTATGTCGGCGAAGCCACCCTCACCTTCCCGATGACGGATGCCAGCGGCCGGCAATGGAGCGCCGCCGACATTCGCGCCCGCACCGAACTGGTGCTGGCGGATCGCTTCGCCCGGATCGCCACCGTCGAACAGGCGCTGGCCGGACAGACCAGGCAGCGCGCCGCATGACCGCGAACGCACCGCCTCCGATCGAGATTCCCGTCTTTGTGGTGGTACCGCCGCAGGTGCTGCTGCTCGATATCGCAGGCCCCATCGAGGTGCTGCGAAAAGCCAATCTCGAACAGGACGCGGTGCGTTTCGCCATCATTTATGTCGGGCCGTCATCCGACACCGGCAGCTCGATCGGTCTCGGCATCGCCGGCATCCAGCCGCTGCCGGACCGCCTGCCCGATGCTGCGCTGGTGATCATGCCGGGCAGCGCCGACACGCCGCTCGGGCGCGAACGGCCGGACCGCGCGCAAGATGCGTCTCACGAGACCGCCATCATCGACTGGCTGAAGCATGCGATCCGGCCCGGCATCCGCCTCGCCTCGATCTGCTCCGGCGCGCTGGTGGCCGCCCGCGCCGGGCTGCTCGACGGCCATGACTGCACCACCCACCACGCCTGCACCGCCGAGCTTGCCAGGCTCGCGCCTCTGGCCCGGGTTCGCGACAACCGGCTCTATGTCGAGGATGGCGAGCGGCTGACCAGCGCCGGCATCACCGCGGGCATCGACCTGATGCTGCATGTGGTGGCGCAAGCCTGCGGCCACGCGGTGGCGCTGGCCGTCGCCCGTTATCTGGTGGTGTATCTGCGCCGCGGCGGCGCCGATCCGCAGCTGTCGCCATTTCTGGAAGGCCGCAGCCACATTCATCCGGCGATCCACCGCGCCCAGGACGCCATCACCGCCGATCCCACCGCCGACTGGTCGGTCGAGCGGCTGGCGGATGTCGCCGGCGCCAGCCCGCGCAACCTGTCGCGGCTGTTCAACGAGCATGCCGGCATGAGCGTGACCGACTACGTCAACCGCATGCGGGTGGCGCTGGCGCGCGAGTTGCTGGCCGGCTCGCGACTCGACATTGAAGCGGTCGCCACGCGCTCCGGCTTTGCCTCGGCGCGGCAACTGCGCCGCGCCTGGGGCCGTCTTCACGATGGGCCGCCCAGCCGCATGCGCGGGGATGGAAACGCGCTGTCGGATGTTATTGTATAGTTGAGTATTTCGCAGAAGGTCAGAAACCGATGGCCAAGAAACTCTCCCCCGTTCACCCCGGCGAAATCCTGCGCGAGGAATTCCTACAGCCCATGGCGCTGACGCCTTACGCCGTGGCGCAGGCTTGCGCCGTGCCGCGCACCCGCATCGAACGCCTCGCCCGTGAAGAAACGCCGGTCACCGCTGACACCGCGCTGCGGCTGGGAAAATACTTCGGCACCACGCCGACGTTCTGGATGAATATCCAGACGCAATACGACCTGGAAGTTGCTGAGGATGCGGCGGTCGCCGACATCAAGCGGATCAAGCCGGCAAAGCGCCGCGTAAGGCTGTAGCCCGCATCAGCGCAGCGATATGCGGGAAGGCGTCAAGCACTTATGCCCCGGATGTCGCTTCGCCCATCCGGGCTACGCTTGCTGAGATCATCCATGACACAGTAAAACTCGGTGACCCGCTTAACGAAAACTGGCGGCAAGCCCGACCACTTGGCCATCGAGGCCGCTAAAGCCATGATAAGCGCGCGCCTCGCAGGGATCGCCGTCGTTACGGCCGCCGCTCAGCCACGCCACACGGGCGCGACCGCTCGACCATTTCACGAACGGCTCGACTCCGGCTGGCGCGGTGGACTTGCAGCCGTCGTTGCGGTGATGGATGACGAGCGTGCGCGGCAGCGCCGACGGCGAGCCGAGGATCGACATCACATTGCTGCCGCCGCCGGATTCCGCGCTGAGAAAGCCCGACGTCAGCACCAGCGCATCTGGCCGCGCGCCGCGCGCGATGCCCTCCGCGGCGCGCTGCGTACCGCGGCTGGTGGCAACCACCGTCACCGGCCGTTTGATAGCCGCCATATACTGCACAGCGCTTGACAGATCGGCTGATGCATCGACCACCAGCACCGCCAACCCGCGCGCAGCATAGCTGGCACGGGTGCGCACCAACTGATTACCCATCAATCCGTTAATCTCGCCGTACTCGCCCGCATTGATGGCACCGCTACCGCCCGGCATCAGGATCACGCTCGCCCGCGGCGACGCGGGCTTGATCAGCACGGCACGTGATCCGCCGATGGTGAGGGTCTCATCGGCGAGCGCGGCACTGCTGGCAAGACCGACGAGCGCGGCAAGAATGCTGACGATCCGTGTCTTGTTTTTCATCAGCCCATCCTTGCTGGTCGTTGTCAGGACTAATGCGGGTAAATGCACAGTTCATCCAGATCGAGTCCCACGGCGGCGTTGACGAGCCGCGCCTGTCACAGCGGCATGTTGTCATGCTTCTTCATCGGCACATCGACATGCTTGTCCTTCAGCATCGCCAGCGCCCGTGCGATACGCTTTCGCGTCGAGTGCGGCATGATGACGTCGTCGATGTAGCCGCGCTCGGCGGCGACGAACGGCGACAGGAAGCGATCCTCATATTCCTTGGTGCGCGCCGCGATCTTGTCGGCGTCGCCGATGTCCTGGCGGAAGATGATTTCGACCGCGCCCTTGGCGCCCATCACCGCGATCTGCGCGGTCGGCCAGGCATAGTTCATGTCGGCGCCGATTTCCTTCGACGCCATCACGTCGAACGCGCCGCCATAGGCCTTTCGCGTGATCACGGTGACGAGCGGCACGGTGCACTGGCTGTAGGCGAACAGCAGCTTGGCGCCGTGCTTGATCAACCCGCCATAGTCCTGCGCGGTGCCCGGCAGGAAGCCAGGCACGTCGACGAAGGTGACAATCGGGATATTGAAGGCGTCGCAGAACCGCACGAAGCGCGCCGCCTTGCGCGAGGCGTCCGAGTCGAGCACGCCGGCCAGCACCATCGGCTGGTTGGCGACGAAGCCCACGGTCTTGCCGGCGATGCGGCCGAAGCCGGTGACGATGTTCTTCGCAAACGTCTCCGAGATCTCGAAGAAATCGGCCTCATCCACCACCTTGTGGATCAATTCCTTGATGTCGTAAGGCTTGTTCGGATTGTCGGGGATCAGCGTGTCGAGCGAATAGTCTGATCGCTCGATGTCGTCGAAGCTGGGCCATTCCGGCACGCCGGCGGTGTTGTTGCTCGGCAGGAAGTCGATCAGCCGGCGCATCTGCAACAGCGTCTCGACGTCATTCTCAAACGCACCGTCGGCGATCGAGGAGCGCGTCGCATGCACACTGGCGCCGCCGAGCTCCTCGGCGGTGACGACCTCGTTGGTGACGGTCTTCACCACGTCCGGGCCGGTGACGAACATGTAGCTGGTGTTCTTCACCATGAAGATGAAGTCGGTCATGGCCGGCGAATAGACGTCGCCGCCGGCGCAGGGACCCATGATGACGGAGATCTGCGGGATCACGCCAGAGGCCTGCACGTTGCGGCGAAACACG
>NZ_JANXTC010000353.1:0-4981 GCF_025356345.1 Tardiphaga sp.
GTGTTGCAGCCGCTGAACCGCGTCGGCGATCTTGAAGGCTGCGTGCGCCATGAGGATGGCCGCGTCACCACGCCGAAGGGGTTCAAGGAGGCCTACCGACAGGTCACGGAAGGCGGCTGGCTCGGCCTGTCGGCGCCCACCGAATATGGTGGCCAGGGCCTGCCGGTAGCGCTGTCGCAGACCGTCTCCGAATTCCAGTGCTCCGCCAACATGGCGTTCTCGATGTATGGCGGCCTCACCATGGGCGCCACAGCCGCGCTGGTCGTGCACGGCCGGCCGGAGCAGAAGGCGATCTTCCTGCCCAAGATGGTGTCCGGCGAATGGACCGGCACCATGAACCTGACCGAGCCGCAATGCGGCACCGATCTCGGCCTGCTGCGCACCAAGGCGGTCAAGCAGGACGACGACAGCTACAGCATCTCCGGCACCAAGATCTTCATCTCGGCCGGCGAGCACGACATGGCCGACAACATCATCCATCTGGTGCTGGCGCGCATCGAAGGCGCGCCGGCCGGCATCAAGGGCGTGTCGCTGTTCGTGGTGCCGAAGATCCTGGTCAATGCCGACGGCTCGCTCGGCGCGCGCAACGGCGTGGCCTGCGGTTCGATCGAGCACAAGATGGGCATCCACGGCAATGCCACCTGCGTGATGAACTATGACAGCGCCACCGGCTGGCTGATCGGCGAAGAGAACAAGGGCATGCAGGGCATGTTCGTGATGATGAACGAGGCCCGTCTCGGGGTTGCCGTGCAGGGTCTGGCGCAGTCCGAAGTCGCCTACCAGAACGCCGTGGCCTATGCCAAGGACCGGCTGCAGGGAAGGTCGCTGACCGGGCCGAAGGCGCCGGACAAGGCCGCCGATCCGATCATCGTGCATCCCGATGTGCGCCGCGCGCTGCTGACCATCCGCGCCTTCAACGAGGCGGCGCGCGCGATGGTGGTATGGACCGCGCTGAAAAGCGACGTCGCGCATCGCTCCGAGGATGCCAAGGAGCGTCAGGACGCCGACGACCATCTCGGTCTGATGACCCCGGTGTTGAAGGGCGTGCTTACCGATGGCGGCTTTGCCAATGCGGTGTCGGCGCAGCAGCTGTTCGGTGGCCATGGCTATATCGCCGAATGGGGCATGGAGCAGTTTGTCCGCGATGCTCGCATTGCGATGATCTATGAGGGTGCCAACGGCATCCAGGCGCTGGATCTGGTCGGGCGAAAACTGCCACGCGATGGCGGCCGTGCGGCGATGGCGTTCTTCGGCGAGGTCGGCGCCTTCGCCAAGGCGCATGGTGATGACGAGGCGATGAAGCCCTATGTCGCACCCTTGTCGGGCGCGCTCGGCCATCTGCAGCAGGCGACGATGTGGCTGATGCAGAATGCCATGACGAAACCCGATAATGCCGGCGCCGGCGCCACCGATTACATGCAGTTGTTCGGCCTGGTCGGCTTCGCTTATATGTGGGCGAAGATGGCAAAGGTCGCGCAGGACAAGATTGCCGGCTCCGGCGCGACCCCCTATCTCACCACCAAGCTGGTCACCGGCCGCTTCTTCATGGAGCGGATGCTGCCCGAAACCTCGGTCCATCTCGCGCGCATCCAGTCGGGTTCGGCGACCACCATGGAACTGCCGGCGGAAGCGTTCTGAAGACAACCACCTACGCGGTCATTGCGAGGAGCGAAGCGACGCGGCAATCCAGAGTCACAAGCGCGGACTGGATTGCTTCGTTGCAAGGGCTCCTCGCAATGACAGCCGAAAAAATTCGCATGCTACAATCACACTGAGGGAGACCCCATGCCCGAGGCCTATATCTACGATCACGTGCGCACCCCGCGCGGCCGCGGCAAGGCCGACGGCGCGCTGCATGAAGTGACCGCGCTGGCTCTCGCCACCGCGCCGCTGAAGGCTCTGAAAGAGCGCAACAATATCCAGCCCGGCACCATCGACGACGTCATCCTCGGCTGCGTCGATCCGGTCGGCGAGGCTGGCGGCGATATCGCCCGTATGGCGGCTTTGTCCGCCGGCTACGGCAATGACGTGCCGGGCATCCAGATCAACCGTTTCTGCGCCTCCGGCCTCGATGCCGTGAACTTCGCCGCGGCGCAGGTGATGTCGGGCCAGCACGCCATGACCATCGGTGGCGGGGCCGAATCCATGAGCCGGGTTGGCATTGGCGATTCCGGCGGCGCCTGGCCGGTCGATCCGTCGATCGCGGTGCCGGCCTATTTCATGCCGCAGGGCGTCTCCGCCGATTTGATCGCGACCAAATACGGATTTTCCCGCGATGATGTGGATGGCTATGCGGTGCAGAGCCAGCAGCGCGCCGCGAAGTCCTGGGACGAGGGCCGCTTCGACAGATCGGTGGTGCCGGTCAAGGACATCAACGGCCTGACGATCCTCGCCAGGGACGAGCACATGCGGCCGACCACGACGATGCAGTCGCTGGCCGCGCTGCAGCCGTCTTTCGTCACCATGGGGCAGATGGGCGGCTTCGACGCGGTGGCGATCCAGTCGCATCCGGAAATCGAGCGCATCAACTACGTGCACCACGCCGGCAATTCCTCGGGCATCGTTGATGGCGCCGCCGCGGTGCTGCTCGGCAGCAAGGAGGCCGGCGAAAAGGCCGGACTGAAGCCGCGGGCGAAAATCCGCGCGTTTGCCAATATCGGCTCCGAGCCGGCGATGATGCTGACCGGCCCGGTCGACGTCACCAAGAAGGTGCTGGAGCGCTCCGGCATGAAGCTGTCGGATATTGATCTGTTCGAGCTCAATGAGGCGTTTGCCTCGGTGGTGCTGCGCTTCATGCAGGCGTTCGATATCGACAACGACAAGATCAATGTCTGCGGCGGCGCCATCGCGCTCGGCCATCCGCTGGGCGCCACCGGCGCGATGATCCTGGGCACCGTGCTCGACGAGCTTGAGCGTACCGGCAAGTCGACCGCGCTGGTCACGCTGTGCATCGGCGGCGGCATGGGTACCGCGACGATCATCGAGCGGGTGTAGCGCGTTCTTCCTTCTCCCCCACGCGAAGCGGAGCTTCGCTAGGTGGGAGAAGGTGCCTCCGCGAAGCGGAGGCGGATGAGGGGCAGCAAAGCTCGGAGTTTGTGACCACCCCTCACCCGTCTCGACCGCTTTGCGGGCGATCCACCCTCTCCCACAAGGGGAGAGGGGCAGAGACATCAACGCTGGCGCCTCATGGCTGCAGGCATTACCGGGAGCGACACATGACCTTCAAGAACTTCAAGATCGAGACTGACGCCGACGGCATTGCCCTTGTCACCTGGGACATTCCCGGCCGTTCGATGAACGTGCTCGACACCACCACCATCGAAGAGCTCGGCGCCATCGTCGACCAGACCACCGCGGACGCCGCCGTGAAGGGTGTCGTCATCACCTCCGGCAAGGAGGCGTTCTCCGCCGGCGCCGACCTGTCGATGCTGGAAGGTATGAACAAGGCCTTTGCCGAGACCCGAAAGGCCAAGGGCGAGGAAGCCGCGCAGCAATTGCTGTTCGACGAGAGCCGCAAACTGTCGCTGACGCTGCGCAGGATCGAGACTTCTGGCAAGCCGTGGGTCGCGGCGATCAACGGCCTGGCGCTCGGCGGCGCGTTTGAAGTGACGCTGGCCTGCCACTATCGCGTGGCCGCGGACAATCCCAAGACCAAACTCGGCCTGCCCGAGATCAAGGTCGGCCTGTTCCCCGGCGGCGGCGGCACCCAGCGCCTGGCGCGGCTGCTGCAGCCGCAGGACACCATGCAGATGCTGCTGAAGGGCGAGGCCATCAACCTCACCAAGGCGAAGGCGATGAACCTGATCGGCGCCGTGGTGCCTGCGGCCGAACTGATCACGGCAGCCAAGGAATGGATCAAGTCCGGTGGCAAGGCCGCGGCGCCGTGGGACGAGAAGGGCTTCAAGCTGCCTGGCGGTCCGGTCTATTCCAAGCAAGGCATGCAGCTGTTCCCCGCCGGCAACGCGATCTATCGCCGCGAGACGTTCGACAACTATCCCGCGGCGCGCGCGATCATGCAGTGCGTCTATGAAGGCCTGCAGCTCCCGATGGACGCCGCGCTGCGCGTCGAGTCGCGCTATTTCGCCAAAATCCTGCAGAGCAAGGAAGCGGCGGCGATGATCCGCAGCCTGTTCATCTCGATGCAGGAGCTCAGCAAGGGTGCGCGCCGTCCGCCAAACGTTCCGCCGACCAAGGTGAAGAAGCTGGCCATCATCGGCGCCGGCTTCATGGGGGCGTCGGTCGGTTTCGTCTCGGCGCGCGGCGGCATGGATGTGGTGCTGATCGACCGCGATCAGGCCAGTGCCGACAAGGGTCTCGGCCACTGCGAAGCGGCCATCGACGGCTTGATCAGCAAGGGTCGGGCGAAGGAAGCCGACAAGGCCGCGCTGATGGCGAGGATCACCGCGACGGCCGATTTCGACGTGATCAAAGACTGCGACCTCGTCATCGAGGCGGTGTTCGAGGATCGCGCGGTGAAGGCCGAGATCTACAAGAAGGTGCAGCCGCTCTTGAAGGAAGGCGCGATCATCGCGTCCAACACCTCGACGCTGCCGATCAACTCGCTCGCCGAGGAATTCACCGACCAGTCGAAATTCATCGGCATCCATTTCTTCTCGCCGGTCGAGAAGATGATGCTGGTGGAGATCATCGTTGGCAAGAACACCGGCGATGTCGCGCTGGCGACCGCGCTGGATTACGTCCGGGTGATTGGCAAGACGCCGATCGTGGTCAATGATTCGCGTGGCTTCTTCGCCAACCGCTGTGTGCTGCGCTTCACCGCCGAAGGGCTGGAAATGCTGCTGGAAGGCGTGCCGCCGGCGATGATCGAGAATACCGCCAAGATGGCCGGCATGCCGGTCGGCCCGCTGTCATTGTCGGACGAGATCGCACTCGATCTGGTGCTCAAGATCATGAAGGCCACCGAGGCCGATCTCGGCTCGCAGGCGGTCGATCAGGCGCAGAAAAAGCTGATCGTCGAGAT
>NZ_JANXTC010000142.1:0-24097 GCF_025356345.1 Tardiphaga sp.
CCTTTTGGCCCGGATCTATGCGCTGGATCCCGATGTCATCCTGATCGATCTGGAGAACCCCAGCCGCGACGTGCTCGAACAGATGTTCCAGGTCAGCCGCGCGGTGCGCCGGCCGGTGGCGATGTTCGTCGACCAGAGCGATTCGGAATCGGCGCGCGCCTCCGTCGACGCGGGGGTATCCTCGTACATCGTCGACGGGCTGAAGAAAGAGCGCATCAAGCCGATCCTCGATCTGTGCATCTCGCGCTTCAACGCGTTCTCGAAGCTGCAGGACGAACTCGACCGCACCAAATCGGCGCTGGAACAGCGCAAGATCATCGATCGCGCCAAGGGTATCGTGATGAAACTGAAGGGTCTCACCGAAGACGAGGCCTATGTGCTGCTGCGCTCCACCGCGATGCGCGAGAAAAAGAAAATCGGCGATATCGCGCAGTCGATCATCACCGCTGCGGAGTTGCTGAAATGACCGCTCATCCGCTCCATATCGGATTCATTCCGCTGGTCGACGCCGCTGCTTTGATCGTCGCCGTCGACAAGGGCTTTGCCAAAGCCGAGGGCCTCGACGTCACCTTGGTGCGCGAAGTGTCGTGGTCGAATGTCCGCGACAAGCTCAATATCGGCCTGTTCGATGCCGCGCATCTGCTGGCGCCGGTGGCGATCGCTTCCAGCCTCGGGCTTGGCCACGTCAAGGTGCCAATCGTGGCGCCTTTCAGCCTCGGTCTCAATGGCAACGCCATCACGGTGTCGCCGGCGCTGCATGCCGAACTGATGGCACAGGTCGATGGCGATCCGTTCGATCCGATGGTGACGGCGCTGGCGCTGGCGCGGGTCGTGGTGGCGCGCCGCACGGCGGAGGCCGAGCCGCTGACCTTCGGCATGACGTTTCCGTTCTCCACGCATAATTACCAGCTGCGGTTCTGGATGGCGGCCGGCGGGGTCGATCCCGACGAGGACGTCCGCCTCGTGGTGCTGCCGCCGCCCTACATGGTGGGCAGCCTCAGCAGCGGCCATGTCGACGCGTTCTGCGTCGGGGCGCCGTGGAATTCGATCGCGGTTGATCTCGGCATCGGCCACATCCTGCATTTCGTCTCCGACATTCTGCAGCGCGCCGCCGAAAAGGTGCTGGCTGTCCGGCAGGACTGGT
Source organism: Tardiphaga sp. (assembly GCF_025356345.1). GTDB lineage: Bacteria > Pseudomonadota > Alphaproteobacteria > Rhizobiales > Xanthobacteraceae > Tardiphaga. Next base: position 1,145 of record NZ_JANXTC010000142.1, read on the forward strand.
CGGAGAAAAATCCGCAGGTGCTGGCGGCGCTGACGCGGGCGCATTGCGCCGCCGCCGCCTTCATCGAGGACGATGGCAACCGTGACGAGGTGGCTGCCCTGCTGGCGCAGCCGGAGCGGATCGGGGTCTCGCCGGACGTGCTGTTGCGCACCATGGACGGAAGGCTGAAAATCTCCCCGGACGGCACCATGCGCGAGAGCCGACGCTATCTGCTGGTCGGCCGTCAGGGCGCCGGGCGCCCCGACCCGCGCCAGGCGGCCTGGCTCTACGCCCAGATGGTGCGCTGGGGGCAGGCTTCGATCAGCCCGGAGGCGCTGAAGACGGCGGAGGCGGTGTTCCGCCCGGACCTCTACGATGCCGCTTTGGGCGTGCCCGGTCAGCTCAATACCGACGTGCCGGATGCGGTCGGCGCCTTTGCCGGCCCGGCCTTCGATCCCGCCGATATCGCCGCGCATCTGGCGTCCTTCGAGATCGCCCATCTGAAGCGGTGAGCATTGCGCATTTATTGAGCGTGCAGTGCAAAATGCCGGCAAACGAACTTCCGCCGGTTGCCTGGGATCGGCGCTAACTTCCGGAGGTGCTGGTCGATTTGGCGTTGATCCCGTCTGGCACAGGACTTGAATGCTTGTTGTCTGCCGGCGTTCGCTGATGCCCGCCGGCGACGTCCCCAGATGGATTTCCGCAGCAACGAGGCTGATCGGACCGTTCACAGAATTCAAGCCGGCGCGATGCGCCGAGTTGAGGCTGCACGGTCACGTCCCGTACCCCCGTTGACGCCACATGAGTGGCCGCAGGAGCCTTCAAGCCCCATGAAAATCGAACCCCTCTCCGTCGACTTCACCGACGAACAGAAGCGTTATCTGGAAGGTTTTTCGACCGGGCTGCAGATCAGCCGTGTCGGCAAAGGTCTGGGCGGCGGGGGGGCGGCTAAGGCCGCGGCCGAGCCGGCCGGACCAGACGCGCCGCACCTCAAGGCGCAGGATCGCACCATCGCGGCCGGCAAGAAACTCGTCGACCAGGAGAAATGGAAGCGCGAGGAGCATCCGTTCGACGCCTATTCGCGCCTCAAGGATCAGGCATTGATCGACGCGCGGCCGTCACCGGCCGACAATTTCCGCTGGCGCTATTACGGGCTGTTCTATGTCGGGCCGACGCAGGATTCCTACATGTGCCGGTTGCGGATTCCCAATGGCATCCTGAAGCACTGGCAATTCGCCGGGCTGGCCGATCTGATCGAACCGATCTGCGGCCCGTTCGCCAATGTCACCACCCGCGCCAATCTGCAGGTGCGGGAAATCCCGCCGAAACAGGCGGTGACGCTGATCGAGGGCATCCAGGATCTCGGCCTGTGCTCGCGCGGTTCCGGCGCCGACAATATTCGCAACGTGACCGGCACGCCGACCGCCGGAATCGATCCGCAGGAATTATTGGATACGCGGCCTTACGCCCGCGAATGGCACTACCACATCCTCAACGACCGCACGCTGACCGGGCTGCCGCGAAAATTCAATGTCGCCTTTGACGGCGCCGGCAAGATCGCGGTGCTGGAAGACACCAACGACATCGCCTTCGCGGCCGTAGACGTGAAGGACGGTTTTGGCGTCGAGCCCGGCATCTGGTTCAGACTCGGCATCGGCGGTATCACCGGCCACAAGGATTTTGCCACCGATACCGGCATCATCGTCAGGCCGGCCGATGCCACCAAAGTGTCGGACGCCATCGTCCGCATCTTCATCGATCTCGGTGACCGCACCAACCGGCTCAAGGCGCGGCTGAAATACGTCATCGACGGCATCGGCATGGAGAAATTCCTGCTGCTCGTCGAAGACAAGCTCGGTCACACATTCACACGCGTTCCGACAGAAGCGTTGCAGCCGCGGCCGGTCTTCGACCGCAACGCGCATATCGGCGTGCATCCGCAGAAGCAGCAGGGCCTGAACTGGATCGGCGTGGCATTGCCGCTCGGCCTCGTCACCTGCGCGCAGATGCGCGGGCTGTCGAAGATCGCGGCTGACCTCGGCGATGGCGAGATCCGTCTCACGGTGTGGCAGAACCTGCTGATTCCTGGCGTGCCCGACGACAAGGTCGCGCTGGCGACTGCCGCCATCGAAGCCATCGGGCTCGCCATCAAGACCACGGAAATCCGCGCCGGCCTGATCGCCTGCACCGGCCGCGCCGGCTGCAAATTCGGCAATGCCGATACCAAGGCCACCGCCGCGCGAATTGCCGATTGGTGCGATCCCATCGTGACGGTCGATACCCCGATCAACATCCACCTCACCGGCTGTCACCATTCCTGCGCGCAGCATTACATCAGCGACATCGGCATGATCGGCGCCCGCGTCGGCGTCGGAGACGGCGACGCCACCGTCGACGGATTTCACATCTTTACCGGCGGCGGTTTTGGTCCTGCGGCCGAGATCGGGCAGGAGGTCTTTCACGACATCAGGGCGGAGGATGCGCCGGTCGTCATCGAGAAACTGCTGAAGGCCTATATGACGAACCGCGCCTCGCCGGACGAAACCTTCCTCAGCTTCGCGCGCCGCCATGATGGCGAAGCCTTGCGAAACCTCGCCGACGCACAGGTGTCCGCATGAACCAGATGACGCCGCCACCAAGAGTCGAGATCATTCCCGCCTCGGCGCCGTTTTCCGAAGCGCAGCGCTCCTGGCTGAACGGCTTCTTCGCCGGGCTGTTGTCGGACGCGCCCGCGGCCTTGTCGGCGGAGCAGGGCGCTGCCGTCATGGAGGAAGACGACGGCGCGCCGTGGCACGACCAGACCATGCCGATCGCGGACCGCATGAAGCTCGCGGAGGGCAAGCCGCTGCGGCGAAAAATGATGGCGGCGATGGCGCAGCAGGATTGCGGCCAGTGCGGCTATAATTGCAACGACTACGCCGATGCGCTCGCCGGCCGCACTGAGCCGCGCCTCAACCTCTGCGTTCCCGGCGGCAAGGAAACCGCGCGGATGCTGAAGGCGCTGCACGAAGAGCTGGAGAAGGCGCCGGCCGCGGGCGCCGCGCCGATGGCGAAATCGGCGGCCGAGCCCGTCGAAGCTTCCGCGCCCGATCCCTCGACGCTCGGCCGTTCGCGCGACAATCCGGCGCCGGCCATTTTTCTCGGTCGCCGTTTGCTGAACGGCAAGGGCTCGGAGAAGGAGACCTGGCACATGGATTTCGACCTGTCCGGCTGCGGGCTGGATTATGTGGTCGGCGACAGCTTCGGTATCTTTGCCTCCAACGATCTCGGCCATGTCGACCAGATCATCGCTTTGCTCGGCGCCTCGCACACCACCATCGTGCGCGGCAAGACGCTGCGCGAGGTGCTGCAGCATGACGTCTCGCTGGCGCCGGCACCGGACAGCCTGTTCGAACTGATGTCCTATCTCACCGGCGGCACGCACCGCGCCAAGGCGCGCGCGCTGGCGCAGGGCGAGGATCCCGACGGCGATGCCGCGACCATCGATGTGATGGCGGCGCTGCAGAAATTTCCGCATGTGCGGCCGCATCCCGAAGCCTTTGTCGAGGCGCTGGAGCCGCTGCAGCCGCGGTTGTATTCGATCTCGTCGTCGCACAATGCCACGCCCGGCAAATTGTCGCTGACCGTCGACATCGTGCGCTACGTGGTAGGCTCGCGGAAGCGCCATGGCCTCGCCTCCAGCTTCCTCGCCGACCGCATCCAGCCCGGCGACCAGCTCAAGGTCTATGTGCAGAAGGCGCACGGCTTTGCGCTGCCGGAAGATCCAAGCGTCCCGATCATCATGGTCGGGCCCGGCACCGGCATCGCGCCGTTCCGCGCCTTTTTGCACGACCGCAAGGCGACGCGCGCGCCGGGCAAGAACTGGTTGTTCTTCGGCCACCAGCGCAGCGTGTCGGATTTCTTCTATGCCGACGAACTCAACGAGATGAAGGCGGAGGGATTCCTGACCCGGCTGTCGCTGGCGTGGTCGCGCGACTCTGGCGAAAAATTCTATGTGCAGGACCGCATGCGCGAGGTCGGCCGCGACGTCTGGACCTGGCTGGCCGACGGCGCCCATGTCTATATCTGCGGCGACGCCAAGCGGATGGCCAAGGACGTCGAACGCGCGCTGGTCGACATCGTCGCGCAATATGGCGCGCGCAGTACCGACGAGGCGGTGCTGTTCGTCGGCGAGCTCAAGAAGAAGGGCCGCTTCCAGCTCGACGTGTATTGAGAAATGCCGGCAATCCCTCAAATGCCGCCGAATAAAAATCTGACAAAGAGTCATTTCGGGGATTTTTAATTCGCCGATCGCCGCTTCCGCAGAATCGTCATTGCTATTTTTCGCACCCGCTTGTGCTCCCGCGGATTTGGCCTTTGCTATGGCACGATGAACCGCTGGAGAACGATGATGCGCGAATGGTCTGCGGAAGCCCGCCTGCACTTGCACGCCCGCGCCCTGTCCGGGCGGTCGTCGACCCGGCTGCAGATGTTCGCCCTGTATGGCTCGTTCGCGTTGATCGCCGCCGTCGTGTTCGGCACGTTGTCGGTGCATCCGTTCTAACGGTGAAATTGTAGGATGGTTGAGCCCTTGCGAAACCCATCAGCGGCATCCGTAGGGTTTCGCGATGGGCTCAACCCATCCTACTTTCAGGCACGGTATTTGCATCTTTTGCGCTGACATTCGTTCAGCCCAAAGGTCATCCGATGCACTCCACCAGCCGACGACACTTCCTCCGCCTCGCCGCTATCACGGCCGCGCTGTCGTCCAGCAGCATCAGGGCCTTCGCGGCCGACCGCACCATCAAGATCGGCACGCTGAAGCTGATTCATGGCATCACGCCGTATTTTTACGAAAAATTCGCGCCGGCCGGCGTCAGGATCGAGGTGATCCCGTTCGAGACGCCGACCGACGGCAAGAACGCGGTCGCCACCGGCACCGTCGATTTCGGCATTTTCGGTCTCGCCGCGGCGACGCTCGGCGGCGCCAATGGCGAGCCGGTCGTGGTGATCGCCGCCGCCTGCAATCGCGGCATGGCGGTGGTCGCCGGCAAGGATTCCGGCATTAACAGTATCAAGGATCTGAAGGGCAAGAAGGTCGCGATCCTGCCCGGCTCGACCCAGGAGGTGGTGATCCTCGACCGGATGGCGGCCGAAGGCCTGACCATCAAGGACATCGAGCCGATCCGGCTGTCGTTCAGCGACATGGCGGCGGCGCTGGCGCGGGGTGATGTCGACGCCTATGTCGGCGCCGAGCCCGGCCCCGGCATCAGCCTCGCCAATGGCGTCGGCAGAATCGTCGAATATCCCTACAGCACGCCGACCGGCTCGCTGAACATGGTGCTGACTACCAGCCGCGAGCATGTCGACAAGGATGCCGAATTGGTCAAGACGCTGTTGAAGATCCATCGCCAGGCCAGCGAATTCGCGATGAAGGATCGCGACGCCTTTGTCGCGATGGCGATGGCGAAGCTTGGCCAGCAGAAGCCGTCGATCGAGCAGGCGGCGCCGAATGTCGAACTGACCTGGAATATCGACGAGCAATTCCTGAAACAGGCGAATTATTACGGCAGCCAGATGCTGGCCAAGAAACAGATCCGGCAATTGCCGGACTACAAGACCTTCATCGACGCCAGCTTCGTCAAGGCGCTGGCTGCCTCGTGAGCACGACGTGACCTTGCAAAGTACAGCCGACGAATCGCTCGACGCCGACACCGACGCCGACATCGTCCTGGCCGCGGCATTGCCGGCGGCGCCGAGCCGGCTGGCGCAGCGCGGTCGCGCCATCGCGCTGGCGCTGATCGTGCCGGTGCTCCTGCTGCTGTTCTGGGACGCGATGGTGCGCTGGACCGGGACGCGGCTGGTGCCGTCGCCTTACGGCGTCGCGATCATGATGTGGGATTTCGCCTTTGGCGGAATCTATGACGACGCCTACAGCGCCAGCCTGCCGATCCATTTCTGGAAGAGCGTGCAGCGGGTCTATGGCGGTTTCCTGTGCGCGGCGGTGCTGGGCATTCCGCTCGGCCTGCTGATCGGCCGGATTCCGCTGCTGCGCGCGCTGCTCGATCCGACGCTGTCATTGCTGCGGCCGATCCCGGTGACGGCGTGGCTGCCGCTGTCGATGATCTTCTTCGGCCTGGGTCCGCGGTCGGCGGTGTTCCTGGTGTTTCTCGGCGCGTTCTATCCGATCCTGCTCAACACCGTGTTCGGCGTGAAGTCGGTCGATGTCCGGCTGTTCGAGGCCGCCGAGATGCTCGGTTGCAGCGGGCCGCAACTGTTTCGCGCCGTGGTGCTGCCGGCGGCGCTGCCGAGCATCTTCAATGGCCTGCGGCTCGGCGCCTCATTTGCCTGGATCCTGATCGTGGTCGGCGAGATGACCGGCGTGCCGGAAGGGCTGGGCGCGGTGATCATGGATGGCCGCACGCTGTCGCGTACCGATCTGGTGATCACCGGCATGATCATCATCGGCATCACCGGCTTTCTCTCGGACCGCATCCTGCTGGCGCTCAGCAACTACTTCCTTCGCTGGAGCCCGCAGCATCATGCTTGAACAGCCGCCGATCCTGGAAATTTCCGACGTGCAGAAATTCTACCAGGCCTCCAACGGCCCGGTCGAGGCGCTGCGCGGCGTCAACCTGACGATCCGCAAGGGCGAATTCATCTGCCTGCTCGGCGCCTCGGGCTGCGGAAAGTCGACGCTGCTGCGCATTCTAGCCGGCTTCGAGAAAGCGACCAAAGGCACGGTCGCGATGTACGGCTTTCCGGTCGACCGGCCGGGGCCGGATCGCGGCATGGTGTTTCAGGATTACGCGCTGTTCCCCTGGCTGACGGTGCGCGAGAATATCGGCTTCGGGCCAAAACATCGCGGCATCGCCTCGAAGATGGTGGCGGAGCTGACCGAGAAATTCATGAAGATGGTCGGGCTGTCCGCCTTTGCCGACCGCTATCCGCACCAATTGTCGGGCGGCATGAAGCAGCGCGTGGCGATTGCGCGGGTGCTGACCAACGACACCGACATGCTGCTGATGGACGAACCGTTTGGCGCGCTGGATGCGTTGACGCGCGGCAAGCTGCAGGAAGAACTGGTCGACATCTGGCGCTCGACCGGGCTGACGGTGATCTTCGTCACCCATTCGGTGGAGGAGGCGGTGATGCTCGCCGACCGGGTGATCGTGATGACCGCGGGGCCGGGCCGGATCGATTGCGCGATCGATATCGACCTGGCACGGCCGCGCGACGTCGCGTCGCCGGAGTTCAACATCCTGCGCCGCGACGTGACGCGAAGACTGACCAGCCATCTGGCGAGCAGCCGTACCGATGGGTGATGGCCGGTCGCATGACGGATGCGGAACGACAGGTGGGCTGCAAGCTCGTCGTTCCGGGGCGCGCGCGGCGTCAGCTGCGAGCGAACCCGGAACCTCGATGTGTTTTGAACATCGCCAGATGCCGGGTTCGCTCGGGCAGTGCCCTCGCACCCCGCAATGACATCGTGGCTTAAGCCGTCTTGAATGGCTTCACTTCAATCCCGGCCGCCTTCAATCCGTCGCGGACGTGGCGGCCGAGATCGACCGCGCCCGGCGTGTCGCCATGGATGCAGACGGTGTCCATCTTCATCTTGATGATCTTGCCGGTGATCGAGGTCACCGCACCGTCCTGCACCATCTTCACCACGCGGTCGGCGACCATCACCGGATCGTGCAGCACCGCGCCGGGCTTTTTCCGTGACACCAGATTGCCATTGTCCTCATAAGCGCGGTCGGCGAATACTTCATGCGCCAACCGCAGTCCCGCGGCCTCGCCGGCGGTCACCAGTTTCGAATTCGACAGCACCACGAAGACCAGATTGCGATCGACGCCCTTGATGCCGGCGGCGATGGCGCGCGCGGTCATGTCGTCCTCGCAGGCGACGTTTGAAATCGCGCCATGCGCCTTCACATGGGTGACCTTGTAGCCCTCCATCGCGGCGATCGATTGCAGCGCGCCGATCTGGTAGGCGACCAGGTTCTCGATCTCCAGCGCCGTGAGGCCGACGATCGGGCGGCGGCCGAAGCCGTGCAGATCGCGGTAGCCGGGATGCGCACCGATCGCGACATCGCGCGCCTTGGCGAGCTGCACCGTCTGGCGCATCACGTCGGCGTCGCCGGCATGATAGCCGCAGGCGATGTTGACCGAGGTCGCCAGCTCGATCATGGCGGCGTCATTGCCCATCTCCCACATGCCGAAGCTTTCGCCGAGATCGCAGTTCAGGTCGATGTTCATGGTCGTGCTCTTCCGTCGGTGTTGGAGATCAATCGCAAGTAGGCGCCGGCTGTGAAATCTGCCAGCTCGATGCGTCCGTCGCGCTGACCGCGATGCCGGCGACATTGGCGGAGTGCAGCGCCGCCACGTCGATGGTCAGAAGGTTAGAATCCTGGACGCGGCCGGGCAGGCTGTTGAGCAGCCCGGCAAAGCCGCGGTAGGCCGCCTGTGCCTCGGCCATGGTGACGGCCTGGAAGCGGAAGCCGCGGCCGGGCTGGGTCTGGCCGAAGCGGCCGAGATCGGTGGAGATCACGGTGGCGATCTTCGGATAGCCGCCGGAGGTGCCGCGGTCGGGCATCAGCACGATCGGCGCGCCGTTGCCGGGTATCTGGATCGAGCCATTAACGGTGCCGTCGGAGACGATGTTGTGGCCGTGCAGATGCTTGATCACCGGGCCTTCGAGGCGATAGCCCATGCGGTCGGACATCGCCGAGATCTTCCACTCGCTGGACAGGAATAGCAGGGTGGCGTCGCCGAACTCGTCGTCCTGCGGGCCCATCACGACGCGGATCGGACCATCCTGCGGCGCCGGCAGGTCGATCCGCTTGTCATTGCCGCCGCTCGCGGTGGCGACCTGCAATTCGTCGCCGGCCCGCAGCGGGCGCGGGTAGGGGCTGCCGAGCCCGGCGCGGGCGTTGACCGCGAGACTGCCGAACATCGGCTCGCCCTGCACGCCGCCTTCGATGGCCAGGTAGCCGAAAGTGCCACCGCGGGCGACACCGAGGGTCAGGCTCTCGCCATCAGCGATCGTCACCGAGCTGTTGAGCGCGAGCGGTTGGCCGCGGACTTCCGCCGGCCGCGTCGCACCGGTGAGCGCCACGCGCACCGGGCCGCCCCGGGCCGTCAGTACCGAATTCATCGGGCCGAGTTCGATGGTCGCGGCGAACAGCGCATTGCCGAGCAGCGCATTGGCGGCGGCGAGCGCGAGGCGATCGACCGCGCCCGATGGCACCAGGCCGTAGCGCTGCTGGCCGAAACGGCCGCCGTCCTGCACCGAGGTGCCCGGGCTGATGGTGGTGATGACCAGCGTGCTCATGAGATCAACTCGGCGACAACTTCGCCGGCTTCGGCGGCACGGTCCTGCTCGGCAAAGGTCTTGTCGTCGACCGCGGCGAAGGTGATGGCGTCGCCCGGCTCCAGCAGGAAGATCGGGTCGCGGCCGAGTTGATAGGTACGCACGGCGGTGCGGCCGAGCAGATGCCAGCCGCTCGGCCCGGCGAGGCATTGCACGCCGGTCTGGATGCCGCCGATCGAGATGGTGCCGGCCGGCGTCAGCAGCCGCGGATTCTGCCGCCGCGACATTTCCATCGAGGCGGGCAGGCCGCTGAGATAGGACCAGCCCGGGGTGAAGCCGATCATCGCCACCTTGTAGTCGCCGCCGACATGGCGTTTCACCACCTCGTCCGGGGTGATGTCGAGCGCCTTGGCGACGTCCTCGAGATCGATGCCGTTCTCGCCGCCATAGGCCACCGGAATTCGCCAGCGCCGCGTCGCGGTCGCCTCCGGAAGCGGCCGCAGCGCCAGTTCGGTGAGTTGGTCGCCGAGCGCGTCGAAACCGGTCTGCAAAGGATCGTAATGCACCAGCAGCGAGCGATAGGTCGGCACCGTTTCGGTGACGCCGGGCAGCGCTTCGCCGGCGACCAGCCGGTCGAGCGCCAGCACGCGCCGGTTCGCCGCCGCATCGATGGTACGGGCAAATTCCACAGTAATGGCGGCGTCGCCGGATGGCAGGATGCGGGGCGGGGAAAGGGCTGCGACCATGGCCTCACAACATCGGATTGGGATCGTCCACGTCTAGCCTGTTTTACCCGGCAGTGGAATTCGCAATCTGAAAATAAGTGAGCCAGTTAAATTAATTAATACGCATCACTGCGATAAGCCGGGCTGATCGCCGAAGCCTCGCCGGCCATGGCTGCCGCGAAATCGCGGGCCTTGACGCCAAGGCTTTCCGCCGCAAGATGCGCCGCCGATTAAAATTCCAGCAAGAAAGCCCGCGTATGTCCCTGACCCCCGAAGCGATCGCCATCCTGTCCAAGGTTTCCACGGCGACCATCACCACGGTTCTACTGAAGAAGGGGCTGCGAAACGTCTGGCTGCGCGGCTCGAAGCCGTTGCGTCCCGGCCAGCCGCGTCTGGTCGGCTCCGCCTTCACGCTGCGCTTCGTGCCCGCCCGCGAGGATCTCGCGACCCCGGAATCGTGGTCGTCGCCGATCTCGACCCGCACCGCGATCGAAGCGATGCCGGAAGGCTGCATCGCCGTGGTCGACGCCATGGGCGTTACCGACGCCGGCATTTTCGGCGACATTCTGTGCGCGCGCATGAAGAAGCGCGGCGTCGCGGCGCTGATCACCGATGGCGCGGTGCGCGATCTCGAAGGCGTGCTCGGCACCGATCTGCCGGTGTGGTGCGCGGGCTACGCCGCGCCGCCGTCGGTGGCGGGTCTCACCTTCGTCGGCTGGGGCGAGCCGATCGGCTGCGGCGGCGTCGCGATCTTCCCGGATGACATCATCGTCGCCGACCAGGATGGCGCGGTGGTGATCCCGAAGGCGTTCCTCGATCTGATCCTCGCCGAGGGTGCGGAGCAGGAGCGCATGGAGGCGTGGATCGTCGATGAGGTCAATAATGGCGCGGCCCTGCCGGGCCTCTATCCGATGAACGCCGACACCAAGGCGCGTTACGCCGCGTCGAAGAAGTAAAGCAGCCTACCGAGACCCTCGTCCTGGGGAGTCGCGCACCGGCGCGACGTCTCGAAGGACGGGGAGTGTTCTCCCTCATGGTGGGATGCGCGGAGACGCGCGCCTCACCATGAGGGCCACAACGGAGACCGGCCATGAAGATTCTGGAAGCAGGCTCGCGTCCGAGCGTGCGCGCGCCGCATGAGTATTTTACCGGGACGGTGTTTCAGGACCCGATCATCGCGGCGGAAGCGCCGGCGCGGCTGGTGTCGGCGCGGGTCTCGTTCGAGCCCGGCGCGCGCACCGCCTGGCACACCCACCCGCTCGGCCAAACACTGTATGTGGTCACAGGTATCGGTCGGGTGCAGAGCCTGGGCGGGCCGATCATCGAGATCCGTCCCGGCGATGTGGTGTGGATTCCGCCCGGCGAAAAACACTGGCACGGCGCGTCGCCGACCAATGCCATGACCCATATCGCGATGCAGGAAGCGCTCGACGGCAGCCACGCGACCTGGCTGGAGCAGGTCAGCGACGAAGACTATGCGGGGGCAGTCGGCGAATAATTCTGGATGTCATTCCGGGGCGGGAGCAGCGTGAGCTGCGACCGAACCCGGAATCCCATGATGTTCAAAACATCTCCGGATTCCCCGCCACTCCAACTGGAGTGGCTGAGGTTCGCTCGGGCGGTGCCCTCGCGCCCACAATGACGAGGTCGGATCAATTGAACCAGCGCTGGTTGATCGCCGCGTAACCGCCATTCTCCCGCAGGATGTGCAGCCACTGATCGACAAAGGCCTTCAGCGCCATGTCGCGCTGCAGCCAGTAGGCCTTCTCGGCGAAGTCGAACGGCGTCTCGGGATGCACGGCGCAGAGCACGCCCGGATGCCGTTTTTGCTGATAGCGGGTCTCCGACGAGACCGTCATCATCAGGTCGGCGCGGCCCTCGGCGATCTCGTCGAAAATCTTGGTATTGTCGGGATAGAGCTTGATCTCGGCCTGCTTGATGCGGGCGCGGGCAAAGCGCTCATTGGTGCCGCCGGGATTGACGATCACCCGGACGCCGGGCTGGTCGATCTCCGCCAGCGTGCCGAACCGCTCCTTGTCGGCGCAGCGCGCGATCGGCGTCTTGCCTTCGCGCATGATCGGCGTCGAGAACAACCCCTTCTTCTGCCGGTCCAGCGTGATGGAGATGCCACCCATCGCCACGTCGAACTGGTCGGCGGCGAAATCACTCGCCAGTTTCGGCCAGCTGGTACGGACGAACTCGACCTTCACACCCAGCGCCTCGCCCAGCGACTGCGCCATCTCGACGTCAAAGCCGCTGAAGCCCGAGGTGGCCGCGTCGAACGAACTGAATGGCGCATAATCGCCGGTCAGGCCGACCCGCAACGTGCCGCGGGAGATGATTTCGTCAAGCCGGGAAGCGGCGGGCACCTCACCGCGCGACGGCGCAATCAGCATGCAGCACAGCGCCAGCGTAACCGCCAGAATGCGGACCATCACGATTCCCCCGGAGTTGTGTTTCGCGGCAGCCCTTGCGCCGTGAGGTTTGGCAACCAGTCTACCGTGATGTCCGCGTGATTCAATATCGCACCGCAAGCGCCTGCCGCCAGATCGTGATCGTTACGGATTGAACCCGGTCACTTGTCCCGGACGCTATGCCGCACAAAGTGCTGCTTGGCAGGGCCGGGACCGTCGCGAACGCCGGCGTCTGGTATGGTCCCGGCTCTGCGAAGCACAACGCCCAAGGGGGGGGTGTGATGCATCGCGTCCGGGACACGATTCAGCGAGCACCAATCACGTCTCGCGGTCGCTTCAAGTCTCGCCTCCATACCGACCTGGATCGACAGCGCTGTGGCTACCGGCGCTCATCTCGCGTTTCAGCGCGTCGAACCGCTCGCGCGCCGAGCGTTCGCGTTCGTCGATGAAACCGGTGACCTGATCGGCCGACATCGGGCCGGAGGACAGTGGCCGCGAATGCGGACCGATCGTTTCGTCGACATAGTAACCGCCATCATCGCCGAGCCGGGCGCTCCAGCGAAACCGCAGGGCATCGAACGGTCCGGGACCGGATTTTGAGTAAGTGGCAACTTCAACGGGTTCAGGCGCCGCAGCCGACTCAGGATCTGGTTCCGCCGCCGACTGAGGCCTGTGCTCAACCTCGGGCTCAGCCTTGAGTTCGACCAATGGTTCGGGATCTGGCTCAGCGCCGGCAACCGGCTCTTCCATGACGGGTGCCAACTGAAAATGGAAGCCCGACTCCCTTTCATTGTTGGAACGGGTTTCCGGGTGCTCCCTGGAATGGTCGAGAATGCTGGCGATGGCAGCGAGCGCATGCTCGGTCGGATCGCTCGGAGTCATCTTCGTCCCTCGACTAAACGCGCTAACTCTGATGACGTTTGAGTCGGCGCGTAGTTCCCATTTATACTATTTATGACTGCGTCAGGCACAGATTGGCGGCCGCCGCTGCTTCCAGGGTCGGTGGTTTTCCAACTGGGAGGCGAGCCGGAACAAGGTCGCCTCGTCGCCGAAGCGGCCGGTGAACATCATCCCGAGCGGCAGGCCGGCACTATTCCAGGCCAGCGGCACCGACATCGACGGCTGGCCGGACATGTTGGCCATGCTGGTGCCCGGCATGTAGCGGCGCAGCAGCGGCGGGATCTGGCCGAGCGTATCCGACATGGTGTCAATCGCGCCGATCGGCAGCGGCGGCAGGCACAAGGTCGGCGACAGGAAAACATCGCAGCCGGTGAAGAAGTCGGTCAGGCCGCGTGAGATCTGGAACGCGTTCTGCAGCGCCAGCACATAGTCCATCGCGCTGGCCTTGCGCGCATTGTGCGCGCTGCCCAGTGTCAGTTTCTCGAAATCGTCGGCGGTCATCGCGCGACCGAATGTCTGCTCGGCGCCGCGCACCGTCGCCGCGGTATTGGCGGCGACAACCGCCGCGATCACCATAGCGGGATCGGCGGCCAGCACCGGCGCGCGTTCTTCGACATGGTGACCGAGGCCTTCCAGCATTTTCGCGACATCGCGCACCGCGGCCGCGATCTCCGGATCGATGGCGTCGCCATAAGGCGACTGGTCGGTGAAGGAAATCCGCAGCCGGCCGGGATCGCGGCTGACCTCGTCGAGAAACGGCCGCGCCGGCGAGGGCGCGCAATAGGGGCTGGTCGGTTCGGCGCCATGGGTGGCGTCGAGCATCGCGGCGCTGTCGCGCACGCTGAGGCTGACCACATGGCCGCAGGAAAAGCCGCCCCAGCCCTCGCCCTTGTCCGGGCCGGACGGATTGCGCGCGCGGGTCGGCTTCAGGCCGAACACGCCGCAGGCCGAGGCCGGGATGCGGATCGAGCCGCCGCCATCGCTGGCATGCGCCACCGGCAGGATGCGCGCCGCGACCGCCGCCGCCGCGCCGCCCGACGAGCCGCCCGAGGAATGATCGGGATTCCACGGGTTGCGGGTCGGGCCGTGCAGCCGGCCTTCCGTGGTCGGCATCAATCCGAATTCCGGGCTGGCGCTCTTGCCGAACATGGTCAGGCCCGCGTCGAGATAGCGCTGGGCGAGGGTGCCGGTATGGTCGGCGACATAGTCTCTGTAGAGGCTGGCGCCGAAGGTGGTGCGGGTGCCGTCGAGTAGTTCGAGGTCCTTGAGCAGGAACGGCACGCCGACGAATGGCGCATCGGGCAGGCCGGCATCGATCTGGCGCTGCGCATAATCTTCGTGACGCACCACGACGGCGTTGATTTCCGGATTGACCCGCTCGCAGCGCTCGACCGCCTCGTCGAGCAATTCGCGCGCGCTCACCTGTTTGCTGCGCACCAGAGCAGCGAGGCCGAGCGCGTCGTAGTCGCCATATTCCTTGAAAGACATCATGCGTACTCGAAAATGCGGGAAGGGAGTGACCGGCGCGACGGGCCGCGCCGGTCGTCGGCAAGGCTAGCCGAGCACCTCGGCATTGACGGCATTCTGCCGGATCGGCTCGCCATCGAGGACGCTCAGCATGTTGAGCGCGGTCTGTAGCCCCATGCGGTCGAGCGCCTCCCGCGTCACGCCGGCGACATGCGGCGCGATGATGACGTTGGGCAGATCGAACAGCTTGTGATCGTGCGGCGGCGGTTCCACCTCGAACACGTCGAGCCCGGCGCCGGCGAGCTTCTTCGCGACCAGCGCGTCGTACAAGGCGGCTTCCACCACGATGCCACCGCGCGCGGTGTTGATCAGATAGGCGGAGGGCTTCATCCGCGCGATCCGCGCGGCATCGAACAGGCCGGTGGTCTCTTTCGTCTTCGGGCAGTGGATGCTGACGAAATCGGCGCGCGGCAATGCGGCATCGAGATCGGTGACGGCTTCGCAGCCGGCCGCCGTGATCACGTCAGAAGCGACGTAGGGATCGTACACCAGCACGGTCATTTCCATTGCCAGGCAGCGCTTCGCGGTGCGGCTGCCGATGCGGCCGAAGCCTGCGATCAGCACGGTCTTGCCGAACAGGTCGAACGGCAGCATGCCGAGCCGGGAACTCCACTTGCCGTCCTTGACCAGCGCGTGCAGTTCGACCGCGCGCTTGGCCAGCGTTAGCATCATGAACAGCGCCTGCTCGGCCACCGAGGGCGAGTTCGCCGTGCCGGCGATCATCAGCGGCACCTGGCGCTTGCTGAGCGCCGCGACATCGACGGAGTCGTAACCGACGCCGATCCGCGCCACGACCTTCATGTCACGCGAGGCTTCCAGTTCCGGCTCACCGAACTGCGTGGCACCGAGCGCGATGCCATGGACCGGGGCCTGCTGCTCCAGCAGCGCGGAAAAATCCGCGGCCGAAATCAGGTTTGAGAATTGTACCGTTTCAATATCGCCGCGCTCGCGGAACAGCGCCCAGCCTTGCTGTGACATCGATTCGGTAATCAGAAGTTTCTTCTTGTTGGTCGACATTTCCACCCCTTGCAGCATTTTGTTTTTTCATTCGCACGGATCTATGCCGTGCCTGTCGCATTTAGCAGGATGCGATCGATGAGGTCCACCGTCGTTCCGACGCCGCGTCGGCGGGATGCCATGGACTTGGTCGCTTTTACAAAGATAGTGTTGGCCAATGGCCGTGATTTGCCTGTTGCAGTGCGAAGCTGCGCTGGCCTGATGGAGATTAATGGATGATCCGAACGATTCTGCCGATGCGATCGAGTACACCGCTGCGTCTGGCCCTTGCTTTGGGCGCCGTCGCGCTGCTCGGCGGCAGCGCGGCTGTCGAGGCTCAGGGGCTGGTGCAGGGCGTGCAGCAGGGTGCCCGCCAGGGCAACCGCGCCGCGGGCCCGATCGGCGGTGTGCTGGGTGGTGCGATCGGCGGCGTGGTCGGCGCGGTCGGCGGCGTGCTCGGTGTCCCCGCCAACAACAATGCGCGCGGTCCGGCGCGGTCCGGCGCCAGGGAGACGAGGGAAACCAGACGCAGCAAGGCCAGGGCCAAGACGGCCGCGGCCGAGCCGGAACTCACGGCCGAGCAGGTCGTCGCCAACAGCGACGCCAACATCGCCCGCATCAAGGCGTCGCTGAACCTCACACCGGAGCAGGAGAAGCACTGGTCCGGCTTCAACAACGCCATGCACTATCTCGGCAATAATGGCGCCGACCGCCTGAAGCTGCGCGTGGCCCGCGCCCAGCGTGATCCACCGGACGACATCATCGAGCAGATGCGCAACGAGGCCCAGTTTCTCAACGATCGCGCGGTCGATCAGCGCAATGTCGCCGACGCCGCCGAGCCGCTGTTTGCCAGTCTCGATGCGAAGCAGAAGGCGCTGTTCATCGAGGAGATGGTGCGGCTGAGCCGCGAGCGCGGCCTCGATTAACAACATGGAACCTGTCGGTCATGTTGGCGTTCTCCTTCGACAAGGAGGCCATCATGTCCGACAAGTTCGATCCCGCGCCGCATGACAAATATGCGGTTGGCGCCAAGGAAGCGGCGAAAGCCGATCGCAAGACCCACGAGGAACTGACAACCGGTCTGCAAGACTCGTTTCCCGCCTCCGATCCGTTGAGTGCGACGCAGCCCGCGACATCCACGCCGGACGATGACCGCGACAACAAGTCGCTGCTCGACAGGGTGACAGGTCTGTTCAAATAAACCGGCGCGTCGCCGTATTAACCAGGGCGCGGCGGTTAGGGATTGGTTAACCGTGTCGCAGCATCATCTATTCGGGCATACGGCGAACGATGGAGAACTCCGTTGGCGGCGATGATCTCGAATGAAGATGTGGAAATTCCGCTCGAACCGGTTGCGCGGATTCGCGGCGGTATTTTTACCATCCACGCCACGCGCAACGATGAAAGCCGGGTGACGCATCGCATCATCCCGGATGTCGCGGTGGCGCAGGCCAGGGTGCTTAATGATGCTGGTTGGCGCGTCAGTATCTCTGGCCTTGGTGGCCGACAGTTTTCGCCGTCCGAATTCTACCAGTTGCTAAGTTTCGACCGGATCGGCTGATCACCACGGTTTCGTGAACCAGCTCGCGGCCAGGTGGGTTTTCTCCATCGGGCAATATGTTAGCCTGCGCCCGAATGCGCGTTGACCAGTGACACGAGGAAGTCGGGCCAGCTTTATGATAAGGTGCGGTTTTATAGCGGCGGCGCTACTGTTTCTGGTGCCACCGTCGGCTTCGCTCGCGGCGTCTTCCCGCGGCGAGCAGATGTTGAAATTGTCGCCCGAGACCCGGATCGAGCAACGTTGCGATGCCCGCGCCATGGGCGATGTCGGCCGCCAGCACAAAGGCTTCAAGCCGGACGAATTCGTCGCCTACGCCTTTGCCGAGCCGGTGCTGCGCGGCAGCCACATCAGCGCGCCCGGCGGCGCGGTACGCAGCAATGGCAAGTGGTACCGCGTTTCCTACAGCTGCGAGACCAGCGCGAACGGGTTGGAGATCAAGAACTTCGTACATCAACTCGGCGCTGAAGTGCCGCGCGGCGAGTGGGATGCGCATTTTCTGGTGCCACGGTGACGGCGGCACCCGCCGCTAGGATGGCGTGTTCGGGGATGTGAAGAAGTGCGACGAAATCTCGCTCAGAAGGCCGCTGCTGAGATGCGTGTCCAGATTCGACCTCACACACAACAACGCCTTGACCGGCGGTAGCTCCGGCAGATAATATTCCTGTGCCCAGACCAGCGGCGTCGGAATCATGCGGCGCGGGATCGCGGTGATCCCGATGCCAGCCTCCACCGCCGCCAGCTTGGCGTGGTAATCCGGGCTGTTGAAGACAATTTTGTAGGCTAGGCCATGCCGCGTCAGCGTGCGGATCATCAGGTCGTCGCCCGGCCAGGTCAGGATCGGGGCCCCCGGACTCATCACGAAATCCCGCGCACGCACCCAGACGAATTCCTCATCGGTCTCGTTGACGATGAGATGCGAAATCTCGCTGGTCAATTCGGGATTTTCCAGAATGTAGGCGATGTCGATATAGCCATCGATCAGGCCCTTGGTGATACCAACCGAATTATCGGTTTGGATGACCACGTTGGCGAGCTTCCCGGACGTATGCCGCTCGAGAAACTCGCGCACGAACAGCGTGCTCAGTCCCAGCCGGATCGGCCGCGGCAAATCGGCCGCGCCGCTCATCCGCAACATCTGATCATTGGCTTCCAGGATTCGGCGGGCCTGCTGTAGTACCAGCTTGCCGAGCTGGGTCGCGGTGGTACCGCTCGCGGTCATGCTGAACAGCGCGCCGCCGACCATGACCTGGATACGCTTGATTTGCGAACTGACCGTCGGCTGGCTGATCCCCAGCCGCTCCGCCGCCTTGGTCAGACTGCCGGTCTCGGAGATGGCGACGATCGTCCGGACGATTTCAATGGGAACGTTGAGCGCCTGATATCGCCTGTGCATCCCGCATCCGAATCTCTCAAGTAACAACAATAAATGGACCTCGAGTTACAGTTGAGGGGGCCTCGCTCGCAATCAATGAATTGAAATATCCGGACATGCACGCCGTCCGGCGAGCAAATAGCCGTGATGACGCTGATAATGGTAGCTGGGTCCGGTTCGTATTCTTCCAGAGTCAAATTTCGTCGGTCGGCGCCGCGTCAGAGCCGGTCGACGCGCAGCAAGCATGCCCAGATCACCGACAGCACGGCGGCGATCACCAGCCAGGAGGGATTGAGGCAGAACAGGTCGCCATAGCGACACACCTGCATCGCCCATCCGCTGTGGTTGATACTGGCGGCGTAGAACAATCCCGCGGCGATGCTCAGAAGGCTTGCGACGATAAACATGACAGCGCTCCGATCGGTTTCGGACAAATCTCCGCCGCATTGCTGAAACGACGGTGAATCCGATCGTCAAAAGCCGGGGCATTTTGCATTTTGCGCCGCATGGCCAGCGAGATGCCGCCGCAATTCAGGTTGATACTTTGTTAACCGCGAGGAACGGAACTTCCGCGGCCGACGAATAGATGTGGAGCTGAAAGTGGCGCAATTTGAAACCACCGACTACGCCCAGATGCGCCGCTGCCGGATGGCGCACCTGTTCCGTCAGCCGGTCAATGAGCAGTTCAAGGATGGCGAAGCAGGCATCGCGGTCAGCGGTTTGATCCGGGCGGTGCGACCGGATCTTACCTGCCGGCCACTGCGCTGGATCATTACCATCGACCGGCAGCAGGCGGATGTGCTCGAGCTGGCGGAATAGCGCCGGTCGAGGACCGAACTCCCGCGCGCGCGGGACTTTATGCGATCAATAGCGCCCCACCGACGGTCCGCCGAAATGATAGTTCAGCCCGCCGCGCAGCGTGTTGGTTTTGAAGTCGGTGTCGTGGGCGATCACGCCGGTGGCCGGGCCGGGGCCCGTGAACAACGGCCCGGTCGTGGATTGCTTGCCGAAATCCGAATAGAGATATTCGACCTTGGCGGACCATTCCCTGGTGAAAGCGTGTTCGATGCCGGCCCCGGCAGTCCAGCCCGCGCGGGTTTTGGACAGGCTCGCGGCCTCGTTCTGGCCGGTGCCGTCGACATAGCTCGAGTTGAGTTTGACGTCGGTCAGCGCGAGCCCGCCAGTGGCATAAAACAGGGTGCGGTCGACCACGTAGCCGACCCGCGGCCGCAAGGTGACCAGCCAGTCGGTGGTGACCGAATTGGTGGTCGTGAAGCGGCTGCTGCCGACCGGGAGCGGGCCGCTGACGCTGTTGCGCGCGCTCAGGCCGACATAGTTGGCATCGACCTCGACGCCGAACAGCCAGCGATCGATCTGGTGGTTGTAGCCGAGTTGTCCGCCGCCGCTGAAGCCGCCGGCATCGAGCCGCGGCGCGGCGGCCGCGGCGGCCTGCTGGTTGGCGATCGGCGCGGTGCCGTTGACAAAGGCGCTGGACGTGTCGGCGCGACCCCAGGCGCCACCGGCATTGCCGCCGACATACCAGCCGCCCCAATTATACGCCGTATCCGCGGCGGGTGCCTTGCTCCAGCCATGTGCCGGCAGATCAGCCGCAAGGGCCGGAGCCACACCCGCGACGGCTATCCAAATGGCCCATAAAAACCGCTTCATCACCAACGCCCATTATCGCCGCAATCCGCTGGCGAACCAAGTGTTCGTAACGGTATTTTGGCGAAATGGCTGTCACCTCGCGGCCACAGCCGCGGCGGATTGCGCGAACCGACGCGCAAAGCCGGCCAGATGCCCGCAAGGGGGCCTACGGAATATCGCGGCTGGCTCAGGCCGGCTTGCTCGGGCTCGCCTTGGCGGCGGGCTTTTTGCTCGCGGTTGTCCGGGTCGCCGGCGTCTTGGGTGCCGCTTTTTTGGCCGGAGCTTTCGGGGCGGGCGTCTGCCTGGCCGGGGCCTTCGGCTCTGCGGCCTCCGGGGCGGGCGATCCCGCGGCGGTCACTTCCGCCGGCGCCGCGTCCTCGCCGGGCTTTCTGGCTTCCTTCTTCTTTGCCGCGGGTGATTCCGCGGCGCCCGGACGGGCTTCCTGCTTCAGGCGCTTTTGCTCGGCTTCGAATTTGGCTTCGCGCATCTGGCGCAGGGCGTCGGCGCGCGGGGTCGGGTGGGCCATGGCGGTGTCTCCGTTCAGAATCGCTTGACGCCCCGTTTAGCACGGCGCGCGGCCGTCAATCCCCGCTTGGCCCGGCAATCGCCTCTTTCCCTCGCCGGTGCGCTTTGCTAAGCGCATGCAGTCCTGCACGGAAGGGTGGCCGAGTGGTTTAAGGCAGCGGTCTTGAAAACCGCCGTGGGTGAAAGCCCACCGTGGGTTCGAATCCCACCCCTTCCGCCACTAATCTATATCCTTCGATCATCCCACGAAGTTCGCGTCTTCTTAAGGGCCGTAATTCTTCTTTGTTTTCAATGCGCGGGCCTATCGCACACCGCCGGAACCTGTCAAATTGTGTCCTCCGAAGATAGATATTCGGCGTGGGTACGGTCCGTAGGTTTGGAGGACACCTGCGCTTAACGTGGGGGCGACATGTCAAAAGCAATTCACCGGTTGAGCGAAAGCGCTGTGCGGACCGCTATAAACGGCGGGTCCGAGGTGAAATTGCCAGACGGCGGCGGGCTGCGGCTCGACGTGAAAGGCGGCACCGCCTCATGGCTGTACCGTTATGTCGCTCCTGGGTCTCGTAAAGAGCGCTACATGGGACTGGGGTCCGCGAGGGCAATCGGTCTCGACGCTGCCCGTCAGATGGCCTCAGCGGCCCGGATGATCATCAAGTCCGGCCTTGACCCCATTGTCGAGCGCGACCGCAAGACGGAGGCTGAGCCAACCGACGCCAGGGCCACCACATTCGAAATTGCCGCCGAACGCTACATCGCGACCCATGAGGCAAGTTGGAAAAACGCGAAGCACCGTCAGCAGTGGCGCAACTCGCTCGTGACCTACGCCTATCCGCTGATCGGCAGCAAGCTGGTCCGCGATCTAAGCACGGACGACGTCGCCGAAATGCTCAAGCCGATTTGGATGGTCAAGCGTGAGACAGCCGCTCGCGTTCGGGGCCGCGTCGAGATGGTGATCAATGCCGCCATCGCCAAGAAGGAACGCAGCGAGGCAAACCCGGCATTGTGGGGCGTGGTAAGGCATCTACTCCCGGTTCAGAAGCGCAAGGGTAATGTAAAGCATCATGTCGCACTGCCGTACGACCAGATGCCGCTCTTCATGCGGACGCTGCGGGCCGATAGGTCAAACGCGGCGCTAGCGCTGCGCTTCCTGATCTTCACAGCGGCAAGATACAACGAGGCTGCCTTTGCCCGTTGGGACGAAGTCGATCTGAAGGGGGCCCTATGGGTCATTCCGAAAGAGCGCATGAAGGCTGAAAAACAGCACACTGTCCCGCTCTCAGGCGCTGCCGTCGCGGAGCTTCAGGAAGCCAAGCGGCGATTTGGCGACAGCGGCCTAATCTTCCCCGGACAAAAGCGCGGGAAGCCGCTCAGCGATGCGGCGTTCAGCCAAGCCGTTGACCGTAATTCGGTCGAACACGCGACCACCCACGGCTTCCGCTCAACGTTTAGGGATTGGGTTGGGGACTGCACCGAGATCCAACGGGATGTCGTCGAGGCCGCGCTTGCCCATGGGCTCAAGAACGAAACGGAAGCAGCGTACAGGCGCAGTACCGCGATAGCTAAACGACGTTCTCTAATGGGGGCTTGGGCGGACTATTGCGTGAGCGCAGATCACTGATACCGAAACTGACAAACGGTCATCGGCGATCAATGAAGCGCCGTGACGAAAGACCGAGGTCCTTTCTCGACAAACGCTTAATCACTGTTAAAGCCATGGCCTTTGTTTGGGGCGGGTGGAATCATGGACGCGGCCGACGAGATTATTCGGAGAAGGATGGGCGAGGAGTGGCGCAACAGCCGCCGGAAATCGCTTGCCTAGCAGCTTGAGGTTTGGGCCTATTTTCTTTCAGCGGCAGTGATATTTGCTGCACAGTACCTCAAGCAGCGTGAGCTGCACCCGGTTCCGAAGACACCAAGTTAGGTGTTTTATGGAGCTGGAGGTGTTTCATGGAGAGACGGAAGTTTACGCGAGAGTACAAGCTTGAGGCGGTCAAGCTGATCAAGGATCGGGGCGT
>NZ_JANXTC010000365.1:0-26384 GCF_025356345.1 Tardiphaga sp.
ATCTCGACGAAAATTCCGGCATTCGCGCCATCATCGATTCCTCGATGGTGTCCTATGAGCGTCTGCCGATGCTCGAAATCGTGTTCGACCGCCTGGTGCGGCTGATGACGACGAGCCTGCGCAATTTCACCTCCGACAACGTCGAAGTCTCGCTCGACCGCATCACCTCGGTGCGGTTCGGTGACTATATGAACTCGGTGCCGTTGCCGGCCGTGCTGTGCGTGTTCAAGGCCGAGGAGTGGGAGAATTTCGGTCTCGCCACGGTCGATTCCAGCCTGATCTATTCGATGATCGACGTGCTGCTTGGCGGCCGTCGCGGCGGCGCGGCGCTGCGCATCGAGGGGAGACCCTACACCACCATCGAAACCAATCTTGTCAAGCGGCTGCTGGAAGTCGTGCTGGCTGACGCCGAACAGGCGTTCCGGCCGCTGTCGCCGGTGACCTTCAGCATCGACCGGCTCGAGACCAATCCGCGCTTCGCTGCGATCAGCCGTCCGGCCAACGCCGCGATCCTGGTGCGGTTGCACATCGATATGGAAGACCGTGGCGGCAATATCGAATTGCTGCTGCCCTACGCCACCATCGAACCCATCCGCGCCGTGTTGATGCAGATGTTCATGGGCGAAAAATTCGGCCGCGACCCGATCTGGGAGAGCCATCTCGCCACCGAAATCGCGCAGGCGCAGATTTCGGTCGACGCGGTGTTGTACGAGGCCGAAATCCCGCTGAAGCAATTGATGATGCTGAAAGTGGGCGACACGCTGCCGCTCGAAATGCGCGCCGACGCGCTGGTCTCGGTGCGTTGCGGCGATGTCATCCTGACCGAAGGCCGCATGGGCCGGGTCGGCGACCGTGTGGCGATCCGCGTGACCAAACAGTTGCGCAAACCAAACACCACCTTTGCGATGTTCGAAAAGGCGGATGAGCAAACCAAGTTGATGGAGGCACAATGAACCACTCAATCGGAATAGTGATCGAGAGCCTTGTCGCAGCGCTGCTCATTCTGACCATCTGCTACTGCATGCTGCTCAACACCCGCCTGAAGCGGCTGAAAGCGGACGAGCAGTCGCTGAAGGCGACGATCGGTGAGCTGATCACCGTGACCGAGATCGCCGAACGCGCGATTGGCGGGCTCAAGCACACGGTGCGCGACGTCAACGAGCACCTCGGCAGCCAGATCGCACTGGCGACCTCGCTCGCCGACCAGCTCAAGGGGCAGTTGGCCGAAAGCGACAATGTGCTGCGACGGTTGTCGCGCATCGCGGTGGCGGCACGGCCGCTGGCCGAGCCCGAGCCGGAAGCCGCCGCGCCAAAAATGTCGGCGGCGCGCGCCAACGCCGCCGCGGCGCAGGCCTTCGCCGAGCGCAGGAGGCCTGACGGCATCGCTGCATGAACGCTTTCCGGGACATTCGCGTCATTCCTGTGGTGCTGGTCGCCATCTTTTGCCTGGCCGTGCTCAAGATCGCCGGACTGCTGATCGATGGCAGCTACGTATTCGACTACAAGCCCAACGCGCCGGGGAAATCGTGGGCGCAGGAGACGTTCAATTTCCCGGGTGGCAGGTCGCAGGAGAGCAATGACATTACCGGCTCGACGGCCGCCAAGAAGGACGAAGGCGGCGCCAAGGATTCCCATGGCAAGCCGATTGTCTCGGCGCCCGAAGTAGCGAAGCCGGCTGAAGCGGCCCCCGTCGCCGCCGAGCCCGTTCCGCAGGTCTCCGCGTCGGAACGTGCGATCCTGGAGCGGCTGCAAGCGCGCCGCCAGGAACTGGAAGCGCGCGCGCGCGAGATCGATATTCGCGAAAGCCTGTTGAAGGCCGCTGAAAAGCGCATTGAATCCCGCGTCGATGAATTGAAGGGCGTCCAGGCCGGCATCAAGACCGCGACCGACCAGAAGGGCGAGGCTGATGTCGCGCGCTTCAAGGGCATCATCACGATGTATGAGGGCATGAAGCCGAAGGACGCCGCCAAGATATTCGACCGGCTGGAGATGCCGGTGCTGTTCGACATTGCCTCGCAGATCGCGCCGCGAAAAATGTCCGACATTCTCGGCCTGATGCAGCCGGAGGCGGCCGAGCGCCTCACTGTCGAACTGGCCCGCCGTGCCGCTGGTGGCGACCGCTCCGCGTCGGCGGCGGATCTTCCCAAGATTGAAGGCAAGCCGTTGCCGGTGAGCCGGAATTAAAGCGATTCATTAACAACTCCTTAGACCGCGGAATCTAGATTCAAACAGAGGCGGGGCATTCATCGCCCAGAGATCATCGGGCTGAGAGACACGTCGCCATGACGCGCAGGGCTGCCGTAGCAAGTTGGACGCTCGCTCGCGCATGGACGCGGGCCGTTCGGCGTTACGCGTGGATCGCGGTGGCCGTGTTGTCTCCACTTCTGTACGCTGGTGCTGCGCAGTCCCAGGACGTCAAGGGCACCGCGACCATGGTGGTCTCCGGCGGCTTTGCCCGCATCGTTGTCAAGCTTTCCGAGGATGTCGAGACCGAGGTCACGCAGGCCGGCACCATTCTCGTCATTCGCTTCAAGCGCCCGGTCGATGTCCCGATCGATATCCTATCCGACAGCGCGCCCGAATATGTCGGCTCGGCCCGGCGCGATCCCGATGGTTCGGCGATCAGGCTGGCGCTGGCGCGCAAGGTGACCATCAATTCGATGACGGCCGGCGAGCGTATCTTCATCGATCTGCTGCCGGACAACTGGAAGGGCTTGCCGCCCGGCCTGCCGCAGGATGTCGTCAAGGAACTGGCGGACCGCGCGCGCGTCGCCGAGCGCGCGCTGCGCCAGCAGCGTGCGGCGTCGGAAGGCAAGAAAAAGCCGCCGATCCGGGTGCGCGCCTCGGTGCAGCCGACTTTCGTGCGTTTCGTGTTCGAATTGCCGGACGGCGTCGGCGTGTCGACCGCGCTGTCCGACAAGACGCTGGCACTGACCTTCAACGCCGGTCTGGTGTTCGATCTGGCCGATGCCAAATTGTCGGCGCCGTCCAACATCTCGTCGATCGGTCAGGCTGTGGACGGCAACCGGACCGCGGTGGAGATCGGGCTGATCGGCGATGTCGATGTGCACTCGTTCCGCGAAGACAAGAACTACGTCGTCGACATCGGATTTCAGCAGAACGACAAGCCGTCGCCGCTGGCCAAGATGCCGGCCGCGGCCCCAGCCACGGCCGCACCGGTCGAGAGGCCGGGGCGTGAAGCCCCGCCGTCGCCGCGCGCCAGCGAAATCGTGCCGCCGACCTCGGAGTCGATCGCCCGCGACGCGGCGATGGACAAGAAGGTCGCGGTCAAGGTCGAGCCTGCCAAGGTTGAACTGCCGAAGGTTGAAGCTCCCAAGATTGAAGCGCCGAAAACCGAGGTGGCCAAGGCTGAAGTGGCCAAGGCTGAACCGGCAAAGGCAGAGCCGCTGAAAATCGAGGCGGCAAAGCCCGAACCGGTGATCAAGCCGGCCGCAGCCGCGGAAGTTGCCGCGGTCAGGGAAGCCGAGGCCGTGCCGGCGGCATCCGTGCCTGTGGTCGCCGAAAGCCCTGTCGAAACACCGGGCATGCCGCTTGAGATCAAGCGCAGTAGCGAGGGGTTACGCGTGACCCTGGCCTTCGCGGCGCCGACCCCTGTGGCGTTGTTTCGCCGTGGCGACATGCTGTGGCTGGTGGTGGACTCCGCCAAACCGATCGACACCGCGCCGCTGCGCCGCGAGGCCGGCTCCGTCGTAGCCGACGTCAGCACCGTCAAGCTGGAAAAGGGGCAGGCGATTCGGATGCGGCTGAACCGGCCGCAACTGGCCTCGCTGGTCGCGGATGATCTGGCCGGCGCCGGAAGCAGCTGGTCGGTGATGCTCGCCGACACAAGGCAGACGCCGTCGCAGCCGTTGTCGGCGGTTCGCAACATCGCCGATCCCAAACAGGCCAATGTGCATGTGCCATTGACCCGACCCGGCCTGATGCACCGGCTGGTCGACCCCGACGCCGGTGACATGCTGACGGTGGTAACTGCGCTGCCGCCGTCGCGCGGCTTTATCCGGCGCCAGGACTTCGTCGAGTTCTCGGTGCTGGAATCCATTCATGGCGTGGTGGTGCAGCTGAATTCCGACGAGGTCACGGTCGAGACCGGTATCGACAAGGTGATCATGACCCGGCCCGGCGGGCTGACACTGTCAGCGGCGGACGCGGCCCCGCAGCGTAGCGCCTCGGTGGCCCGGCCGATCTTCGACGTCGGGCAGTGGGCGAAGGATCAGGAAGGGCCGTTCAAGGATCGCTTCGACCAGTTGATCAACGCGGCCTCGGTTGCCGATGCCAACTCCCGCACCGGGGCGCGCGTGGACCTGTCGCGCTTCTATATGGCGCGCGGCCTGTACCACGAAGCCAAGGGCGTCGCGGATCTGGCGATCGCGGATTCAAAGGTGGGCCAGGAAAACCCGGTGGCGCTGATCGTTCACGCGGTGGCCAGCGTGCTGATGGGACGCCCCGAGCAGGCGCTCAAGGACGTCGCCAACCCGGTGCTGAACCCCGGCTATGATTCCGAGCTGTGGAAGGCGCTGGCCTATGCGCGACAGGAAAAATGGGTGCAGGCGCGCGAAAAATTCAAGAACGCCGATCTGGCGATTTCGTCACTGCCGGTGGACCTGCAGCGGATCGCGGTATTGCAGGCGCTGCGCGCCGCGCTCGAGGTCAAGGATTACGCCAGCGCATCGGCGCGGGGCAGCGAGCTGGAGCTGGTGGGAATCAAGCCGGAGGCGCGGCCGGTGGCGCTGATGCTGTCAGGTTGGCTCGACGAGGCGCTCGGCCGCGACAAGGACGCGCTGGCGAAATACAAGGAAGTGGTCGCGTCACCGGACCGCGCCGCGTCCTCGGAAGCCAAGCTGCGCGAAATCGTATTGCGCCAGAAGAACAAGGACATCAGCAACGACGACGCGATGCACGAGCTGGAAGTGCTGTCGATCATGTGGCGGGGCGACGGCATCGAGGTTCAGGCGTTGCAGATCCTGTCGCGCATGTATGCCGATCGCGGTCGCTACAACGACTCGCTGATGGCCGCGCGGACGGCGACCGAACGGCAGTCCAACAGCGATGCCGCGCGCCAGGTGCAGGATGACGCGCAGGCCCTGTTCGCGCAGATCTTCCTGACCCCGAAGGGCGACGAACTGCCGCCGGTGGATGCGCTGGCGATGTTTTATGAGTTCCGTGAGTTGACCCCGATCGGGCGGCGCGGCGACGAAATGATCCGCCGGCTGGCGGATCGGCTGGTCGCCGTCGACCTGCTGGATCAGGCCGCCGAGCTGCTGCAGTACCAGGTCGATCACCGCCTCGAAGGCGCCGCGCGCGCGCAGGTCGCGGCGCGGCTGTCGATGGTCTATCTGATGGGCCGCAAGCCCGAGCGTGCGATTTCCGCCCTGCGCACCACGCGGATCGCCGACCTCGCCGGCGAGTTGCGCCAGCAGCGTTTGCTGCTGGAGGCGCGCGCCCAGAGCGACATCGGCCGCCGCGATCTCGCGCTCGACATCATCTCCAATATCAGCGGCCGCGAAGCGATCCGGCTGCGCTCCGACATCTACTGGTCGGCGCGGCGCTGGCGCGAGGCTTCCGAACAGATTGAACTTTATTACGCCGACCGCTGGCGCGATTTCACGCCGCTCACGGCGGCCGAAAAGAGCGATGTGGTGCGCGCCATGGTCGGTTATGCGCTTGCGGACGATGCGCTCGGCATTGCCCGCTTTCGCGACAAATACGCGCCATTGATGAATACCGGCAGCGACAAGGTCGCGTTCGACATTGCCAGCCAGCCGGCTTCCGGCAACAATTCCGAATTCGCCGCCATTGCCAAGATGGCGGCCTCGGTCGACACGCTGGACGGCTTCCTGCGCGAGATGAAGGTGCGTTTCCCGGAAAACAGCGCCAGGGCCACGGTGCCGGGCGCCGCCGCTGACCCGGCACCGACCGGCTCGATCCGGCCGCTGGTCAATGTGCGCAAGATCGAGATGACGAGGTAGGGGCACGGTCTCGCCCCGTCATTGTGAGGGCCTTTGCGACGAAGCAATCCAGCTCTTTCGGCGCTTGCGGCTCTCTGGATTGCCGCGTCGCGGAGTTTATCATCGGGCCGGCGAAGCCGGACCCGTTGGCTCCTCGCAATGACGGTGGAGGGGCCAGAGTTGGCCCGCTACTGCCCGTAGCTCTGCACCAGGCTGCCGGCGACCAGCGACCAGCCATCCACCAGCACGAAGAAGATCAGCTTGAACGGCAGTGACACCACGGCCGGCGGCAGCATCATCATGCCCATCGACATCAGCACCGAGGCCACGACCAGATCGATGATCAGGAACGGCAGGAACAGCAGGAAGCCGATCTCGAAAGCGCGCTTCAATTCGGAGATCATGAAGGCCGGCACGATGATCCGCAGCGACATCTCGTCCGGCGTCGCCGGGATCGGTTCGCCGGACAGGTCCTGGAACAGTTTGAGGTCCTTCTCGCGAACATTCTTCATCATGAAGCCGCGCAGCGGAACCGAGGCGCGTAGCAGCGCCTGCTCGACTGATATCTCGTTGGCGACCAGCGGCTTGATGCCGTCATCGTAGGATTTCTGCAGCACCGGCCCCATCACGAAGGCGGTAAGAAACATCGCCAACGCGATGATCACCGAGTTCGGCGGCGCGGTCGCGGTGCCCAGCGCCGTTCGCAGCAGCGACAGCACTACCACGATGCGGGTGAACGACGTCATCATGATCAGGATCGACGGGGCGATCGACAGCACCGTCAGCAACGCGATCATCTGGATCGCGCGTTCGGTGACGCCGCCATTGCCGGCGCCGAGATTGATGCTGATGTCCTGCGCGAACGCCGTATCGCCAAGCGATCCGGCGGCGATCAGTGTCAGGAGGAAAGCTACTCTACGCGGAAAGAATGCCGATCTCACGAATGCGACTTTGGACGGCCCAACAGGGACGCCATCTCGTCTTCGAGATTTTCAAAACCGGTCTTGACGGGAGGGGCAACCGGCGCCGCGGCGTCACTGCGCGACGGATTCGAGATCGAAATCTCGCTGGGCATGCGCGGCGCCAGGCGGCCCGGCGTCGGTTCCGACGCTACCGGTGGCGCACCAATGCGCGGTTCGGCGGGCTCGGAACGCGGCTCGCTTGTGGGGCGGCGCAGGGCCGCTTCGAGGCGCTGCGCCATGTCGGCTAGATTTTGGTCCGCCGAAGGCGCGGGCGGGGCAGCCGCAGGAGCGGGTGGCAATCCGGGGGGCGGGGCATACTCAGGAACAATGCTGCGCTCCGTCACGGTGGCGCGCTCCGCGATCGGGGCGCGTTCCGGGATGGGGGGGCGTTCAGGAAGCGGCGGCCGTTCCGGGAACGGAGAGCGCTCGGTAGCGCGCTGCGGCGGGGTGACGCGGATCGGCGGATCGGCGCGCATCGGGCGCGGTATTATCGATTCGCTGCGCGGCATCTCGCTGCGGGGCACCGGCTTTGGCGTCACCGCTTCGCTGCGCGGCTCAATCCGGGCCACGGGTTCTGGCGTGAAATTGCTGACCGGCTCCGGCCGGCGCTCGGGCATGGCGGCGGATGGGCGGCGTGGCTCTTCGGCAAACAGCGGCCGGGCCGGGCGCGGCGCCACCTCCGGTTCGGAATGATCGAAGCTGGATTCATGCTCGGACCAGCTTGGGGCTTCGGCCGCCGGCGGATTGCGCAGAGCGTCGCTGCCGCGTTGCGGACCGGCATCGCGCCCCGGTACGGCGCGCACGATATTGGACTCGACCACGATATCGGAGGGGCCGCCGATCATCAGCAAATGTTCAACATTATCGCGACGTACAAGGACAAGACGCCGGCGACCATCGACGGCGGCGGCATCGATCACGGCGAGGCGGGGCATCCGGCCGCGGTTGGCATTGGCGCCAAGGCGATTGCCGGCGAAACGGCGAACCAGCCACGCGGCCAGCCCGATCAGTGCCAGCACAACCACGAAGGCGAAAAAGAACGTAAGTGGTGTCTGCATGCTTTAGTCCCCAGCAAATAGTGCCGTCGTCGCGCGGAAGATTCGGTCGGTTTCGGTCGCAGGATACAGCAACGCCGAATGCCGCGTGAGTCACGCCCTACCTGTTAACGCCCGCCGGCAGAAGCTGCCGGTTGCGAATAATAAACTATGAATCGCCATGGCCAAAACGACTTCTGCCGCTCCAGCTTCTGGCTCGCGGGCGTGGTTAACGCAAGAAATCAGGCCAAAAAGCGATCCGGTAAGCTGAAAAATCGCGCTTTTCCGCCAAACATTTACGTTTCGGTAAGTAGTTCCGCCGGAAATTAACCCGGTGTTAACCACGCGGGCGGCAAATTCTGCCTAGCTGAGGACATGTTGTCCGGAGCGACGGAGAGAGCCGATGGCGATCAGCGACATGCCCATGTTGTCGGCGCTGCGCACCAAGATGCAGTGGCATCAGGAGCGCCAGCGTGTATTGGCCGAGAATGTCTCGAATTCGGATACGCCGAATTTCAAGCCGCGTGACCTCGTGGAACCGAAATTCGACAAGATCGGCAATGCCGCCGCCGGCGGCGCCATGGGGCAGCTTCCGATGATGCGTGCCAGCGGAACCAGCATTGCGGGCTCCGGCGGAAACTCCAGTTTCGCGGCGAATAATCGCGGTGGCTACGAGACCCGGCCGGCCGGCAACGCGGTCAATCTCGAGGACGAAATGATGAAGGTTTCGGCCAACCAGATGGATTATGCGGCGGCGACCTCGCTCTACACCCGCAGCCTCGGCCTGCTGAAGACCGCCATTGGCAAGCGCTGACACAACCGGACGCTAGGGAGATTTTATCATGGCAGACGACAGCAGTGATTTCGGCCGCTCCATGGGTATCGCGACCTCGGGCCTGCGCGCCCAGGCCGGTCGCATGCGCGTCATCTCCGAAAACGTCGCCAATGCCCAGTCGACCGCGCAGACCGCCGGCGGCGATCCGTATCGCCGCAAGGTGCCAACCTTCGTTTCTCAACTGGACCGCACGCTGGATGCCAGGGTCGTCGCGCTGGGGCGTATCAGGCCTGATACGACGGCCTTTCCGCTGAAATATGAGCCCGGCAATCCCTCGGCCGATGCTTCCGGCAACGTCAAATACCCCAACGTCAATTCGCTGGTGGAAATGACTGATTTGAAAGAGGCGCAGCGGTCCTACGAAGCCAATCTCAACATCATCAGTGCGACGCGCCGGATGATTCAGCGCACCCTCGATATTCTCAAGGCCTGAACAGGAAACCTGAGCCATGGCATCCCCCTCCGTCGCCGCTAACGCCTATGCGAGCCTTTCCCGTATCATGGACGCCGGTGGCGGCGTCGGCGCCGGGATCGGCAAGGCCGCCGAGGGCGGCGGCGCTTCATTCGGCGCGATGCTGAAAGACGCGCTCGGCAGCGTGCTGGATGCCGGTCGCAAATCCGACGCGCAGACCGTCGCCATGACCAATGGCAAGGCCAATGTGATGGATGTGGTGACCGCGGTGGCGGAAACCGACGTCGCCGTCTCCACCCTGGTCTCGGTGCGCGACCGCGTCATCCAGTCCTATGAAGACATCATGAAGATGCCGATCTAAGGGCGACGTGCCCTGTCTAAGCAGCCGTCATTGCGGGGAGCACTTGCGACGAAGCAATCCAGTCTTCGGTTTGCGGCTTCTGGATTGCCGCGTCGCTTCGCTCCTCGCAATGATGAAAACAATATTCCGAGATTGGATTTACGATGACCGGCCCCGAAACCCTCGACGTCGCGCGTGATGCGATCTGGACCATCGTCATCGTGTCCGGCCCGCTGATGGTGGTCGGCCTCGTGGTCGGCGTCGTGGTGTCGCTGGTGCAGGCGCTGACCCAGATCCAGGAGCAGTCGCTGGTGTTCGTGCCGAAAATCATTGCTATCTTCATGACGCTGATCCTGGCGCTGCCGTTCATGGGCGACGCGCTGAACAGCTATATGTTGCGGATATCGTCGCGAATCATCGGAGGGTGATGCACAATCCGCCATGCGCATCGATGTCTCGCTTCTGCCCGCCCTCGCCGCCGCCTTCATTCTGGCGTTCGCCCGCATTGGCACCATGGTAATGCTGTTGCCCGGATTGGGCGAGGCCAACATTCCGGCGCGCGTCAAGCTGTCGATCGCGCTGGCGCTGACCATTATCATCCTGCCGCTGCACCGCGCCGACTACAATGTGGACATGGGGTCGATCGTGCCGCTGCTGGTGCTGATGGTGCATGAAATCGTGATCGGCGTCGTACTTGGCGCCACCGCGCGGGTGACGCTGTCGGCGCTGCAGGTGGCGGGCTCGGTTATCGCCCAGCAGCTCGGGCTTGGTTTCGTGTCGTCGGTGGATCCGACCCAGGGCCAGCAGGGCGTGCTGATCGGCAATTTTCTTACCATCCTCGGGATATCGCTGCTGTTCGCCACCGATACGCATCATCTGGTGATCTCCGCGCTGAATGACAGCTACAATATTTTCAAGCCCGGCGAAGTGATGTCGACCGGCGACGTCGCGCAGCTTGCCACCAATGCGTTCGCAGCGGCCTTCAAGATCGGAATTCAGCTCTCGGCGCCTTTTCTGGTGTTTGGCCTGGTCTTCAATATCGGGCTGGGCGTGCTGGCGCGGCTGATGCCGCAGATGCAGGTGTATTTCGTCGGCGTGCCGCTCTCCATTCTGGTCGGCTTCCTGATCTTCGCCGCCGTGCTGGCAACCATCATGAGCACCTACCTCGAATATTTTATCGGCGTCATGCACCAGATGATCCCGCGGATCTGAAAGCTGAGATATGTCAGACGACAGTGACGAAGACAAAACACATGATCCGTCACAAAAACGGCTGGATGACGCCCATCAACGCGGTGATGTCGCCAAGAGCCAGGAGGTCAATACCTGGTTCCTGCTGGCTGGCGCGACGCTGGTGCTGTCATCGTTCGGCAGCTCGGTCGGTACCGGACTGCTGGTTCCGATGCGTGGCCTGCTGCAGAATTCCTGGATGATACGCACTGATGGGCCGGGTCTGCTGTTGCTGGGCAAGAGCCTGGCCTATTCGGTACTGTCGGCGATGGGCATGCCGTTTCTGTTCCTGATCATCGCCGCCGTTGGTGGCAACATGATCCAGCACCGGCTGGTGTTCTCGCCCGAAGGGCTGACGCCGAAATTCAGCAAGATCTCGCCGGCCGAGGGCTTCAAGCGGGTATTCGGCAAGCAGGCCGCCGCGAATTTCCTGAAGGGCCTGTTCAAGTTGATCGCCCTCGGCGCGGTGATGTGCATCGTGCTGTGGCCTGAGCGCTTCCGCCTCGACGCCATGGTGCATTTCGATCCTTCGGTGATCCTCGGCGTCTCCACGTCGCTGACGCTGGAGTTGCTGACGTCGGTGGTTGTGATGCTCGCCGCCGTCGCGATTGCCGACTTCTTTTTCCAGTATCGCACCTGGTACGAAAAGCTGAAGATGACGCTGCAGGAGGTCAAGGACGAGCACAAGCAGTCCGAAGGCGACCCGCACATCAAGGGTAAGATCCGGCAATTGCGCCATCAGATGATGAAGAAGCGGATGATGGCTGCGGTGCCGAAGGCCTCCGTGATCATCACCAACCCGACCCACTTCGCCGTGGCGCTGTCCTATGAGCGCGGCATGGCCGCGCCGATCTGCGTCGCCAAGGGCATGGACAATATCGCGCTGAAGATCCGGGAAATCGCCGGCAAGCACGATATTCCGATCGTTGAGAACGTGCCGCTGGCCCGCGCGCTCTACGCCGCCGTCAAGATCGACCAGGAAATTCCCAACGAGCACTATCATGCGGTGGCCGAAATTATCGGCTACGTCATGGGCCTGAAACGCGGATTGTCCGGACGCCGGACATGACGCCGCATCGGTCAGGGGGCGGATGGAACGCGGCGCGAATCAGCGGATTAGCTCCGCGACGGTCGACGCGGCGCTTGCGTGTCCCGGTCCGATTGAGG
This sequence comes from Tardiphaga sp., assembly GCF_025356345.1. GTDB lineage: Bacteria > Pseudomonadota > Alphaproteobacteria > Rhizobiales > Xanthobacteraceae > Tardiphaga. Next base: position 11,947 of record NZ_JANXTC010000365.1, read on the forward strand.
CACTCAGGAGTGGCGCAAGCCCGCGCCATTACCGCTGCGAACAGGCGACCGACCGTCCGATGACCGCCGAAACCGACCATGATCGCCCGATCTCGATGAACGCCCGGGAACAGGCGACTGACGAACCGATGGCGAATGAGCCGGTGCGGCGCGGCGGCAGCATATTTCTGGTGCTGCTGATCGCCGCCGCGATCATCGCCTGCGCGGCGGGGTTCATGGCGCTCGGCCGCTCTCAGGCGCAGCCCTATATTCTCGGCCTGCTGGCCCTGCTGGCGATGGTCGGGCTGTTCACTCTGTTTGCCTTTGCCGCCGGCATCGTCCGCTTCGCCGATCGCAGCAATGATGATCCGATCATGCGTTCGGTGACCGACTATGCCTTCGACGGTGTCGCGGTGACTGATGCCCGCGGTCACGTCGTCTATGCCAATGCCGCCTATCTGGTGCTGACGGGAGCGGTCAACGCGCAGGATGCGCGTCCGGTAGAGCGGGTCTTCATCGGTAATCCCGACGTATCCGAAGCTGTATTCCGGCTGCTCAAGGCGGCCCGCGAGGGCAAGCGTCAGCAGGAAGAAGTCCGTGTCGCCGCTGCTGACGGTACCCACGGTCGCTGGCTGCGGATGCGTGTCCGTCCACTTGGCACCAGCAAGCGAGAGGCCAAGTCCGCGGTGTGGTCGCTTGCCGACATCACCAGGGATCGCGAACGTCAGGAAGACGTGTTCCAGGAGCTGCAGCATGCGATCGAATATCTCGACCATGCGCCGTGCGGTTTCTTCTCGGTCAATCCGAAGGGCGAGCTGGTCTATGTCAACGCCACGCTGGCGAATTGGCTGGACCATGATCTTGCCGAAATCGGCTCCGGCGGCCTTAAGCTAACCGATATCGTTTCCGGCGACGGCGCCTCGCTGCTGACCTCGATCGTGCCGGTCCCTGGCGAGGTCAAGACCGAAGTTTTCGACATCGATTTGCGGATGCGCAACGGCAAGACCATGCCGGTGCGGCTCTATCACAAGCTGGCGTTTGGCGCCGACGGCGTCCCCGGCGCATCCCGTACCTTGGTGATCAGCCGTGCCCGCGACGAGCGCTCCGATCCGCAGCGCGCCGCTGAAGTGCGTTTCATGCGCTTCTTCGACCATACTCCGATGGCCATTGCGACGGTCGATCGCGCGGGAACCGTGGTGCGCGGCAATGCGCGTTTCGCCAAGCTGGCGCAGAGCCTCAGCGCGTCCGGTGCCGTCAACAAGTCGATTCTGTCGGCGGTCAGCGACCGAGACCGAAGCCTGCTGATCGCGGCGATCGGGCACGCCGCCGAAGGGCAGGGCGATATTCCGCCGGTCGAGGCGCTGCTGGAAGGCGCCAAGGAGCGCTGGGGCCAGTTCTTCGTCACCGCGGTGGAAGAGGACGAGCGCGAAACCGAGGCCGCGATCGTCTATATGCTGGAGACCACCGAGCGCCGTACGCTCGAGAACCAGATCAACCAGTCGCAGAAGATGGATATGGTCGGCCAGCTCGCCGGCGGCATCGCTCACGACTTCAACAACGTGCTATCCGCCATCATGATGGCGAATGATTTCCTGCTGAACGCGCACAAGCCAACCGACCCGTCGTTCCAGGACATCATGCAGATCAAGCAGAACGCGACGCGCGCCGCGACGCTGGTTCGGCAATTGCTGGCGTTCTCACGCCGCCAGACGCTGCGTCCGCAGGTGCTGCATCTCGGCGATGCATTGTCCGACCTCACCATGCTGCTGCGCCGGCTGATCGGCGAGAAGGTCAAACTCGACCTGGTGCACGGCCGTGACCTGTGGCCGGTCAAGGTCGACGTCTCGCAGTTCGAGCAGGTGATCGTCAATCTCGCGGTCAATGCGCGCGATGCCATGGCCGATGGCGGCACCCTGACGGTTCGCACCGTCAACGTACCCGCGCTGGAAACCGAGCGGATGTCCTACAAGGGCATGCCGCCAGCGGATTATGTCCGGATCGACGTCACCGATACCGGCACGGGCATTCCCGCCGACATTGTCGAGAAGATCTTCGAGCCGTTTTTCTCCACCAAGGAAGTCGGTAAGGGCACCGGCCTCGGCCTCTCGACGGTGTACGGCATCGTCAAGCAGACCGGCGGCTTCATTTATGTCGATTCCGAAGCCAACAAGGGCACCTCGTTCCGGATCTTCCTGCCGCGGCATCATCAGGAGAAGGAAGTCGCTGTCGATCCCGCGCTGGCGATCGCCGCCGCGAGGGAAGCGGCTGCCGAGGCCAAGCCGCGCACCGATCTTACCGGGCAGGGCACCATCCTGCTGGTTGAGGACGAGGAGGGCCTGCGCTCGCTGAACGCCCGCGGCCTGCGTTCGCGTGGCTATACCGTCGTCGAGGCATCGAACGGCCTCGAGGCGATGGAAGTGCTGGAAGAGCGCGAGGGCGCCGTCGACCTCGTGGTGTCCGACGTGGTGATGCCGGAGATGGATGGGCCCACGCTGCTCAAGGAAATGCGGGCGCGCAATCCGGATCTGAAGATCATCTTCGTGTCCGGCTACGCCGAGGAAGCGTTCGAGAAGAGCCTGCCGGAAAACGAACAATTCGCGTTCCTGGCCAAGCCGTTTGCGCTGAGCGCGCTAATCGCCAAGGTCAAGGAAACCATGACCCCGTCGTAACGGCGGCTTCTTTTGCGCTGCAACATGGATTTTCCCACCTGAACGTCACATCCCGCGACCGAGGGCCGCAGCCCAACTTCGCGATCAGTGCTTTCTTTTCAGGCCTGCGTGGCCATCTTAGTGAGGCTTCCCCCTGCCGGGGATTAAGGGAACAGACATGAATTTCACCATCCGTACGCGCGGCCTTCTCAAGATGATGGCCGTCGTCCTATCGGTGGCGATGCCGTTGATGCTCGCAGTCTCGGCTGCCGACGCCCGCGTCGGCGGCGGTGGCAGCTCGGGCTCACGCGGCACGCGCACCTTCGCCGCGCCGCCCAGCACCTCGACGGCGCCCAATGCGGCGCAGCCGTTCAACCGCACCATGACCCAGCCGGGCAGCCCCGGCATGAACGCGGCGCCCGCAGCGGGCGCGGCCAAGGGCGGCTTCTTCAATCGTCCGGGCATGGGCATGCTCGGCGGCCTCGCCGCCGGCTTCCTTGGCGCCGGCCTGCTCGGCATGCTGTTCGGCGGCGGCATGTTCTCCGGCCTCGGTGGCCTGTCGTCGATCTTCGGCCTGATCCTGCAGGTCGGCCTGATCATCATTGTCGTGCGCCTCGCAATGTCATGGTGGCAGCGCCGCAACCAGAACCAGACCGCGTCGGCGTATGCCGGCCCGGCGGCCGGACCCGACGTCGGCCCGGGCGCGCAGACCAGCTATCGTACCGGTTTTGGCATCGGCGCCAACGCCGCGCCGCTGGAAATCGTTCCGGCCGACTACGAAGCCTTCGAGAAGCTGCTTGTGGACGTGCAGGCCGCCTGGTCGGAAGAGGACGTGGCCAAGCTGCACACCCTGGCAACGCCGGAAATGGTCTCGTACTTCACCAAGGATCTTGAAGAAAACAAGGCCCGCAACGACGTCAACAAGGTGTCCAACGTCAAGCTGTTGCAGGGCGACCTTGCGGAATCCTGGCGCGAAGGCGAGACCGACTACGCCTCCGTCGCGATGCGCTTCACCTTCATCGACAAGACACTGGAGCGCGGCACCGACCGTCTGGTCGCCGGCAGTGACGCGCCGACCGAAGCCACCGAAGTCTGGACCTTCGTGCGACCGAAGAATGCCAGCTGGGAGCTGTCGGCTATCCAGCAGGCCTAAGCCCGCGGACATCGATTGGAGAAGGGCGCCGCGGATGATTCCGCGACGCCTTTTTCTTTGCCGGATTAAAGGTCAATTCCAGCGATGCTGGGAATAATCCGCGCAGCGTCGTGTTGATCTGTTGCGACGCCGTTTTCATTGCGACGGCTTTGCTGAAATCAACGGGAGGAACCATGTCCGATCACTTTATAACGATCTCGCGTGTCGGCCTGTGTGCCGGCGCCATCGCCGTCACTTTGGTGACGGCACAGCCCGCCACGGCGCAGGGCATTGACACCAGCTTCTTCGTCACCGGCGCCGGCATCGGTAATGGCGGCAATCTCGGCGGCCTCGCCGGCGCCGACAACCAGTGCCAGACGCTGGCGCAGGCCGCGGGCGCCGGCGCCAAAACCTGGCGTGCCTATCTGTCGACGCAGCCAGTCGACGGCCAGCCGGCGATCAATGCCCGTGACCGGATTGGCGCAGGTCCATGGAAAAATGCCAAGGGCGCGGTGGTTGCCAAAGATGTTGCCGAATTGCACGGCAGCAATAATCTATCGAAGCAGACCTCGCTGAGCGAGAAGGGCGAGGTCATCAACGGCCGTGGCGATACCCCGAATCGCCATGATGTGCTGACCGGCTCGCAACCTGACGGCACGGCCTTTGCCGCCGGAGAGGACCGCACTTGCAAGAACTGGACAAGCAGCGTCCAGGGCGCCGCGATGGTCGGTCATATCGATCGCATCGGACTTGATGACCAGCCGCCGGCGAAATCATGGAACACCTCGCATCCGTCGCGCGGTCCGGATGGCGGCTGCTCGCAAGCCGACCTGAAGACGACCGGCGGCGACGGCCTGCTGTACTGCTTTGCGACGAACTAGTCGTCGCTCGCGTCACTCAGATGTGCCCCGGACGCAGCCTTGCGCGCTGCGCTGCGTCCGGGAAACGGACGCCTTCAGGCGACGGCGAGTTTATCTTTCGGTGCATTTATCGACGGCGCCTCATCATGCGAAAACTTCTCAGCGGCCACTATCGCCGCCGGCAGCTTTGCAAGCGGCACCGGCCTCGCGAACAGATAGCCTTGGCCCTTGTCGCAGCCTTCATTCAGCAGAAAATCCCACTGGGCCCGGGTCTCGATGCCTTCCGCCAGCACCGGCGTGCCGAGGCTGCGGCCCAGTGCCAGTATTGTGCGTACGATGGCGCGGGCGGCGGAATCGTCGGGAATTCGCCGTACAAACGACTGATCGAGCTTGATCTTGTCGAACGGAAACGCGTGCAGCGTGGCCAGCGACGAATAACCGGTACCGAAATCGTCCATCGCGATCGAGATGCCCATTGCTTTCAACCGACGGAGAATCTGCAGACTTCGGGTTTGGTCGGACATCAGCGTCGATTCGGTAATTTCGACTTCGAGCCGGCGCGGCGACAGCCCTGTGTCGATCAGGATAGCGTGGATGGTCTCCGCGAGATCGTCACGGCTGAACTGTACCGGCGACAGGTTGACCGCGATGATGCCGGGAAGCGCGCCCGCGGCCGCGTCGCGGCATGCGGTACGTAGCGCCCACTGTCCCATCGCAATGATCGCCTCGGTCTCCTCTGCCAGCGGGATGAATTCAGCCGGTGAAATCAGGCCGCGATTGGGATGGTTCCAGCGCATCAGCGCCTCCGAGCCGCAGATCGAGCCATCCTCCAGCGAGGCCTGCAGCTGATAATGCAATTCGAGCTCGCCGTTTTCGGTCGCGCTTTGCAGGTCGCGCGCCAGCGCGCGGCGGGCGCGCGCGGCGTCGTCCATTTCGCGCTGGTACATGCAGATCGCGCCGCGCCGCTGGCTCTTGCTACGCTGCATCGCCAGCTTGGCGTTGCTGAGCACCTGTTCGCGCTCCCGGGTGTCAGTCGGGAACACCGAATAGCCGACGGAAGCGGTGAGTCTGATGCTCTGGCCCTGCACTTTGAACGGCTTGTTGAACACATCGACCAGGCGCCCGGCGAATTTCGCCGCGTCGGCGGGATGATTGCCGGACAGCTGCAAGCCCAGAAATTCGTCGCTACTCTGCCGCGCCAGAAACTCGCCGGGGCCGAGGACGCCACGCATCCGGTCGGCAGCCTCGATCAGCAATTGGTCGCCGCCGCCGTGGCCGAACATTTCGTTGATGTCCTTGAAGCCGTCGAGATCGATCGCGAACACCGCGAGCTTCTGCGCCAGCTCATGCGATTCCACGGCAGCGAAGGAAAGCCGCTCGTTGAAGGCGATGCGGTTCGGCAGCCCGGTCATGGTGTCGTTGAACGACAGTTGATGGATGCGCTCGGCGGATTCGGTGCGCGCGCGCAGATCGATGATATAGGATGAGAAACCGCTACCCATCATCAAGAGCACTGCCAGCAGGACGCCGGCGCCGAGCACGGGGGCCGGGACCAGCCCGGGCGCGAGCGTCATGGCCGGCTCAGGCACCATGTGGACCGCCGCCGCCATCGCGTAATGCATGGCGCAGATCATGACCGCCAGCACGACGGCGGCGCCGTGGCGGCACCAGCGCGTCACCGGACGGTTGGCGCGGTTCACCGAAAGCGCGCTGAGGCTGAGACACAGCAGCAGGATGATCGCCACGCCGTAGACATTCCACTGTATGGTGCCGGCAATGTGCCACGCCATCAACCCGATGTAATGCATCGCCAGGATGCCGATGCCCATGACCAGGCCGCCGAGTTCCGGTGCCAGCGTCAGGCGGTGTCGGCTGCCGATTTCAAAGCCGAGAAGGCAGGACAGGATCGCGATCGGCAGCGTTGCGACGGTCGGCAGCAACTCGAAGCCACTGTTCAGCGACGGCTGCAGCGCCAGGATGGAGAGAAAGGTGGAGGCCCATAGTGCGGCGCCGGTGCCAACCGAGGCGATGAACAGCCAGCCATGGCGTGTCGCGCCCGCCGTGGCGCGGGCGCGGGCAAAGTGGCGCATGCCGACCCAGCTGCCGAACAGGCATACCGCGCCAACGGCCATGACCAGCAATTGATGGATGAAAAACATAACATCACTCGAAGCTTCCGGCAGATCGCAGTCTGCCGTGTATAATGATAAGCGGGCGGACTTAACCGGTCGTGCTGGGGTATTCTTATCCGCGGCTATATTCCATGGATCGTGAAACAGCGTTGAGGAACCGTGAACTATACCGCGCGGCCGTGGCCGAGCCGGACGTAACAGCGCGTCCCGAGACGAAAACCGCGATATTCCGTTACTCCGGTGAGGTGACGAGCGAGGGCTTCGATGCGATATGAACTGTACTACTGGCCGACCATTCAGGGCCGTGGCGAATATGTTCGGCTGGCGTTGGAAGACAGCGCCGCTGACTATACGGACAAGGCGCGCGGCAGGGGCGGCATAGCCTCGATGATGCGCATGCTCGAGGGCAGGGGGGACATGCCGCCATTCGCGCCACCCTTTCTCAAGGCCGGCCGGCTGGTCATCGGTCAGACTGCCAATATCCTGCATTATCTCGGATCGCGCCACGGCCTGGCGCCCAAAGCGGAAGCCGGAAGGCTGTGGCTGCATCAGTTGCAGTTGACGGTCACTGATTTTGTTGCCGAGGTGCACGATACCCACCATCCGCTCGGCGTGTCGCTGTATTACGAGGACCAGCGCGCGCCGGCGAAGAAGCGTACCGCGGAATTCTGGATTGAGCGGGTGCCAAAATATCTCGGCTATTTTGAACGACTGCTGGTCGCGGGCAACGGCGCCTATCTCACCGGTCGCAAGGCGACCTATGTGGATCTCTCGCTGTTCCAGATCATCGAGGGGCTACGCTATGCCTTTCCGAACCGGATGAAGGCGTTTGAGCGAAAGATTCCCGCCCTGATCGAGCTGCGCGACCGGGTTGCGATACGGCCGAACATCAAAGCCTATCTGGAAAGCGACCGCCGCATCGCGTTCAACGAGGACGGCATCTTCCGGCATTACAGGGCGCTGGATCCGTGACCCAGCGCCCTGGTTTGGTATGTTCGTCGCTAATCGCTCAGGCGAGCTGATCGATCCGTGCGCCCTGACCGGGTGGCAGCGCGGCGCGCGGCGGCGGCGGCGCTACGCGGGAGTCGTTACGATCGTCTTCGGCCTTCTTGACGGCGGGCGGCAGCGCCTCGATCGGCTTGACATTCGCTACGACTGGCGCGGCGCTCACACTCGAAACACTCATCTGAAATTCCCTTGTTGCTTCAATCGCGCCCACCGTGCGCGCGCAGCAACAAGGAGAAATGAATCAATAGCTTCAATTTGAGACCAGCGGCCTGTATCGGGCAGCGTGGTAAACGGCGACGATCAGGCTTCGTTACATTTGTATCTTCAAGACCGAAGGAAGCGAATGAATCCGCCCTGTTTCGGCTTCATTCGTCCTTGCCGCGGGAAATCGTGATGCTGGCACTCGTCTTGTTGCGCGTGCAGCGCATGTCGAGTCGTCGATATCGTGTCTGTACGTCGTCGCCGCGAAAGATCCCCATGCGGCCCATGCAGCGCGTCGCGCCTTTCAACGTATCCGGCTTCGGGATGGTGAACACGATCGCCGAAGCGCTGGCGACAAGGTCGAAAAACGCCGGCGATGGTTTGCGGCTGTCGGTGGTGGCGTAGAATTCATTGCTGACGTTACGGCTGGCGCAGCCGAGCCGGACCTGCCTTGCCGCCGGATGCGACAGGTAGATCACATTGGCGGCGGTGCGCCCGACACCGAGGCCGTCGATCTGGCCCTTGAGCTGACGGGCAAGATCATCGCAACGATCGGCGCGCGCAGGCGTGGCGGCCAGCGCGAGCATTCCAGGAAGTAACAGCGCGAGAAGTCCGGATCGGTTTTTCATGAGTGCCCCCCGCGCGGATTGAAACCCGGCCGAGGCGTTCGTGCAAGGGCGCGGCCGCACCGTGGTGCTCAGTATATTTCATGCCGAGCGGACCCTGGGCAATGAGCTTTGGGGCGTCCTCCTGTCGCCGCGCTGCCCTGCCATTTTGAACGCTTCAAAACATGGCTGAAAGCGCCTACAAGGGCCGCAAATTCATCCTGCCGAGGCCCCGCCCATGAATGCGCCGATCGCCGTGCCGACACCCAAAGCCGTGCCGCCCTACAAGCACACCCCTCTGTTTCCGCTGGGCCCCGACACCACGCCCTATCGCAAGATCAGCAGCGAAGGCGTCCGGGTGGAGACGGTGCTGGGCAAGGAGATGCTGGTGGTGTCGCGCGACGCGTTGCTGGCATTGTCCGAGGCGGCGTTCGGCGACATCAACCATTATCTGCGGCCCGGCCATCTGGCGCAGCTGCGCAAAATCCTCGACGATCCCGAGGCCAGCCCGAACGACAAATTCGTCGCCTTCGACTTCCTGAAGAACGCCAATATCGCCGCCGGCGGCGTGCTGCCAATGTGCCAGGACACCGGCACTGCGATCATCATGGGCAAAAAGGGCTTTCGTGTGCTCACCGACGGAGATGACGAGGCCGCTTTGGCCGAAGGCGCGCGCGACGCCTATCTGCGCCGCAACCTGCGCTATTCGCAGGTCGCACCGCTGTCGATGTTCGAGGAGAAGAACACGGCCAACAACATGCCGGCGCAGTGCGAGATCTATGCCGAGGGCGACGACGCCTACAAGTTCATGTTCATGGCCAAGGGTGGCGGTTCCGCCAACAAGAGTTTTCTGTTCCAGGCCACACCCTCGGTCCTGACCAAGGACCGTATGCTGGCGTTCCTGAAAGAGAAAATCATGACGCTGGGCACCGCGGCGTGCCCGCCCTACCACCTCGCTATCGTGATTGGCGGCACTTCGGCCGAACTGTGCATGAAGACGGTGAAGCTGGCCTCGGCGCGCTATCTCGACGCCCTGCCGACCACCGGTTCGGCCGACGGCAATGCCTTCCGCGACCTCGAGATGGAGCAGGAAATCCTGAAGATGACTCAGGCCTCCGGCGTCGGCGCGCAGTTCGGCGGCAAGTATTTCTGCCACGACGTCCGCGTGATCCGGCTGCCGCGCCACGGCGCCTCTTTGCCGATCGGCCTCGGCGTGTCGTGCTCGGCGGACCGCCAGGTGCTGGGCAAGATCACCCGCGACGGTGTCTATCTCGAGGAGCTCGAGCATCACCCGGCGCAATACCTGCCGGCGGTGGAGGAGGCGCTCGGTGGCGAGGTCGTCAAGATTGATCTCAACCAGCCGATGAAGGACATCCTGTCGACGCTGTCGCAATACCCGACCAAGACCCGGCTGTCGCTGTCCGGCACCATGATCGTGGCCCGCGACTCGGCGCATGCCAAGCTGCGCGAGCGGCTGGAGAACGGCGAGCCGCTGCCGGACTATTTCAAGAATCACCCGGTCTATTATGCCGGTCCGGCCAAGACCCCGGACGGTTATGCCTCGGGCGCGTTCGGGCCGACCACCGCCGGCCGCATGGATTCCTTCGTCGACCAGTTCCAGGCGGCGGGGGGCTCGATGGTGATGGTAGCCAAGGGCAACCGAGCGCCCGCGGTGCGCGAAGCCTGCAAGAAATATGGCGGCTTCTATCTCGGTTCGATCGGCGGGGCGGCGGCGAACCTCGCCGAGCACTGCATCAAGAAGGTCGAGGTGGTGGAATATCCCGAACTCGGCATGGAAGCGATCTGGCGCATCGAGATCGTGGACTTCCCGGCCTTCATCATCATCGACGACAAGGGTAATGACTTCTTCAAGGAGTTGAATCTGGGCTGAGGCGGGAGCCTCAACCATGATCGCGATCGGGCTCGACGGGTTTTCGCGCGGCTGGGTCGCGGTCACGCTGGACGGCGAGCGCCGGGATATTGCGTTTCCCGGTGACGTGTCGTGGCTGGCCGATCAGATGTTCGATCGCGCCGCGATCGATATCCCGATAGGGATGACGGAGGACGGCGATCGGGGCTGTGATCGTCTGGCCCGCGCAGCCCTGCGTCCGCATGGCTCGCGCGTGTTCGGGGGCGCACGGCGCTGGCTGTGGCAGGATTTCACCGATCCCGACCAGGCCAATGCCGAAGCGTCGCGGCGCGGGCAGAGCAAGGCGTCGCGCCAGCTCTGGCATCTCGGCAAAAAGATCATCGAGGTCGATTCGTTCATCGGCGCGAACCGTCAGCTCGACATCCGCGAAACCCATCCCGAACTGGTTTTTCTGCGGCTCAATGGCGACGTGCCGCTGCTCTCCAAGCACGAGCCCGCGGGGCTGCTGCGGCGTTGCGAGCTGCTGCGCAACGCCGGCTTCGCCGAGCTCGATGCCTGGCTGACCAGGCGGCGCATCGGTACCGGTGCGAAGGCGGACGACGTCGTCGATGCCTGCGCCGCCGCGCTGGCGGCGCGCGACAGCATCCGCGGCCTGCCATGCGATCCCGCGCCGATCGATTCGCACGGCCTGCCGATGCAGATCTGGTTCTAGGGCGATCGCGGTGGAGGGGGCCGGATTCGATTCTGCCGCCGATCGCAAGACGTCATGTCAAAAAGAAAAGCGGTGACGACTCGGAGGGGTTGGTTTCAATAAGGAACGAATGCTATCCGGATTGAGGCTGCACGCATGTTTGATGCTTTCACAGTGAACGCGGCGTTGGTCGCCTTGTTAACGGCGGCCAGCACGGTGAATGGAATTATATTCTATAACTATCTGTAGTTAGCTCTCTGATCTGCCATCCGGCGATGGCTGGGCGGATCCAGCCGAATCTTGAACCTTTTTCGCCGATGAAGCGCCTCATCCAGGGGGACGGCAGACCGGAGAACAGGGTTTTGAAATTCGAACATGTGGCTGTCGCGGCGGCGTTGCTGCTCGCGCAAACTCCTTCATCTTTCGCGCAATCCGTTATCATGTCGGAGACGACGCAGGTGAGACTGTCGGTGTCGACCGGTGCTGACGATCGGCTGACCTTGAAGGCGTCAGTGACGACGAGTTCCGGTGTCGGCGTGCCGGGCGGTACCGTCCGTTTTGTCGACGAGACCACGCTTAACGTGCTGGGTTGGGCCAAGGTGTCAGCTTCCGGCATCGTCGTCGACGAGCTAGGCCCCGGTCCGCACCGACTGCGCGCCGATTATAGCGGCACGATGGATTTCCTGCCGCTGATGGTGCAGCCGAGCCAGTCGGCGGTGGTTGCGCACTATGTGCGGGGGGCTTCGGACGTGTCGGTGTCGTCCTCCATCAATCCCTGCACGGCCGGTGCCGTCGTGACCCTGCGGGCGGTGATCACCGGCGACGACGGGCCACCGACCGGCGCCGTCACGTTTCGGGATGGCGACCTCGTGCTGGCCTCCCATGTCGGACTCGACCGCACCGGTGCTGCATCGTTTACCACCTCGGCCTTATCGCAAGGGGAGCGGTCGATCGTGGCGGAGTATGAGGGCGACGGCAACAACGCGCCGGCGTCGTCACCGCAACTGCTGCAGCAGGTAGGAATCGCGCAGATGCAGATTTCGCTGGACTGATATGGTGGATCGCGAAGCCGATCACCCGGGCGGCGATCGCCTTTTCCCGGAGATGGATTGCCCGCAACCGATGTCGCCGGCGAACAGGGAACCCCGGCCGACAGGGATCAGGATTTGGCGGTCGCTGCCGGCTGCCGTCATGGTCCGTGCTTAGTGATCCGGTATTGCGGATACCATCTGGTGAAGTAAATCGCGCCGTTGCGCGCGGCAAAGGCGAGCGCAATGCCCAGCCACAGCGGCAGGCTCGGCCAGTAGATCATCAGAACGTTGACGATCAGCATCAGCAGGAACGCGGCGGTCCAGGCCCAGGTGATGATGTAGTTGACCCGGAGGAAGCCGGGCAGCTTCAAAGTCTCGGCGTCAACGACCTCGCGGGCATATTGCAGCGAGAATGGCAGCCGGATTGCCAGTGACAGTAGCGCAATCGTCAGCACGCCGAGATCGACGGCGATACGGACGGCCGCTGGCGTCAGATGATTGTCGATCAGCGCGACGTAAGCGCCGAGCGCGCCGAACAGCAGCATCGATCCCGCTGCCAGCATTTTGACGGAGCCGCCGCGCAACACGTCCCAGACAATGATGGCAAGCGAGAGCGCGGCCGCGGCGAACAGGCTCGCCGTGGCGGATGCGACCAGCATCAGCGTTGTGAAGGCACCGAACGGTGCAAGGATCAGGAAGAGGGCCATGGCGTTTCCAACTAGAGATCTTGACGCTGTAAAGATTTTCTATGGATACGACGCGCGCCCGTCAAGCAAAATCTTTACACTGTCAAAATGATGTCGGTATTCGATAAAACCCTTATATTGAAGTAACTTATGTGTTTTTCATATTGTGCGGCAGCCTGGGGATGGCGCGAGCCGTCTGGTCGAACTCGCACAGCTTGCGATGCAGGCGGGCTCGCCCGCGGCGCCGAGCGTTGGGTCGGCCCGGGTGCAGCTACACCTTTTGCGGCCTGGCCGCCGTGCCGTTCGATGCCGGGAGCGAAGCCGAGCTGGCGTAACGGACGACCTCCGCTCAAATCGTCGAAAGCCGGGCCGGGCAGGTGGCGTCGACTGGCCTGACCAGTTGGCGGGAGGCAAGCGTGCCGTCGGGTGGGGTGACGCCGACGAGCGTGTTTCCGGTCAGGACCAGCACGATGACAACGCTGGCCCACGCCATCGCGCCGGGTTTGTGGTGCGCGATCGCGGCGACAGCGAATTGCGCGGCGGCGCCTGTCATGGCGACTACCGCGGCGACAAGCACGTCTCCGGCGATCGTGAAGACTGCCAGGAAGATGATGGTGGACAGGAATCCGGCGACCAGCCGGCCGAGAAGATTGATCATGGCGTCGCTCCTTGCGCGTCGACCCAGTTTCCGTGGAAGCCCGCCGGCACCCGGTGACCGAGTTGCACCAGCGCGGTCGGACCTGCCGCGACATCGCCGGCATGGAAGACCGCAAGATCGCTGCGGTTTTCTCGCGCCCGCCACACCACGGCGAGCAGCCAGCCATCGCCTTCGACGGCGTCGCTGCCGCGTGCGACGAACACAGGCTCGGAGATGCTGTCGCCGAGTGGCAGCAAGTAGCGTCCCAGTGCATTGCCGCCGCGTCCGACATGCATGATCCCCGAAAACCCGCTGCTGGCCCCGGGTGCTGGATTGTCGCAGGCGTACCAGCCCTGGGTGCTGACGAGGCCGGAGCGGCGCTCGTCGATGCGCGGGAATTCGCCGGTGGCATCGTCGAGATAGCATCGCGTGAAGCGGTCGGTAGGGGCGGCGAGATCGAAGCTCCATCGGCACAGCCGGGCGTTGGATTTTGCCGGATCGGTGGCTGAGCCGTCGGGATAGGTGAACAGCGGTGGTTCTTCCGACTGCATCACGTCGGCAATGATGCGGTCGCCGTCTTCCCAGGCGTTCATGACGTGGAATACGTGGCAGGCCTCGGCGCGAAACCATCGGATGTCGGCGGCGCCGCCGCCGCGCTTCATCACACCCACGCAGGATCCCTTGTCCGGCTCCCAGGCATAGGGCGGTCGGCCTGACCGCGCGCGGTCCATGCTGCCGGTAATCGGCAGGATCGGAAACAGCAGATGGTTTTCGGTGACAATGAAGTCGTGCACCATGCTGGCATAGGGGGCCTCGAAACGTTCGAAACGCCTGACGATGCCGGCCGCATCGATTGCGCCGAACGAGATCGTGGGACTGAACATCCCGCCGGCATTGTAGCCGAAGAAATTCATCTCGCCGGTGACGGGATCGACCTTCGGATGCGCGGTGAACGGTC
>NZ_JANXTC010000376.1:0-10300 GCF_025356345.1 Tardiphaga sp.
CGGCGACAAAGCTCATGCCCTCGGCTTTCGAGGCAATGTTGTCGATCACGCCCGGCCGGGTGTTGCGATAGTCCTGCCAGCCGAGCGTCGCCAGCGCCTGAGCGAAGAAGTTGGCATTGACCCAGGCGCCATAAACGCCGAACTGGTACGAGTTGACGTCGGTGGTGCCGGCATTGTTGAGCAACCGGGCTTTCGGATTGGAATAGTCAAAAGCGCCGCCGATGAACGCGTTGGCGCTGATACGATACTCGGCGCCTGCGGTGCCGCCGATGCTGTCGAGCTTGTAGCCGGTGGACGACACCGTGCTCGAACGGTCGCTGACGCCGCCATTACCCACCATATAGAACGACCACGGCGTCGACGCGACAACCGGGGCCTTGGTGTACGGCGCCTTGGCATATCGCGGCTGATTCAGCTGCGCGTAGGCGTTCATCGCGGCGTACACGGACGTCTCGCGAAAACTGTCGAGCCGGCCGAACAGGGTGGAGGCGAAACCGGTGGCGGAGGTCAGTGCGAGGTCGCCCTGCGGTGCGAATGTCAAAGGCGCGTTCAGCCGATTGACGATGTACTGGCCGAGAATGGCAAAGCCGTGCGAGGTCAGATGAACGCCGTCGAAATAGAACAGATAGTTGTTCTGCAGTGCTGGATTGCCGATGCAGGCAAGCGGGCAGGCGCCGACATTAGTGATGCCGAAGGCGGCGGGGTTGGCCCTGACCTGGTTGCCGACCTGGGCGATATCGACATATTCGACGCGGACGCCGGACCGCGCGATGGCCGCCAGCGCGACCTGCATCTGGCTATTGTAGGACTGGCTGAATGCCGAGCCAATCGCCGCGGTCGGCACGCCGGTGGCCTCGGGCAGGGTGCTGACGTCGCCGGCCGTGAACACGATGGTCCGCGCGCCCGCGCCGATTAGCGCATTGATGCCAGCCTGGGCCTGTAGGGCACTCTGCGTGGATGCGGCGGGCACGCCGGCGAGGGTACCGCCGGTCTGGTAGTAGAACCGCGCATCATTACCGCCGATCGAGAGTTCAAGAATATCAGTCGGCGCGATACGTCGTCCGGCGGAGAGAAAACCCTGCCATTCCTGGGCGAAACCGGGGGCGCCGGGGGAGACGTTGGTCGAGCCGGTCGTCGCGCCGCCCAAAGCGTAGTTGTATTGTGGGATGCCCAGCAATTGCGAGGTGGTGTCGATGAAATTGGTGCCGCCGCTGAAACGCCCAGTCGGATATTGCGGTGGGTTCGGAATGCCGGCGAGACGAAAGATATTGCCGATATCGGCGTAGCTGTCGCCGAATGCCTGGATTCCGGTGAACCCGTTCTGTGCGTTCGCAGCACCTGCCGCGAACATGGCCACTGCGCCACCCAGCAGCATCGCTGCAAAATTCTTCCGCCCCGTTGAAGAAGCCATCGCCGTGTCCTCCCTTGCTTTTTATTGGGTGCAAGGCTTCCACGACACAACCTAAACGGCAACAGGTAACTAACTACAGTCTTGAAAAGTCTTTTACTGTGATATCAAAACACCACCTTGCACCGCGGCGTATATCGCTGCGGTGCAAGGTGTCATAGCAGGATGGCCAGACCATTCGTGGTCGTCACCGTCTGAAGGCCGGCGCTGTTTTGCCCGCGATGCGCAAGCGCGCATATGGGCTCTGTCCATGCCGCCGTTCCGGTTTAAACCGGATCCCAGCTGAAAATATCCGCCGAACGGTCGAGTTTGTAGAAGGACGACTTCAACGCCGGCATGCCGTGCTCGGCGAGTGTCCGCGGGGTCCAGCCGCCGTCGCGGTGGATCGAGCGCAGCGGGCGCGACTGGCCCATCAGGAAGATCTCGTTCATGCGCGCGGCGAAGATCTGCCCGGTGACATCCTTGGCGGCGTCGCCAAGCAAATAGGCCACCAGCGGCGCGATCTTTTCCGGGCCCATCTTCTGCATCCGCTCGACGCGGGCCTTCTCGGCCTCGGTCTCGGTCGGGATCGAGCCGATCATCCGGCTCCAGGCGAATGGCGCGACGCAGTTCGAATTGACGCCGAACCGGTTCATGTCGAGCGCGATCGACTTCGACAGGCCGACGATGCCGAGCTTGGCGGCAGAATAGTTGGCCTGGCCGAAATTGCCGATCAGGCCGGAGGTCGAGGTGAAGTGCACGAACGAGCCGGAATTCTGCTCGCGGAAATAGCGGGCGGCGGCGTGCGAGGTATAGAACGACCCCATCAGATGCACCTTGATGACCATCTCGAAGGCGTCGATCGACATCTTGTGGAAGATCGCATCGCGCAGGATGCCGGCATTGTTCACCACGCCGTCGATGCGGCCATAGGTGTCGACCGCCTGTTTGATGATTTTGCTGGCCGGGATCGCCTCGGCGACGGATTCGAAATTGGCGACCGCGGTGCCGCCGGCCTTCTTGATCTCCTCGACGACTTCCTCGGCCGGCGCGGCGCTGGAGCCGGCGCCGTCGGTGGAGCCGCCGGGATCGTTGACCACGACTTTGGCGCCCTCGGCGGCGCAAAGCAGCGCGATGCCGCGGCCGATGCCGCGCCCGGCGCCGGTGACGACGATGACTTTATCCTGCAGTGATTTGGTGTCGGCCATGCTGGTTTCCTGTGGTGTGGGTTTGGTACGCAGGTTCAGTTCGTCATTGCGAGGAGCCTTGCGACGAAGCAATCCAGACTTCCCATGTGGAAGCTCCGCACTGGATTGCTTCGTCGCTTCGCTCCTCGCAATGACGGGGGAGAGAGTTGCGCGCTAGTTTTCGTTGGTAAAGATCACCGTGCCCGACGCGGCGAACATGCCGCCGACGCCGTGGCAGACCGAGATCTTCGCACCCGGCACCTGGGCGGGCGCAATGCCGCGCATCTGCCGCACGCTCTCCTGCAGCGCATACATGCCGTACATGCCGGAATGCATGTAGCTGAGCCCGCCGCCATTGGTATTCATCGGCAGTCTGCCGCCGGCGCGGGTGTGGCCGTCGGCGATGAATTTTCCGGTTTCCTCGTGTGGCATGAAGCCGAGATCGCCGAGGCCATACAACGGCAGATGCGCGAAGGCGTCGTAGATCATCAGGTGATCGACGTCGCTATGCGCGATGCCGGCCTCGCGGAACGCGGTCGGCCCCGCGACGGTGAAGGCGCGCGAAGAGTCGAAGCTCTTCATCTGGCTGACCATCGGCGTCTCCACGCTCTCGCCGGTGCCGAGAATGTACACGGGCTTGTGCGGAAAATCCTTCGCCCGCTCGGCCGAGGTCATGATCAGCGCGCCGCCGCCATCGGTGACGAGGCAGCATTGCAGGATGCGGAATGGATAGGCGATCATCTTCGAGTTGAGCACGTCCTCGACGGTGATCGGCGCCTTCATCGTGGCGCGCGGGTTCTTCGCCGCCCATTCGCGCTGCACCACCGCGACCGAGGCGATCTGCTCATGGGTGATGTCATGCGTCTTCATGTAGCGCAGCACCGGGATGGGAAACATGCTCGGTGGGCCATAGACGCCGAACGGCGCCTCGAACTGGCCCTGCAGGCTGTCGGCGGGAATCGAGCGCGGCGCCTTGCCGATCATCGACTTGCCGCTTTCGGCATGGGTGATCAGCACGGTCTTGCAGAGGCCGGCCTCGATCGCCGCGGCGGCGTGGCGGACATGCAGCATGAACGAGCAGCCGCCGACCGAGGTGCCATCGACCCAGGTGGGCGTGATGCCGAGATCATGCGCGATCTGCTGCGGCGTTTCCACGGCGGTGGCGATGCCGTCGATGTCCGACAGCTTCAGGCCGGCATCGGCGATCGCGTTGAGGGCGGCGTCCGCGTGGAGCTGCAACTGCGACATGTTGGGGATGACGCCAAGCTCGGTGGTCTCGGCGGCGCCGACGACGGCGACTGCGTTTCTGCGCATGGAATTAAGCCTTCGCCGGACGGAATTGAGCCAAAGTGATCTGGTCGTCGAGTTTTTCGAATACGACTTCGAGCTTCATGTCGAGCACCAGCGCCTCGGGCGTCTGCGGACAATCGAGGATGTTGCTCATCAGCCGCGGGCCTTCCTCGAGTTCGACCACCGCAATCGCGTAAGGCGGCGTGAAGCCGGGCGCGGCGGGGCGGTGGTTGATGACGTAGGAGTACAGCGTGGCCTTGCCGGACGCCTTGAACACGGAGACTTTTCGCGAGGCGCAGGCCGGGCAGAACGGACGCGGCGGAAAATACACATTGGCGCATTCGTCGCAGCGCTGCAGCCGCAATTCGTTCGATTGTGTGCCGTCCCAGAAGTGCCGGGTCTCGGGGGTAGGTTTTGGGCGCGCACGCGCGGCTTCGGCCATCTGGTGTTCTCTCCCTGCGCGAGGACGTCCGCCCCGCTGATTGTGTCTTGATGGACATTCCACGTTCCCGGGTCAACGGTCCAGCGCCGCGGCTGCATGGCCGTATCTGCTCACCGGGCAGCACAGCGGCGCCGCGCTTGTGCCGCTGTGACCTCACGGAGTAGGTTGTCGCAAAATCAGGGGAA
The DNA here is from genome assembly GCF_025356345.1 of Tardiphaga sp. Taxonomy (GTDB): domain Bacteria; phylum Pseudomonadota; class Alphaproteobacteria; order Rhizobiales; family Xanthobacteraceae; genus Tardiphaga. The sequence continues at coordinate 4,492 of NZ_JANXTC010000376.1, forward strand.
ACAAACATGCGAAGATCAACTTGCGCAGCATAAGGATCGGCTCGGGCGCCGGCTATTCCGGCGATCGCATCGAGCCCGCGGTCGAACTCGCCGAACGTGGCGACATCCAGTATCTGGTATTCGAATGCCTCGGCGAGCGCACCGTGGCGCTGGCGCAGCAGGCGCGGATGAAGGATTCCGATGGCGGATTCGATCCGCTGCTCGAGGATCGCATGCGCGAGGTGCTGCCGATCTGCGCCGTCAAGGGGATCAAGCTGGTCACCAATATGGGCGCCGCGAATCCGTTGGCCGCGGCGCGCAAGACCGCCGAGATCGCCAAGGCGCTCGGGCTGTCGCTGAAGATCGCGGCGGTGATCGGCGATGATGTGCTGGACGCCTGCAAGGATGGCGACCTGCCATTCATGGAAATCGACGGCACCATGAAGCAGCTCGGCAACCGGGTGCTGTCGGCCAATGCCTATCTCGGCGCCGCACCGATGGCCGAGGCTTTGAGCGCCGGCGCCGACGTGGTCATCACCGGCCGCGCTTCCGATCCCGCGCTGTTTCTGGCACCGATGATCCATGCCTTCGGCTGGGCGATGGACGACTGGAATCTGCTCGGTCAGGGCACCGTCGCCGGCCATCTCTTGGAATGCGCGGGGCAGGTCACCGGCGGCTATTTCGCCGATCCGGGGTTCAAGGACGTCCCCGGTCTGGCGCGGCTCGGCTTTCCGATCGGCGAAGTCGGCGAAGACGGATCGCTGGTCATCACAAAAGTGGCCGGCTCCGGCGGCGCCGTGACGGCGGCCACCTGCAAGGAGCAGTTGCTCTACGAGGTGCACGATCCCGAACGCTACATCCAGCCCGATGTGATCGCGGATTTTTCACAGGTGAAGATCGAGCAGCTCACGCCCGATCGTGTCAGGGTCAGCGGCGGCCGCGGCACCGCGCGTCCGGAGACGCTGAAAGTCTCGGTCGGCTACATCGACGGCTATATCGGCGAGGGGCAGATTTCCTATGCCGGCCCCGGCGCGGTCGCGCGCGGGCGCCTCGCACTCGAGATCGTCCGCGAGCGGATGCGGCTGACCAAAGTTGCGACCAGCGAAACGCGTTTCGAACTGATCGGCATCGATTCGCTGCATGGCGAGACGCTGTCAGTCCGCGCGGGCGACCCCTACGAGGTCCGCGTCCGCGTCACCGGCCGCACCGAGAGCCTGCGCGAGGCGGTGCGGATCGGCAACGAGGTCGAGACGCTCTACACCAACGGCCCCGCGGCCGGCGGCGGCGTCACCAAATCGGCGCGCGACGTGGTGGCAGTGGCCTCGGTGCTGCTACCGCGCGCGCTCGCCACACCCTCGGTCCAGTTCGTGGAGGCGGCATCATGAGACTGCGCGACATCGCCCATTCCCGCACCGGCGACAAGGGCAACATCTCCAACATCTCGGTGATCGCCTTCGACGAAAAACACTATCCGCTGCTGCTGGCGCAGGTGACGCCAGAGCGGGTCAAGGCGCTGTTTGCCGGCATTGTCGAGGGCTCCGTGGTCCGTTATGAACTGCCGGCCATCGCCGCCCTGAACTTCGTAATGGACCAGGCGCTGGGCGGCGGCGTGACTCGGTCGCTGGCGCTTGATGCGCATGGCAAATCACTGAGCTCCGCGCTGCTTGATCTGGAAATCGACGGCGGTTTCGGCGATACCCGGTCGGCGCCGTGACCGACCAGCTCGGTCCGGCCTGAAACAGGACATTGCGACATGATTCAGCCGACCCTCGCCAGCCTTGCCGACGATCTCGCCGCCGGCCGCACCACCTCCCGCACGCTTGTCGAGGAATGTCTGGCCAGGATTGCCGATCCGCACGGCGAGGGCGTGCGCACCTTTCTCCGGGTTGATAAGGCGGCGGCGCTGGCCGCCGCCGACGCGATGGATCAGCTTCGCTCCGTGAACGCCGCGCCGTCGCGCTTTGCCGGCATCCCGATCTCGATCAAGGACCTGTTCGACATCAAGGGCCAGGTCAGCCGCGCCGGTTCGCGCGCGCTGGAGGATTCCGCGCCCGCGGAGGCCGATGCAACGGCGGTGGCGCGGCTGCGCGGCGCCGGCTTCGTGGTGATCGGACGCACCAACATGGTGGAATTCGCCTATTCCGGCATCGGCACCAACCCGCATTACGGCACGCCGAAGAGTTCGTGGCAGCGTGAGATCGGCCATGTGCCGGGCGGCTCGTCCTCGGGCGCTGCGGTGTCCGTCGTCGATGGCATGGCACATGGCGCGCTCGGCACCGACACCGGTGGCTCCTGCCGGATTCCGGCGGCGTTCAACGGCATTGTCGGCTTCAAGCCGACGCAGCGCCGTGTGCCGCTCGACGGCGCGGTGCCGCTGTCGTTCACGCTCGACAGCATCGGGCCATTGGCCCGCACGGTGGAATGCTGCGCGGTGATGGATTCCGTGCTGGCCAACGAGACCTGGGTGCCGCTGGTGCCGCGCCCGATCAAGGGCATGCGGCTGGCGGTGCCGACCACGCTGGCGATGGACGATCTCGAGCCGATCGTCGCCGACGCCTTCGAGCGTGCGCTGAAGAAGCTGGCCGAGCAGGGGGCGCTGATCGAGCGCATCGCGGTGCCTGAATTTCTCGACATCGGGCCGATGAGCGTCAAGGGCGGTTTTACCGCGGCCGAAAGCTATGCCTGGCACCGCTATCTGATCTCCAGCAAGGGCGACATCTACGACCCCCGTGTCTCGGTCCGCATCCTGCGCGGCGAGGCCATCAGCGCCGCCGACTATATCGACCTGCTGCCGGCGCGGCGCTCGTTGATCGCCCGCACCGAAGCCCGCATCGCGCCCTATGACGCGCTGGTGATGCCCACCGCCGCGATCACGCCGCCCCTCATCGCTGACATGGAGGACGACAAGGTGTTTGCGAAGGCCAACATCATGAGCCTGCGTAATTGCACGCTGATCAACATGATCGACGGCTGCGCCATCTCGCTGCCGATCCACCGCGACGGCGAGGCCCCGGTCGGCCTGATGCTGGCCGGCGCCGCCGGCTCCGACCGCCGCATCTTCGAACTCGCCGCCGGCATGGAAAATGCCGTTCGGGGGTGATGCAATCGCGGTAGCCCTTGCTTCACCTCTCCCCGATGGGGAGAGGTCGGATTGCGAAGCAATCCGGGTGAGGGGACTGTGGATTACCGATAGGCCTGTGCCCCCTCACCCCAGCCCTCTCCCCAATGGGGAGAGGGGGCGGTGCCAGATTTCTAACTAGAGGACCATTCTCATGACCACCACCATCGCGTTGACGCTGGACGCCCGCGGCGCCACCACGCCGCTGACCGTCACTATCACCCAGGGCGTGATCGCCGGCTGGACCGGCCGTGATCCCGTCGCGCGTGATCATCACATCGCCGAACTCGCCGCGATCGGCATCGCGCCTCCGGTCTCGACGCCGATCTATTATCGCTGCGGCGCGCGCCGCTTCACCACCGACGGCGCGATCGAGTGCACCGGCGAGGAATCCTCCGGCGAGGTCGAATTCTGCCTGTTCGCGACGGACGGCAAGACCTATGTCGGCGTCGGCTCCGACCACACCGACCGCAAGGTCGAGACCTACAACATCACGGTGTCGAAGCAGATGTGCGACAAGCCCGTCGCAGCCACGGTGTGGGACCTGGCCGAGGTCGAGGGCCATTGGGACCAGATCATCCTGCGCTCCTGGGCGACCATCGACGGCAGCCGCGTGCTGTACCAGGAAGGCACGCTGAGCGGCATGCTGCCGGTGGCCGAGCTGATCAGGCTCGGCTTCAACGCGGCCACGCTGCCCGAAGGCACCGCGATGTTTGGCGGCACCTTTGCCGCCAAGGGCGGCATCCGCCCGGCGACGCGATTCGACTACGAGATCGAGGACCCCATCCTGAAGCGCAGGATCGCCTCGGGCTACGACATCGTGACGCTGCCGGTGGTGGGGTGACTGCGTTCCCCGGATGCTGCGCAGCGCGGCGCGCTTGCGCCGTGGTGCGCTGCTGATCCGGGGTCCCGGTTCACTCAAGCAACCGGGATCCCGGATCTGCGGAGCGGCATCAGAATGCCGCACCGCATCCGGGAAACAGGCGCTGCTTCGGAAATCGGGTGGCTCACCCCCCGCGTTTTCGCCATCATGGCCGAACAGGCCATGGCATGATGATCGCGGCCGCGGTGACGGAGCGACGACATGGTATCTCTCGCAAGCAAAGCCACGCGCACCGATATCGTGCCGGCGCTTTCCGTGATGCCGCGCATCGCCGCGATCGACTGGCCGCGGATCAGCGCTGATCTCGACGCACGCGGCTGCGCGGTGCTCGAAAGCCTTCTCAGTCCCGGGGAATGCGCCGCCCTCGCGTCGCTGTACTCCGACGACCGCCGCTTCCGCAGCCGCGTCATCATGGGGCGCCACGGCTTTGGCCGCGGCGAGTACAAGTATTTTTCCTATCCGCTGCCCGACATCATCGCCGCCTTGCGCCCGGCGATCTATCCACCGCTGCGCGAGGTGGCCAATCGCTGGAACGAGGCGATGGGCCTCGCGATCCGCTACCCCGCCGAACATGGCGCGTTCCTGCAGCGCTGCCACGATGCCGGGCAGACCCGGCCGACGCCGTTACTGCTGCAATATGGCGAGGGCGACTATAATTGCCTGCATCAGGATCTATATGGCGAGCACGTGTTCCCACTGCAGGTGGCGATCCTGCTGTCGGAGCCGGGCAGCGATTTCACCGGTGGCGAATTCGTGCTGACCGAGCAGCGACCGCGCATGCAGTCGCGCCCCGAAGTGGTTTCGCTGCGCCGCGGCGACGCGGTGGTCTTTGCTGTGCATCACCGCCCGGTGCAGGGCACCCGCGGCGTCTATCGTGTTAATCTCCGCCATGGCGTCAGCCGGATCCGCTCCGGCCAGCGCCACACGCTGGGCTTGATCTTTCACGATGCGAATTGAAGGCGGCCATGACGGATCTGTTCGCCGGGATGACCGGTTTTCTGCCTGCGCTGGAGCGCATCGCCGACGGCGCGCTGCTGCTGCGCGGTTTTTTCGCGGCCACCGAACCCGAATTGATCGCCGATCTGCGCGCGATCGTGAAGCAGGCGCCGTTCCGCCACATGGTGACGCCGGGCGGCCACACCATGTCGGTGGCAATGACCAATTGCGGTGCCAGCGGCTGGGTCACCGATCGCAGCGGCTATCGCTATGACCATATCGATCCAGTGTCCGGCCAGCCGTGGCCGGCGATGCCGCCATCGTTTCGCGATCTCGCCAGGCGCGCGGCGGAGCAGGGCGGCTTCGACCATTTCGCGCCGCGGGCGTGCCTGATCAACCGCTATGTGCCCGGCGCCAAAATGTCGCTGCATCAGGACAAGGACGAGCTCGATCTCGGCGCGCCGATCGTCTCGGTGTCGCTCGGCCTGCCGGCGACGTTTCTGTTCGGAGGATTGCAGCGCGGCGAAACGCCGCGAAAATTCCGCCTCGACCATGGCGACATCGCGGTCTGGGGCGGGCCGTCGCGCCTCGCCTTTCACGGCGTCGCGCCGCTCGCCGACGGTGAGCATCCGCTGATGGGGCCGCAGCGCATCAATCTGACGTTCCGGAAGGTGGCGTAGATCACCATCGTCATTCCGGGGCGCGAACGCCGCCAGGCGGTCGCGAACCCGGAATCCCGAGATGTTGGCACGCTAGAGCGTGATGACGCTAGGTTGACGCGTATCCGGAATTGACGAGGTAGTTGGCGCATTCTTTAGGTGAAAAGTCGCTTAGGAGTGCGCCAATTCGTTTCCATGTTGCTTCGACGCTGCGCTCGGCGGCTTTTCGCAGCA
>NZ_JANXTC010000422.1:0-5351 GCF_025356345.1 Tardiphaga sp.
GCAGTGCAGTCGTCATTGGCACGGGCATGCTGTTGACGAGCGCGCCGGTGCAGGAATTGCCGACATCGGTGTGCACGGCATAGGCGAAGTCGATCACGTTCGCCTGACGCGGCAGCGCGATCAGCTTGCCCTTCGGCGTGAAGCAGAACACCTGGTCGTGGAACAACTCGAGCTTGGTATGTTCGAGAAACTCTTCCGGATTGGAGCTTTCCGAGAGGATGCCGACGGTGTGGCGCAGCCAGGCAAAGGCGCTGGATTCGTGCTCGAGCCGCTCGGTCGGCGAACCCATGCCTTCCTTGTAGAATGCATGGGCCGCGATGCCGAATTCTGCGATCTGGTTCATTTCCTCGGTGCGGATCTGCAGTTCGACGCGCTGGTTGCCGGGACCGATCACGGTGGTGTGGATCGAGCGATAGTCGTTCTGCTTCGGCGTCGAGATGTAGTCCTTGAACCGGCCCGGCACGACGGGCCAGGTGGTGTGCACGACGCCGAGCGCGCGGTAGCAGGCCTCGACATCCGGCATCACCACGCGGAAGCCGTAGATGTCGGACAATTGCTCGAAGCCGACCGACTTGCGCTCCATCTTGGTCCAGATCGAAAACGGCTGCTTGCGGCGGCCATAGACCCGCGCGGCGACGCCGTTCTTCTGCAGGTTCTTGGAGAGGCTGGTTTCGATCTCGCCAATCAGGTTGCGGTTACGGTCGGCTAGCGCGTCGAGCCGCTGCATCACCACCGCATAGGCTTCCGGATCCAGCGTGTGGAACGACAGGTCTTCGAGCTCTTCGCGCATTTCCTGCATGCCCATGCGGCCAGCCAGCGGCGCATAGATGTCGAGGGTCTCCTCGGCGATGCGACGGCGCGAGGCCGGCGGCATGAATTCCATGGTCCGCATGTTGTGCAGGCGGTCGGCGAGCTTGATCAGCAGCACCCGAACATCGTCGGCGATCGCCAGCAGCAGCTTGCGCAGGTTTTCGGCCTGCTTGGCCTCGCGCGACACCAGTTCCAGCCGCTTCAGCTTGGTCAGCCCCTCGACCAGCGCGCCGATCTCGGCGCCGAACAGCCGGTCGATCTCGGCCCGCGTCGCCTCGGTGTCCTCGATCGTATCGTGTAACAGGGCCGCGACAATCGTCGCGTCGTCGAGCTTCAGATCGGTGAGAATCGCCGCCACTTCCAGCGGATGGGTGAAATACGGATCGCCCGAGGCCCGGGTCTGCTCGCCATGGGCGACCATCGCGTAGACATAGGCCCGGTTGAGCATATCCTCGTCAGTGTCGGGATTGTACGATCGCACCCGTTCGACGAGATCATATTGTCGCATCATCCGGGCGCGCGAGGCGCGCGGCACCTTCACCGGCACGTCGGGGACTGGCACGTCGGGCGACGTCGGCGGCACCGCGATCACATCGCTCGCCGCCTGCATCTGCCGTGGAGTACGGCGCGAAGTCGCCATGGAGGCCTCACTTGCGTCAGGATCGCGTCTGCGTCCTGCATTGTTCGACACAAGTTTGCCCTGAAAGTGTCGGCAAAAGCAAAGGCCCGGAGATTGATCCGGGCCTTGCGAAGAATTGATGAGAAGAACGGTCCGGCGAACTGGCGCCGATACCTATTACTCGTCTTCCTCGGGCTGCTCTTCCGGCGGGGCAAGACCTTCAAGACCCCTGAGAAGCTCTTCTTCCGTCATGCGTTCGACCGCGACTTCGGTATCGTCGGCATCAACACTGGCGCCAGCCGAGCCGATCAACGGGATCGTGTCCGGCTCCGGCTCATCGACTTCGACGAACTTCTGCAGCGAATGCACCAGTTCCTCGCGAAGATCCTCGGGTGAAATCGTCGAATCGGCAATCTCGCGCAGCGATACGACAGGATTTTTGTCGTTGTCACGATCAACCGTAAGTTGCGCTCCCGACGAAATCATGCGAGCCCGGTGCGCGGCCAGCAAAACCAGATCAAAACGGTTATCGACTTTATCGATGCAATCTTCGACAGTGACGCGCGCCATTAAATGTCGCTCCGTTGGTGATGGGGCCAAATCTGATGATTATTCGTGCTAGGTATAGGCGCTTGGCACTTTTCGCAAGAACCAATTTGTGTTTTCGACGATCGCGCGTATAGTACTGCTGCATCATGGTACCTTAGTCGGGGCGACGACGGTACTGGCATTCCCGCCCTATCTCCGGTTAACGACCACCAAAACGCTTTATTGCATCGGCAACAGGTTGAGCTTATCGCTCTCTGATTGTCATTTGTCCGATATCCGACCGAATCAATCCGCCAACGTGTGGATGATACTTTACTAAATGCGCTGCGACGGCCATGCCGCGCCAAAAACGTTACTCACAACAAACCTTATGAGAAACTTGATGTCCCCCACATCCGATAAGATCGCGCTCTTTATCGACGGCGCCAATCTGTATGCGACGGCCAAAACGCTTGGCTTCGACATTGACTACAAGCGCCTGCTCAAGGAATTCCAGAGCCGCGGCACGCTGGTCCGCGCTTTTTATTACACCGCGATCATCGAGGATCAGGAATATTCGTCGATCCGGCCGCTGATCGATTGGCTCGATTACAATGGCTATACGGTCGTCACCAAGGCGACCAAGGAGTTCATCGATGCGTCCGGCCGCCGCAAGGTCAAGGGCAACATGGACATCGAGCTCGCGGTCGATGCGATGGAGCTGGCCGAGCATGTCGACCAGATCGTGCTGTTCTCCGGCGATGGCGATTTCCGTTCGCTGGTGGAAGCCGTGCAGCGCCGCGGCGTCCGGGTGACGGTGGTCTCGACCATCTCCAGCCAGCCGCCGATGATCGCGGACGAGTTGCGCCGTCAGGCCGATGTGTTTACCGATCTGGTCGAACTTCAGGCCAAGCTCGGCCGCGATCCCGCCGAGCGGCCCGCCCCGCGCGAACCGCGCCACCAGACGCCGCAATTCCTGCAGCGCGCAACGACGATGGCGCCCCGCGGCGATGACGAAGAATTCGAAGACTGACGTCCTGGTGCCGGCGACAGGCGCGCTTGCCGCCGGCCCCCCCACCGATCCCGACCGCAACTGCCCGCGATGTCCGAGACTTGTCGATTATCGCCACGCGGTCAGGGCCAAAGATCCCGCCGGCTTCAATTCGCCCGTGCCATCGTTTGGCGACGCCAGCGCCGCGCTGTTGATCGTGGGTCTGGCGCCCGGCGTCCAGGGTGCGAATCGAACCGGCCGACCTTTCACCGGCGACTATGCCGGCGACCTGCTCTACGCCACCTTGCTGGACTACGGCTTTGCGTCCGGCACCTATCAAGCGCGGCCGGATGACGGGCTGACGCTTCAGGATTGCCGCATCACCAATGCCGTGCGCTGCGTGCCGCCGCAGAACAAGCCCCTGCCCGTCGAGATTCACACCTGCCGGCCGTTCCTGATCGCGACCATGGAGACCATGCCGCGGTTGCGCGCCATCGTTCTGCTCGGTCGCGTCGCCCACGACACCATGCTGAAGACGCTCGGCATCCGCGCCGTGCTCGCCCCGTTCGCCCACGGCGCGGTGCATGACGCCGGCCGCTTCAAGCTCTACGACAGCTACCACTGCTCGCGCTACAACACGAATACGCGGGTGCTGACCCCCGAGATGTTTCGCAGCGTGTTTGCGCGGGTAAAGGCCGATCTCGCCAATTAGCTCCGTATCCGAAGCCAGCACGTGGTCGATCGGTTACGCGTCCGTGCGGCGGCGGCCGCTAATCGCCGACCCGCCCGGCGGCCAATTGCGCGATTCGATTGGCCAGCAAGTCGCCCGACATCCAGGCTGCCTCGACCCGCGGACCGATCAGCCAATCGCCGCAAATTCCGAGGCGGCGGTCGCGATCGAAAATCGACCCCGATCCCTCCACGCCGGACCGCGCGAAACGCCAGCGGTGGGCGGCCATGCCAATGCAGGGCGGCAGTTCAGACCCCAGCAGCTCGGCCAGCGCCTGCTTGAGGGCCCCCGCAATCCAGTCCGGATCAGCCTCAAGATGGCGCCTGGACCAGTCCGGACCGGCTTGCACGACCCAGCTCTCAGGCCCGGTTCTCATCGGCTTGGACGAGTTGCGGGCGGCCCATCCGATGACGGTGTCCCCCCTCCAGCAATCCTGTACGACCTCGACGGTCTCCGAAAACGCCAGCATCAGCGTCCAGCACGGCTCGCTCACCGCGGCATTCGCACGGGCGGCCAGATCCGGCGCCACGGAAGCCAGCAGGACCGAGGCCTGTTCCGCGGGCACCGCGAGGATCACGGTATCCACATCAACCGCGTCCCCGCGTTCAACCGACAGGCGCCAGCCATGGCCAACGCGTTCGATTTGCGTGATTTGCGTCTTCCAGTGAACGGTCTGTGCCACGGCCATCTGCCGGACCGGCGCATTCATGGCGGGCACCCCCACATAGGCCTCGCTGCCAGCCGCGGGCCAGGGAGCGACGACACCGTCCGCGATCCAGCCGTCGACGCGTCGCCGGAAATCCTCGTCGCGGACGGTGAAATATTGCGCGCCATGGTCGAACTGCGCCTCGCCCGCGGCGGTCGGCATCCGGCGCGTCGACATGCGGCCGCCCGCGCCTGCGCCCTTGTCGAGCAGCACGGCCTCAAGCCCCTGGCCGGCCAAACCCTCGGCGCATGCCAACCCGGCCATTCCGGCTCCAACGATCCCGATCCGCATCAATAATCCCTGCCCGACCTATCGATTTAGAGCCGGGTTGGCCTTCAGCCAGGCCAGCACGTCACTTGCGTTCCGATCCGGCGGAAACACCGGATAGAACACATGCGTGATCTTGGCATCGTCGATGATCAGCGCCAGCCGCTTGATCAAAGTGAGATCGGCGACCTCCATGATCGGCAGATCGAGCGCGTGGACCAGGTCCAGCGCCTCGTCCGACAGCACGGGAAATGGCAGATGCAGCCGGGCCGCCATCTCGGTCTGGTAGTCGTTGCTCTGCGTCGACAGCCCGAACACGTGGGCGGCGCCGGCGGCTTTCAGCTCGGCGAACAGGTCGCGAAAGGCGCAGGTCTGCGGGGTGCAGCCGCGCGCGCCGGGGATCATGTCCCAATCGTCGACCAGCGAGATCTTGCCAGGCTCGCCGGTGCGCGGATAGGCGAACACCACAACGCGGCCCTTCAATTCGGACAGCACGACCGAGGTGTCGTTGGTGGCGCGCAGGCTGAGCTGCGGAATCGCCATGCCCGCTAGATGCGCGGCCGCGCCGTCATCTTCGGGCGCCGGGATTTTGCTCCAGTCAACTTCAAGCAGGTTCAATTGCGCCATCGAACAATCCTCATATGCGTAGGATGGGTTGAGCGCTTGCGAAACCCATCAATCCCCGATCATGTTGTCGATG
>NZ_JANXTC010000017.1:0-31351 GCF_025356345.1 Tardiphaga sp.
GGAGAGGGTGGCCGCGCGCAGCGCGGACGGGTGAGGGGTAATCGCGAGTGCAGAACCCCTCATCCGACCCGGACTTCGTCCGGGCCACCTTCTCCCACAAGGGGAGAAGGAAGAAGAAAGCAGCGCCGGCCCGAAACGACCATGACCCACCCGAGACCACGCCGATGACCGTACCCCACATGCCCGTCACCGAAGACGAACTGCACGCTTTCGTCGACAACGAGTTGCCGGCCGAGCGTCGCGGCGATGTCGAGGCGTGGCTTGCGGCGCATGCCGACGAGGCGGCGCGGGTGGAGTCATGGCGTTCGATGGCCGAACTGCTGCATGCGCGCTACGATTCTGTCGCGGACGAGGTGGTGCCCAAGCGGCTCGAGATCGAGCGGCTGGCGCAGCAGCCGCGGTCGTGGATCTATGGCGCCATCGCCGCGTCGCTGGTGGCGTTCATCGCAGGTGGCAGCGTCGGCTGGTTCGCACATGGCGCCGCGGCGACGCCGTCGGCCTTCCAGCACTTTACGGTGGATGCGCTGGATGCGCATCGGCTCTATGTGGTCGAGGTCCGTCACCCCGTCGAGGTCGCAGGCAATGAGCGCGCCCATCTGCAGCAGTGGCTGTCAAAGCGCGTCGGCTACGCCATCAAGGCTCCGGAACTCGACGGCACCGGGCTGAAACTGGTCGGCGGCCGGCTGCTGCCCGGCCCGGAAGCGCCCGCCGCGTTCTTCATGTATGAAAGTGGCTCTGGCGAGCGCTACACGCTGTACACCTCGCGCGCCACCACCGACACGACCCAGATGCGCTACGCCTCGCAGGACAAGGACGGCGCGCTGTTCTGGGCCGACAAGGGCATTGGCTATGTGCTGTCCGGCCCGACCGACAAGGATCGGCTCAATCAGGTGGCGCGGCTGGTATATGATCAGACGGAGAAAGTCGGGGGCTGAGTTTTCGTAGCGGGCGTAGGATGGGTTGAGTCCTTCGCTAAACCCATCACGCTTCGTCGGTAGGCGATGGGTTTCGCCAGAGGCTCAACCCATCCTACGACTCACCTTTCGAGATCACTCCGTGGATTATACGGCCGGTCGTCGCGCCATTTCTGCATCAGCGCTTCCAGCTCGGCATCGTGGCCATCGGGCAGCATGACGCGGGTGGTGAAGTAGAGATCGCCGGGCGTGCCGCCCGGCTTCGGCAGACCCTTTCCCTTGAGGCGGAAGATGCGACCGCTCGAGGTGTTCTTCGGAATCGACAGCTCGACCGCCCCCGACAGGGTCGGCGCGCGCACCTTGGCGCCCAGGACCGCCTCATAAAGCGTCACCGGCAGCTCGACGCGCAAGTCGCTGCCATCGATCTTGAAGAACGCATGCGGCGCGATGCTGACGGTGATCATCAGGTCGCCGGGCCGATGGCCGGGCGCGGTCTCGCCCTGCCCCTTGAGCCGGATCTGCTGGCCCGCGGTGACGCTGGCCGGGATCTTGACGTTCAATTCCTTGCCGGTCGACAGCCGCACCCGCTTCTCGGTGCCCTGAACCGATTCTTCCAGTGTCACGGCCATGGTGACGGCGATATCGAGATCTGGCGCGGCCATGCCGCCGCCCTCGAAGCCAAAATTCTGCGGGCCGCGGGCCCCGCGCGGCCCGCCGCCGCCGGCGAACATGCTGTTGAGAATGTCCTCGAAGCCGCCGCCGCCAAAGCCCTGCTGCGCGCCGGGGCCGCCGCGGAAGGCGTTTTCGAAGCCGGGCTGCGACGGGGCGCGCCCGCTGGGAAAGCCCTGGAATTTCGGCTTGCCGTCGGCATCGATCTCGCCGCGGTCAAACGCCTTGCGCTTGTCCTCGTCGCCGATGATTTCATTGGCCGAATTCACTTCCGAAAACCGGTTTGCGGCCTTCGGATCGTCACGGTTATTGTCGGGATGATGCTTCTTGGCGAGCTTGCGGTAGGCACTCTTGATCGCCGCAGCGCTGGCGCCCCGCTGCACCCCCAAGACCTCATAGGGGTCGCGCATCCGTCTTCTCTCCTTCAGACAAAACTACGAAATGCGGGCACTGGCCCGCTTGACCTTCATCTGGGGTCTTCGTGTCATTTTTGCAACGAGAAACGCAAGCCTGATCTCGGCCAAATCAGCCGCGGCGCCAAGGTTTCAGCGTGTGGACATCCCAGCGACCGTGTTCGGCGCGGCAGGCGGCGCCCTGTAGCCAGCTTTCCGAGGTGCCGTTGACGTAGCTGGCAAGGAAATCCCGACAGGTCCGGCCATCCGCCGTATAGGAGGACGACAGTGGCGTCACCGAGCCGCGTGCGCCGGTGGTCGGATTTTCCCACGGCTGGCTGGAATCTTTGCCGCCCTTGGTCAACACATCGGATGCCGCGGTGCGGGCCAGCACCAGATCGGCCTCCGTCGGTTCGTAGGTGACAGCCTGGCTGGCCGCGGCGATCGAGCCGGTGACGTCGCCACCTTCCATCCGGGCAAAGGCCGATTCGTTTCGACTGAGGCTGCAGCCACCAAGCCCGGCGCCCACGCCGCCGCCGATCAGAATAGCTGTAAGCGCGGTGCCAAGCCGGCAGATCGCCGGTAGGCCATTGCGTTGCCGTGTCCTATATAGGGCTGGCCTATGCAGGATGTTCAGCAGGTTCTGGGCACTTGGCCAACGCAAACGGAACTCCGGACATGACCGACACGACCACTCCCATCAAAGACCCAACTCCGTTAACGTCCGGTGATTTTACGGCGGCCTTCGAGCCTTTTGCGCTGTTTGCCGAATGGTTTGCCGAGGCGCAGGCTTCCGAGCCGAACGATCCCAACGCGATGGCGCTGGCCACCGTCGATGCCGACGGCCTGCCCGATGTGCGGATGGTGCTGATGAAAGGCTTTGATACCGACGGCTTTGTCTTCTACAGCCACACCGCCAGCCAGAAGGGCCAGGAACTCGCCGGCAATCCCAAGGCGGCTTTGCTGTTTCACTGGAAGTCGCTGCGCCGCCAGGTGCGGGTTCGCGGGCCGGTCACTCCCGTCACCGAGGCCGAGGCCGACGCCTATTTTGCCTCGCGGCCGAAGCAGGCGCAGATCGGCGCATGGGCCAGCAAGCAGTCGCAGCCGCTGGAGAGCCGCTTTGCCTTCGAGCAGGCGATCGCCAGGGAGGCCGCCAAGCACATCCTCGGTGCCGTGCCGCGGCCGCCAGGCTGGACCGGCTTCCGCATCACGCCGCGGCGTTTCGAATTCTGGCATGACCGCCCGTTCCGGCTGCACGACCGCATCGAATTCCGCCGCGACCAGGCGGGCGCGGAAGCTGCGTCGCCCGACACTTCCTGGACCAAGGTGAGGCTCTACCCGTGAGTCGACCCAACAAGACGAGACCTGCTGGCATGCCGACCACCGATTCCAACGCGCCGCGGCGTACCTTGCTGCTGACCGGCGCCAGCCGCGGCATCGGCCACGCCACCGTGATGCGGTTTTCCAGTGCCGGCTGGCGGGTGCTGACCTGCTCGCGGCATCCGTTCCCGGAGGTCTGCCCGTGGGACGCCGGTCCCGAAGACCATATCCAGGTCGACCTCGCCGACCACGACGACACCACCCGCGCCATCGCCGAGATCAAGGAACGTCTCGACGGCGGCTTGCTGCATGCGCTGGTCAACAATGCCGCGATCTCGCCGAAGGCCGAAGGCGGCAAGCGGATGGGCTCGATCGATACCGACGTCGACGCCTGGAGCCATGTGTTCCGGGTCAATTTCTTCGCGCCGATCATGATGGCGCGCGGGCTGATCAAGGAACTGACCGCGGCCAAGGGCTCGGTGGTCAATGTCACCTCGATCGCCGGCTCCCGCGTGCATCCATTCGCCGGCGCCGCTTATGCGACGTCGAAAGCGGCGCTGGCGTCGCTGACCCGCGAGATGGCGTCGGATTTCGGCCGCCTCGGCGTGCGCGTCAACGCCATCGCGCCGGGCGAGATCGACACCTCGATCCTGTCGCCCGGCACCGACAAGATCGTCGCCGAGCAGATCCCTCTGAACCGTCTCGGCACCCCCGACGAAGTCGCCAAGATTATCTATGTGCTGTGCAGCGAGACCAGTTCATATGTGAACGGCGCCGAGATCCACATCAATGGCGGCCAGCACGTCTAGCACGCCCGTCGCGGGGCGACGCTGTGCGAACCGCGCGTGGATCTCAGCCGCGGCGACTGGGTGACGGGAAGCCGGGGATCGCCAAATCGGGTCGGGGTTCCGAGTCTGCCTTTCAGCCGGCTTCGCAGTCTGATCGCATCCCTGCGTTCCCGCTCAATCCGCGCGCAACCGCCGCGGCAGCGCGGCGTCAAGCGTGGAGCAGTCCGTCTCGGATTCGCCGTCGGCCAACGCCGCGCCGCAATGAAGGCAGGCCCGGGCCGACATCGCGCCCGCCCTGCCGTTGCGCAGCTGCTGATAGAGCAGGAAGTCGACGACGTTGCGTCCCGTGGTATCGATATTGTCAGTCATGGCTATCCTCATCGCTTGCGCGACCTTTATGACAGCAAATTCTTCGCTCAACCGTTCAGCGAAAAGCTCAAATTTTACCGTTAGAATTGTTGCTACGGACACATGACCGCCGGTAGTCGCAGTATAGTTGATTAACTACGCAATTCGTCGCGGTAAATATCTGCGCGCGCAACCTCTGATTCTAACTACAGCCACTTCTTCCACTTGAAGAACAAATACGGTAGCGCCGCGGCGAACAGCATCATGATCAGGGCCATCGGATAACCGTGTTCCCATTGCAATTCCGGCATGATACGAAAATTCATGCCGTAGACCGAGGCGATCAGGGTCGGTGGCATCAACACCACCGCCATCACCGAAAACAGCTTGATGATGTTGTTCTGCTCGAGATTGACAACGCCGAGCATGGCGTCGAGCACGAAGGTGATCTTGTTCGACAGATACGAGGCGTGGTCGGTCAGCGACGACACGTCGCGCTGCATGGTTTTCAGCTGCGCGCGCATCTCTTTCGACCATTTGACGCCGTCGGCTTCCGCTGTGACGAAGGTGACGACGCGGCCGATCGAGACCAGGCTCTCGCGCACCTTGGAGGTCAGGTCACCCTTGCGGCCGATCACGATCAGGATTTCCGAATAGCGCTTGGCATGACCGGTGCGCATCGACTCGTCAGGCTCGAAAATGTCGTGGCTGACCTGGTCGACGTCGGCACCGGCGCGCTCCAGAATGTCGGCGCAGCGGTCGATCACCGCGTCGAGCAGTTCCAGCAGCACCGTCTCGCCATTGGCGCCGGGCGGAATGCCGCGCGCCAGTTTGCTCTCCACCAGCGCGAACGGTTTGGGCGCGTCATAGCGCACCGTGACCAGGCGATGACCGGACAGGATGAAAGTCACCGGCGTGATCCGCGGCGAGTCGGTATCGGCCGCGCACATCAAAGTCGCCGTCATGTAGCGGGCGCCGTTCTCGATATAGAGGCGGCTCGAAATCTCGATCTCCTGCATCTCCTCACGCGTCGGAACCGCGATACCGACCAGTCGCTCGACAGCCTGGTCCTCGCCCGGCGACGGCTTCATCAGGTCGATCCACACCGCATCCTCGGGCAACACGGCGAGGTCGGTGGGTTCGGACTTCGTCAGGGTGGTTTCCAGGGGCGTGAAGACAGCGAGCATGGCAACTCCGGGAATGAACAGGGCGCAAGCAGCGTGGCGCGAATCGGATGGGATGGCCGACCCTGGCCGAAGCCGACGTAGCGGTCATGACAGCCTTATCGCAGCCCGCCAACCCCTGCCCGGTCGGCCCGGCGTCACGGCGCTGTGACTTTTCCCGCAGCCGGATAACCGCCCACGGGATCGCCGCCCAGGGGATGCGGGTCGCGCGCCTGGGTTTTGATCCAGGCACGGCCAACCCTGCGACAATTTGGACACAGAGTGGCCGCTTCCGGCTGTTGACAGCATGTAAGCGCTGGAAATCCAACCCGTTTCGGAGATACTTCTTTTCAGCGGGATCGTGTCGGCGCGGCGTCCGCAACGCGACAGCGAGTTCAAGCGCCGGCCTGTACTGGAATTATTGAATGTCGTCTTTCACGGTAAAAATAGGTTTGTTGGCCGTTGCGGGCCTGATGCTGTCGGGCTGCATGCAGGCTACCACCTATGAGGTCTCCTCGGACAAGATGATGAAGCCGCGCGACAAGGAACTGCTCGCCAAGGTCTCCTATGCGAAGACCCCCGTCGCAGAGCCGTTCCGCCGCGCCATCGTCGATTATCACCGCAAGGAACTGCCGGGGTCCATCGTTGTCGATTCCGACAATCACTATCTGTATTACGTTCAGGATGGCGGCAAGGCGATCCGCTACGGTATCACCGTCGGCGAAGACGCGATGGCATTTTCCGGCGTCGCCAAGGTTGGCATGATGGCGGAATGGCCGGCCTGGCATCCGACTCCGGGCGAAATCTCGCGCCTGGGCGTGCCGACCTTCGTGGCGCCCGGCCCCGACAATCCGATGGGGTCGCGCGCGATGTATCTGTATTCCGGTGGCAAGGACACCCTGTTCCGGATCCATGGCACCAACCAGCCGGAATATATCGGCGCCTCGATCTCTTCGGGCTGCATCCGCATGACCAATGAGGACGTCATCGACCTCTATGGCCGCGTCAAGATGGGGGCCATCGTCGTCGTGCTGGAGCCCAAGCAGGGCGACTCGCCGGTCAATTCCAAACTGGCGCTGCAAGGCGCCGGCGGGACGCCATTCTGAGCGATGCGACTCAACGATCTGAAAGCGCCGGCTGTGCCGGCGCTTTTTTATGCGCGAACTGCGCCATCGGACGCAGCCTTACGAAAAATTCTGACGCATAACGCCGCGCCTCCGCACCAGATTGCGACAATTCCGCCACAGCTGGTGCACCGCATCGCAGCAAGGACGCGGAAGTGCTGGAAAAAATGCGGCGTCGTCGATAATCATCATCAAGGTATTTGCAGCTTTTACAGCGCAACCTTGGTGCTGGCCGGTCATTGGAACACTGAAATGTTGTCTCTCAAGATGAAACTGGGATTTGTCGTAGCGGTGGGCCTGATGTTGTCGGGCTGCATGCAGACGTCCACCACTTTCCAGGCCGCGCCGGAAGCCAGCCTGAAGCCGGCCGACAAGGCCCAGCTCGCCAAGGCGCGCTACGCCAAGGTCACTGTCGCCGAACCGTTTCGCCGTGCCATTGTCGATTATCACCGCAAGGAGCTGCCTGGTTCGATCCTGGTCGATTCCGATAACCACTATCTTTACTACGTGCAGGATGGCGGCAAGGCGATCCGCTACGGCATCACCGTCGGCGAGGAAGCCCTGGCCTTCTCCGGCGTCGCCCGCGTCGGCAACATGGCCGAATGGCCTAAGTGGACGCCAACCAAGGACATTCACGCGCGAATCGAAGGCCTGCCGGCCCAGGTGCCCGGCGGCGTCGACAACCCGCTCGGCGCCCGCGCGCTGTATCTGTACCAGGGCAATCGCGACACCCTGTTCCGCATCCATGGTACCAACCAGCCGGAATATATCGGCGCCTCGATCTCGTCGGGCTGCATCCGCATGACCAATGAAGACGTCATCGACCTCTACAGCCGCGTCAAGTCAGGCGCCGTGGTGGTGGTACTGGAGCCCAAGCAGGGCGACTCGCCCTATAATTCCAAGCTGGCGCTGCAGGGCAATGGCGGCACGCCGTACTGATTTCGACAAAAGCTGAGTGTTTTGAAAAGCGCCGGATTTTCCGGCGCTTTTTTATTTGGCGCTATTTGGCATAGGCCTCTCAACGTCAGTGATTTGCGCAGGCCGCAAGGGGAGGGGAAAAAGCGCACTTCGTTGCAACTTCAAGAAGCAACCAAACTCAGCGCGAAAAGCTGAACGGCGACGGCGGCGCGCGGCGTTTTCGAGGCTTGGGTTTCGGCGTCGGCTTGACCGGCGGGTGCTCGGCCTCAGCGGTCTCGGGCTCCGGCTCCGGCTCGGCCGCAACGGGCGCCGTGGCGGCCGGCTGTTCAGGGGCGGCTTCGGCCGGCGTGGTTTCATCGGGCCTGGTCTCAGCGGTCTCGCGGGGTGGCGCCTCGTCGGGACGCACCGCCGGCATCAGCGGCGCGATTTGCGGCATCGGGTCCCAGATGTTCCACTGGCAGATCTTGTAGTTGCCACGGCGCTCGGCAAGATCGAGGTGGATGTGGTCCTCGTGATAGCCATCCGATCCCGGTCCCAGCACGGTGGTGAACCGCGTGCAAACCGACAGCAAAACCTGCTCGCGCCACTCGCGCGGCGTTGCACGCTCGGTCAGCGCGATCGACTCGCCATTGGCGAGCTTCAGCCCGCGCACGTCGAGCGCATTGGCGCGGCCGTGCTCCGACATCTTGGCGCCGACCACGCGGTTACGGCCGCGACAGTCGAAGGAATCGAAATTGTCGAGTTCGGCGAGCCTGGTGCCAAGGCTGGCGGCAAGCGGCGCCATATCGGTACGGATCCAGTCGGCCACCGCGGTGGCCATCGAGCAACGCATGGTACCGCCCGGCTTCAACGGCACTCGCGTCCGGTCCGGCAGGATTACCGCTTCCAGATGCACCATGTCCGGACCGCCGCAGGCACCGGGCCCCTTGATATCGGGCACGCTGGGCGCAATCGCGATCGCATCGGTCAGCGCCAGGCGGCAGGCCGACGGTGGCGACGGCGCGGCCGCCCCCTGTTCCGCCGCCGGCTTGTCCGGCTCGGCCGGCTGGTCAGCCTCGGCTGGCGGCGTGGCCTGCTTGTTCGCCGGCGCCTCGGCCGGGCGCGGTCGCGGCAGCGGCGTTCGCCCCGCCGTCAGGTAAGCCTGCGCCGGCGCCGCAACCACCAGCAATGTCAGCACGATGGCCATTGTTCTTTGGTCGCAGCCGAAGCCGCCAGATGGCCATTTCCGGGCCGCTTCCCGCAGGCTAGACTTCATGGCAAGACCTTGCTCGGCAGCACCTTGTTCGACAAGGCCCTGGACAAGAACGCCTCGCGGCGACGCCGGCGTGGACAATGAAAAGACGGAGGGACGTTCGAATGCGCGGGTTGATGCAAGACTGGCCTATGCTTTGTCATCGGATTATCGATCACGCTGCCAAGGTCCATGGCGAACGCGAAGTGGTCACCCGTTCGATCGAAGGCCCCATTCATCGCACCAATTACGCCGAAATTCGCGCGCGCTCGCTGAAAGTCGCGCAGCGCCTCGACCGCGAGGGCATTCAACTCGGCGACCGCGTCGCCACCGTGGCGTGGAACACCTGGCGTCATCTCGAGGCTTGGTACGGCATTATGGGCATCGGCGCCATCTGTCACACCGTCAATCCGCGGCTGTTCCCGGACCAGATTGCCTGGATCATCAACCATGCGCAGGACCGCATCGTGATGACCGACCTGACCTTCATCCCGATCCTTGAAAAGATCGCCGACCAGCTTCCGTCCGTCGAACGCTACATCGTCTTCACCGACCGCGCGCATATGCCGGACACTACGCTGAGGAACGTCGTCGCCTATGAAGACTGGATCAACGAGGTCGACGGCGACTTCAAATGGAAGAGCTTCGACGAGAATACAGCGGCGGCGATGTGCTACACTTCGGGCACTACGGGCGACCCCAAGGGCGTGCTTTACTCGCATCGCTCCAACGTGCTGCACGCGCTGATCGCCAACAATGGCGACGCGCTCGGTACCACGTCGAAGGACACCATGCTGCCGGTGGTGCCGCTGTTCCATGCCAACAGCTGGGGCATTGCCTTCTCGGCGCCGTCGATGGGCACCAAGCTGGTGATGCCCGGCGCCAAGCTCGATGGCGCCTCGGTCTATGAGTTGATGAGCACCGAGAAGGTCACCTATACCGCCGGCGTGCCGACGGTTTGGCTGATGTTGCTGCAGTACATGGCCAAGGAGAACGTCAAGCTTCCCGACCTCAAGGTGGTGGTGTGCGGCGGCTCGGCTATGCCACGCTCGATGATCAAGGCGTTCGCCGACATGGGCATCGAGCCGCGTCATGCCTGGGGCATGACCGAGATGAGCCCGCTCGGCACCGTCTGTGGCCTGCAAGGCCAGTTCAAGGATCTCGACGGCGACGCCCGGCTGGATATCCTGTCGACCCAGGGCTACCCGCCGTTCATGGTCGAGATGAAGCTCACCGACGATTCCGGCAAGGAAGTGCCGTGGGACGGCAAGACCTTCGGCCGGCTGATGGTACGTGGCCCCGCGGTCTCGAAAGCCTATTACCGCGTCGAAACCGACATCCTCGACGCCGATGGCTATTTCGACACCGGCGATGTCGCCACCCTCGACCAGTACGGCTATATGCGGATCACCGATCGTTCCAAGGACGTCATCAAGTCCGGCGGCGAGTGGATCAGCTCGATCGATCTGGAGAATCTCGCGGTCGGTTATCCGCAGGTCGCGGAGGCCGCGGTGATCGGCGTCTATCATCCGAAGTGGGACGAGCGGCCGCTGCTGATCGTGCAACTGAAGGCCGGGCAGACCGCCACGCGCGAGGACATCCTGAAATACATGGATGGCAAGATCGCCAAATGGTGGATGCCGGACGATGTGGTTTTCGTCGATGCGATCCCGCACACCGCCACCGGCAAGATCCTGAAGACCGCGCTGCGCGACCAGTTCAAGACCTACAGTCTGCCGACGGCGGGCGCCAAGAGCGCGTAACATCGAACCAGGTTATCATGGGTACAAGCCCGGCCTCACGGCCGGGCTTTTTTGTGGCCCTATCAGCTTACTGCGGCAGCGCCGCCGCCGGGGGGCGTGCGACCGCCGGGCGCGGCGCGGTCTGAGTGATCTGCCATTTCAGGAATTGCTGGAACAGCGCTTCGCTTTGGTCCGGCGTGAGCGCGGCCCGGGTGCCGGGGGCCATCGACCGCGACGCCAGGAACTGGTCGAACTTGCCGCGCACTTCACCGGAAGCGGTCGCGGCGTGCGAGTCGAGCCAGTCCTGCGCCGGTTTGAACCGTTCCCAGCCCTTCAGCGGCGCGCCCAACGCGACTTCCTTCCACTTCGGGTGGAACGGCGGCTGCTGGAAGTTCTTGAACTTGTCGAAGAAGATCTGAACGAAATGCTCCATCTTACGATAGCGCTCAGTGTTGGCGGGCCAGTTGTAGCCGGCCAGAATGGCCGCCACCGAGACCGTGTCGATACGTTCGCCAGGCTGTAGCAACGTCGGATAGTCTTCCGCCTTGAGGACCGACGGGAAGTAGTCGGCCTGCAACGGCCCGGCATACTCGATCGGCACCAGATGGAATTCGCCGGTCATCTGACCGACCGAGCGTGAGGGCGTACCCTGCACGGCGACAAAGGCATCGATCTCGCCCTTCTTCAATTTCTCCTGGGCGAGCCGCTGCTCCATGTAGGAATAGATCGGCTTGATGCCGAGGCGTTCGAAGATGGTGCTGGCGGTGATGAAGGTGCCGCCATCCGGCAGATCGATCGCCACCCGCTTGCCGTCGAGGTCCTGCATCCGCTTCACCGACCTGCCGGCGACGACGTGGACCTCTTCGTTGTACAGCTTGGTGATGTAGGTGAACTGCCGCTTGATGTTGTTCACGTACCCCTTGCGCTCCAGATAATCGAGCGTATCGGCGCGTACGATGCCGAGATCGACGCCGCGCAGGAACAGAATATCGGCAATGCTCTTGACCGAGCCTTTTCCGACCACCGGCAACACGCGCAAGTTCTCTTCATCGTCGAGAATGGTGGAGAGGTCCGCGCCGATGTTCAAATAGGTTCCGCCGAGCGGCCCCAATACGACGGTGATGGTATTGAGGTTGAGCCTTTCCTTGATGGCCTTGTTGTCGGTACGGTAGTTGAAAATTGCTTTCAACCCTTCGCTGACCGACGCAGGGTCAAGCTCCTTGGCCTGCGCCGCAGCCGGCGTGGCCGTGAGGGCCCACGAGGTCGCCGCAACCGCGAGCGCGGCCACCGTACTCTTCAAGAAACGCAGTGCTGTTGTCATATTCCGAAGCCCCCCAGAAATGAACGCGATCGATCACGCGTGCGGAAACGGCGCGCAAATAAGACGCCGGCAAAAAGTTCAATTCAGTGACGATGGCCGCGGGTGGCGCGCTCAGTAGGCCTCGAGCGCGTCAAGCTGGCGTTGCGCATCAGGCGCGCCCCACTCCTTGGCCTTCCTGTACCAACTGCGTGCGATATTCACATCGGGCAGCGGCCCGTTGGCAAACCGCTTCAACGCAATCGGGTCATAGGTCTCGGCCAGGATGGAGGCGGCACGCGCGCTTCGCGCATCCGCCGCGCGCTGCAGCAGCAACCGCGCCGGCAGGAAATCGCCGGAAGTGGCCAGTTCCTGAGCGCGCCGGATCAGGCTGGCGATCTCGTTCGGATCAAGATTCCTAACGCCCGGCGCCGCCGATGTCACCGGCATCGCAGCAAGTTGCGCCGGGGCCGGCACTGTCACCGGGGCGGCGACTGGCGGAGGCGGCGCGAACGAGGCCATAGGTACAACTACCTGCGGCGCCGGCGGCGGCACAACCGGCTGGGCGATGTTCAACGGCCGCGGAGTCGGCGCGGCAACCGGCACCGGCGGCGGGGCAAAAGCATTGGCCCCCGTCCAGACCAGGCGGAAATTGCTGGCGACCATGCCGGCGCCGTCGGCACCACGCAGTTCCGCGCTCAGATTCATCTGGCCGACAAAGTCATTGGGTGGAATCACCGAGGTGCCGGCGACTTCCAGCGCCGGGATACGCCACTCATTGGCACCAACCCGCTTGCCCGTGGTGAGACGGCTGCCGGTCAGCAGACCGCTAACGATCACCGAACCGCCGCTGGTCGGCGCCGTGACGTTGATCCCGAGTTCGAGCGGCTCGTTGAAAGGTCCGCTCTGGTCGCTGACGACCAGCGTCGAAGACAGCTTGCGTTGCGGCGCCGGGAATAGCGATGCCCGAAGCTGCTGCCAGACCGACACCCCCGCCTCCGCCTCGCCCGGAGCAGCGGTCGTCCGGATCATCGGCAGGACCACGACGAAGAACAGCGCGATCAGCGCGGCCACACTGGCGGCGGCGATCAATTTTCCGGTCGATCCGAACAGGCCTCGGGATTCCCTGCGATCCAGGATCGAGGATGAATGAACTTGCTCAGGTTCCAGCGATTCCTGCAGCGCTTTTGACACGGCATCTTCGAAGATCTTCGACGGGTTGCGCGCGACCTCCTCCGGCGTACCGTTGCGCCACAATTGCGTCACCTCGGCAGCCTGCGGTTGTCGCGACGCCTGGCCACGTCCCTGGGGAGCTTCCGGAGTCTGATCGCCCGGCTGACGCAGCCGACGCGGCGCGTAATACAGTGGACTGTTGGGGTCCATATTGTCGCTCATCAAGCTACTCATGAAAAACTCCTTGGGCGGCGATGTTCACTGAAAATCACCGCGAAACGACACGACGCTGTGATTTGCTGAAAAGGTGCTGACGAGATTATCAATCGTTGATCAAGGTGAAGTCGGGAGCTGAAAGCCGCCGGTGCAATGGAACGTGCCGCGTTGACGCGCGTTGGATGTTGTCTGGTTTTTGGATAAATTCATTGAACTGCCCCCAATTCGTAACCCGGTACCAGACACGCTTCCGGTGCGTGATCATCATACCGCATACCACGAAGGGCTTCGTGTCCTAACTTAAGCTAAACTCCGGCCAAACTGTGGAATCTGCGAGTTGCGTTAATGAAGAATTGCAACGCAATTTAAGATTCTTGCAGCATTTTTTATCGAAAATTTTAAATACATATTCGTCGTGACATCAACGCTGCTGTCCTAGCTGAAAAGTACTAATCAAGTACACAAGTGTCGGCGCTGTCGTGAATAGCCGTGCCATCGCACGGCATCACAACGCCAAGCGAGCGAAGCCGTGTTTTTAGCTATCCGTCCGGTGAACGGCATTCCGGGTAAAAAAGTCGGGCGAAACCGGGACGAGCCTGTGGTCGCGGCGCGCGGCGAGCATTTTCCGAATTCAGATCGAAGGATGGCAAAGTCCGGTTTTCAATTCGCAGGAATGCCTGACCAGCGGTCCCACGCAATTGCCTTCACCGGTCAGCCAGCCGCGGGTTGAATCGGTCAGCGCCGCTGCTTGATTATGTCAGCCAACGGCAATGCGATGTCAGGGCAGCCTTGCCAGCGCATCGAGTTGCGCCTGCGCCGCGGGCTCGCCCCACTCCTTGGCCTTTTGATACCAGTCGCGGGCCTGCGCCAGATCCGGCAGCGGACCCTGGATGCCAAATTTTCGCAACATGACCGGGTCGTAGGTCTTGGCGAGCGCGAGCGCCGCGCCGGCGTCACCCGCTTCGGCGGCACGCACCAGCATGAGCCGCGCCGACTGAAAATCACCGTTGCCAAGCAGTTCCTGCGCGCGTCGAAACAGCATTGCTATTTCCTGCGGCGCGAGTTTGCGGAACACCTCCTTTGGAGGCGACGGCGGCGCAACCGCCGGCTGCGGCGCCGGCAGAAACGCCGGCATCGAAGTGAGCGCCGACGTGAGAGCCGGCACCTCCGTCCAGGAAAGACGCAACAGGCTGCTGACCAGCACGACGTTGTCGGCGTTACGCAATTCAGCCACCAGGTTCATCTCGCCGACAAATCCGTCCGGCGGCTCCACCGCGGCAATGGCAAGGTCAGGCACGGAGACGCGCCATTGGCTCGCATTGATGCGCTTGCCGACGGTCAGGCGAGCGCCGGAGGGCAACCGGGTAACGACGACGCTGGTGCCTGGAGCGGCGGCGTTGACGCTGACCCCGAGCGGGAGCGCGTCTCCGCCGCTACCGCGGCCCTCCTGGACCAGCAATGTTGGCGGCGCCCGGCGTTGTGAGGCCTTTTCGGCCAATGAATCATTCGGCGACCAAAACGCAATAATCGCCCAGACGACAAGCAGCGCGGCGGCGACGGCGACCACCACGCTGACCAGTCGCGTCATGCCACCGAAACGTCCGGCCGGTTCTGTCGCAGGTTGATCGTGGAGTGCTGGCGCGTTGCGGTAGGCCGGGCGACCGACGTCCTGCGCAACAACGGCCCTGGCAAAACCATCCGCCTGGTCGCGGCGCGCCATTCGCGGTGGGACAACATCCCGTCCGGCGCTCTGTCTCAAAAATGTCTCGGCTGATCTCGGGCGCTCCGGCCAGTCATTGGCATGAGCCGGCGCCTCGGAAGCCGACGGTTCGTCGGCGCGTTCGCGAAATTCACGCGGAGCATAATACAGCGGGTCGTTGGGACCGATGTAGCTGCGTTTATCAGGCTTGCTCACGCTATCCTCACTCTCAGATGTCACCCGAAGGTCGCGGCTACGCCACGCCGCAGATGCCTTGCAACGTTCAAACAGACGTGAAGACCGCCACAGAGAATTGAACCAGAATCCTGCCTTTTCGCAGGACCGCCATACCGGCGACGAGCGCCGCGAAGGCCGAGATACCGCACGTCTCCACGGCCGCCTCCTCCGTCAGGACGCCTTCCTGTGGTATTTAAGAACCTTTGAAACTTAGCCAGAGTTAGCGGGAAAGCAATCGTAACCATTCAATAATGGTTAACTAACAAAGTTGTGGCGGCATTCACCAACAACCGGAAACGGCGACTGCCGGAGGGGCAATCGCCGTGGGTCCACGTCTCGTTCAGCTCAAAATCAGGCGGTCAGCGCGGCTTTCACCCATCCGCTGGCTTTGCCGAAATCCATCTGACCGGCATATTTCAATTTGAGCGTCGCGATCACCTTACCCATATCCTTGATGCCGGCGGCGCCGCTCGCGGCGATCTCCGCCGAGATGGCGGCCTTGACGTCGTCCTCCGACATCTGCCGCGGCAGATAGGCCGAGATGATGGCGATCTCCTCGCGCTCCTGGTCAGCGAGTTCGGCACGGCCACCCTTGTCGTAGAGTTCAACCGATTCTTGCCGCTGCTTGATCATCTTTTGCAGCACGCTCAACAGGTCACCGTCCGACAGCGGCGGTTTGCTCTGGCCACGGGCCTCGATGTCAGCGTTCTTGATCGTCGAGTTGACCATCCGCAAGGTGGACAGCTTGCGCTCGTCCTTGGCCCGCATCGCGTCCTTGACGGCGTTGTTGATGTCATCGCGCAGCATAGCGTCTCCTTCATGGGCCGCGAGGGCGGCGCCAGGTCAAGACCGGCTCAACACCAGGTCGAAATCCGGTTGGCCCGATCTAGGCGTTTTGGCCGGCCCGCACAACCACGCGCGAAGCGATCATTGCACTGTCGGGAGATGGCCGGCGCCAAGGTCGACGACGCCTTGAGACACTGCGTCGCCGGGCGAACCGCCGCGCGGCAGCACCATCAACACGGTGATGGTGGCCGGAATTCCGGACTGCCCCCACAACGTAGGCGTAGCCTCGAAATCAAACCGCACGCCTTTCGCCGGCAAGGCGGCGACGCGGTCCATCCAGGCGGTGCATGTCGTATCCGTGGCAAAACACATCGCGGTCCAGCCTTTTTCCAGCGTCGCCACGCGCGGCATTCCCCATTCAAATTGATACTGGAAGGGCCGGCGATAGACCGGGTGATCGGGGCTGTAGAAAGACGCGGCAAAGGCCAGCCCGTCGTCCCCGGAAACCGACGCCAGCGGCAGGCCCGTCGCCTGCCGCCAACGCTCCGTCAATTGATGCGCGGCGAGCCGATAATAGCTGCGTTCGTTGGGATGGATATTGTTGCGGTAATAGGCATGCATCGGCGCGGCGACCACCACCGCGATGGCAGCGATACCAGCGACGAACACGGCCAGATTGACGACATATAAACGCTCCAGCGCGAAGCTCGCGCCGCACACGATCAGGATGGCCGGAAGAAACAGACCCTGCAGCGCCCATAGTGAGGGCATGTCGGTGCCAAGGGCAATGGTCGTGATCGTCGGCAGCAGCACGGTGCCGACAAATACCCAGAACAGCAGGACCAGTCCCGGGCTCAAGGCGCGAAAATCAGCGGGGAACCGCTTCAGCCGCAACTCGGCCGACAAAATCCACACCAGCGCGGGCAGCGCCAGTGTCGCGGCGATCCCCAGAACGAAAGTCGCGGCTTCGCAGATCGACTGCGGAAAGGCGACGCCAGCATGGACCTCGAGGGCATAGGCGAATGGCTGGGCGCCCGTGCTGTTCAACCAATGCAGATGGGGACCGAGCACCACCAGCCCCGCCACGACCGAAACCCAGGGCGCCCATGACCGCAAATAGACAGCGCGCCGCGGATGCATCAGCGCCGCCAGCACCAGGCTGCCGACCAGAAAAATGGAATAATATTTGCCCAGCATGGCCAGCGCCGCGCAAGCGCCGGTCGCCATCGCCCAGCCGATATGCCGGCTCTCGAACGAACGCAGGAAGCAATAGGTCGTCATCGGCCAAATCGCCAGCAACACGGTGTTGGCGTTGAAGCGCTGGGCGTGAAACTGGTAGGCCGGGAGCAACATCAGCAGCAGCAGCACCACGGCGCGGGAATCGCCGCGCACAAAACGACGCGCGATCAGATCGACCGCCCATAGCGCAACCGCGGCATTGACCATCGCCAGCAGCTGGAACGACCAGTTGGTGAGCGGAAACACCCGCGTCCACAAATTGGCCACCCATCCCATCAAGGGAGGGTGTTTGGCATTACCCCAGGAAAATTGCCGGCCGAGCGTCCAGGTTTCCAGCGCGTCGGCGTGCAGATCGCCGCTGAGATAGGCGATATTGAGAAACAGCAGCCAGACCGCGGCGAAAACGACGATCAGCAGCGGGATCGCCCACCCCGCCTCCACCCCGTCGAGCCAGCGCCAGAACGGGCGCCGCCAGCGTGCCGGCGCCACGGCCGAGCGCGCGGCCATCGCGGCGAAATAGTCCAGCTGCACAGAAATATCCAGAAATCCTGAAGGTTAATTGTTGCTAACTGTGAATCCTCGTTCCGGCAAGCCGACGCAGGGCTTATTTGCTTGATCCCACGTCTCTTTTTTCAAAAATCCACTCGCCGACCGCGAGCTTGTTTTGCCGATCAACCCGACGTCACAGGCGACTTGAAAAAGCCGATAATCCAACCCGGAATGCGCCACATCGCCGCCGCCCCGCCGCCATCCAATCGTCCCGGCTGCCATGCTTTCATATCCACCGGCGTCACTACATGTGAATCCGACTTTTCCGGCTTTGACGTCGGCGGGTGCGGGGACTATGTAGTGGTCTCATGACCCCCTCTGAAACATCCTCAGCCTGGCCGGACCACAAACCGACCGCGCTACTCGTGCTCGCCGACGGTACCGTGCTGGAGGGCTTCGGCCTCGGCGCGGAAGGCCAGGCCGTGGGCGAAGTCTGCTTCAACACCGCGATGACGGGCTATGAGGAGATTCTCACCGACCCCTCTTATGCCGGGCAGTTGATCACCTTCACCTTCCCGCATATCGGCAATGTCGGCACCAACGACGAAGATATCGAGACCATCAACATGGCGGCGACGCCCGGTGCCCGCGGCGTGATCCTGCGCTCGGCGATCACCGATCCGTCGAACTATCGCTCGTCGCGACATCTCGACGCTTGGCTGAAAGCCCGCGGCATAGTCGGCATCTCCGGCATCGACACCCGCGCGCTGACCTCGCTGATCCGCAACAAGGGCATGCCCAATGCGGTGCTGGTGCACGCCCAGAGCGGCAAGTTCGATCTCCACGGGCTGACGCAGGAAGCCCGCGAATGGCCCGGCCTCGAGGGCATGGACCTGGTGCCGATGGTCACCTCCAGCCAGCGCTTCACCTGGGACGAGACCGCGTGGGAATGGGAGAAGGGCTTTGGTCGCCAGACCGCGCCTGAGTTCCACGTCGTCGCCATCGATTACGGCATCAAGCGCAACATCCTGCGGCTGCTGGCTGGCGAAGGCTGCCGGATCACGGTCGTTCCCGCCACCACTTCGGCGGAAGACATCATGGCGCTGAAGCCGGATGGCGTGTTCCTGTCCAACGGGCCCGGCGATCCCGCCGAGACCGGCAAATATGCCGTGCCGGTGATCCAGCAGGTGATCGCCTCGGGCACGCCGACCTTCGGCATTTGCCTCGGTCACCAGATGCTTGGCCTCGCCGTCGGCGCCAAGACCAAGAAAATGCATCAGGGCCATCACGGTGCCAATCACCCGGTCAAGGACGAGACCACCGGCAAGGTCGAGATCACCTCGATGAATCATGGTTTTGCGGTCGATGAGTCCACCCTGCCGAAAGGCGCGACGCAGACCCATATTTCGCTATTCGACGGCTCCAATTGCGGCATCCAGCTCGAAGGAAAACCGGTGTTCTCGGTGCAGTATCACCCGGAAGCCTCCCCCGGCCCACGCGACTCGCATTATCTCTTCAAGCGCTTCGCCGAACTGATGCGCGTCAAGAAGGCTTCGTAGCGCCGCCTGCTTCCGGTCGTTCCTGACAAAGTCTGCCTCGCCGTCATTGCGAACAAAGCAGGAATCAGCGAGCGTGATTCGTCGCCTCGGAACAGCCTATCGTGCTCGCACAGCCTTCATACCTCGACGTCTTGAACCCGGAGCAGCGCCGCGCCGTCGAGCACGGCGTGGCGCAACATGACGCTGACCGGAACCACCCGCCCGCCGGCCCACTGCTGGTGATCGCCGGCGCCGGTTCCGGCAAGACCAACACGCTGGCGCACCGCGTCGCCCATCTCATTGTCAACGGCGCCGATCCGCGCCGCATCCTGCTGATGACCTTTTCGCGCCGTGCCGCCGCCGAGATGAGCCGCCGCGTCGAACAGATCTCACGCAAGGTGATGGGCAACAAGGCCGGCGTGATGACCGCCGCGCTGGCGTGGGCCGGAACCTTCCATGGCATCGGCGCCCGGTTGCTGCGCGACTATGCCGAGCAGATCGGACTTAATCCGGCGTTTACGATTCACGACCGCGAGGATTCCGCCGATCTGATGAACTGGGTTCGACATCAGCTCGGTCTCTCGAAAACCGCAAGCCGGTTTCCGACCAAGGGCACCTGCCTGGCGATCTATTCGCGCTGTATCAACGCCGAGATCGGGATCGATCAGGTACTCGGCACGAATTTTCCGTGGTGCGCTGCCTGGGCGGCCGAACTGCGCGAGCTGTTCGCCGCCTATGTCGAAGCCAAGCAGAAGCAGAACGTGCTCGATTATGACGACCTGCTATTATACTGGGCGCAGACCATGGCCGAGCCGCTGCTCGCCGCCGACATCGGCGGCCATTTCGATCACGTGCTGGTCGATGAATATCAGGACACCAACCGGCTGCAATCCTCGATCCTGCTGGCGCTGAAGCCAGGCGGGCACGGCCTCACCGTGGTCGGCGACGACGCGCAGTCGATCTATTCGTTTCGCGCCGCGACGGTGCGCAACATCCTGGATTTTCCCAACCAGTTCTCGCCGCCAGCGGACATCATCACGCTCGATCGCAACTATCGCTCCACGCAACCGATCCTTGCCGCCGCCAATGCGGTGATCGAACTGGCGCGCGAGCGCTTCACCAAGAATTTGTGGACGGAACGTAACTCCGATATCAAGCCGCAGCTCGTCACCGTGCGCGACGAAACCGCCCAGGCCCTCGCCATCGTCGAGCGGGTGCTGGACCTTCGGGAAAGCGGCACCACGCTGAAGCAGCAGGCCGTGCTGTTTCGCACCTCGTCGCATTCCGGTCCGCTGGAAGTGGAATTGACCCGGCGCAACATCCCGTTCGTGAAATTCGGTGGACTGAAGTTCCTCGACGCTGCCCACATCAAGGACCTGCTCGCGCTGCTGCGCTTTGTCGAGAACCCGCGCGACCGCGTCGCCGGGTTTCGCCTGATGCAATTGCTGCCCGGCGTCGGCCCCGCCACCGCGCAACGCGCGCTGGATGCCATGACCATCGCAGCCGATCCGATCAACGCCTTGATCGAGGCGCCGACGCCGCCGCGCGCCGGTAGCGACTGGACCGGCTTTGTCGAGGTGATCCGCGAATTACGCGGTGGCCGCGCTGGCTGGCCCGCCGAGATGGAGCGGGCACGGCTGTGGTACGAGCCGCATCTCGACCGCATCCACGAAGACGCCACCACGCGACGCGCCGACCTGATCCAGCTCGAGCAGATCGCATCGGGCTATCCCTCGCGCGAACGCTTCCTTACCGAACTCACGCTCGATCCGCCCGACGCCACCAGCGACCAGGCCGGCGTCCCCTTGCTGGATGAA
Organism: Tardiphaga sp.; assembly: GCF_025356345.1. Lineage (GTDB taxonomy): Bacteria > Pseudomonadota > Alphaproteobacteria > Rhizobiales > Xanthobacteraceae > Tardiphaga. The sequence continues at coordinate 21,101 of NZ_JANXTC010000017.1, forward strand.
GATTATCTGATCCTGTCGACGATCCACTCCTCGAAGGGGCAGGAATGGAAATCGGTCTATGTGCTCAACGTTGTCGACGGCTGCATGCCGTCTGATCTCGGCGCCGGCACCTCAGCCGAGCTTGAAGAGGAACGCCGACTGCTCTATGTCGCGATGACGCGCGCCAAGGACGAGCTGCACCTGATGGTGCCGCAGCGCTTCTTCACCTATGGGCAAAACCCGCAGGGCGACCGCCATGTCTACGCGTCGCGCACGCGATTCATTCCCGACCGGCTCCTGCCTCTGTTCGAGCGCGCCAGTTGGCCGACCGCAATTGTAGCTGCTGCCCGCAACGCCAGCGACGGCGTCCGCGTCGACATCGGCGCCTACATGCGCGGCATGTGGCGTTAGCTAACGCGTTGCGTCCCACGGCGGCGCGCCGGCAAAACGCCCGACCAGAAAGTCGATGAACAGCCTCACCTTGACCGCGAGGTGCCGGGTCGGCGGATAGACCGCATACAATGTCAGCGGCGGCGCCTTGTAGCTATCGAGGAAGGCGCGCAGCAATTTTTTGCGTAACGCATCGCCGGCGATGAAGGTTGGCAACAGCGCCACCCCCCTGCCGGCAATGGCCGCGTCGCGCAGCACCTCGGCATTGTTGGCGCACAGCGTCCAGCGCGGCTGAATCCAGTGGTCGCCGCCCTCGCCGGTCAGCTTCCACTGGTTGCCGGTCAGCAAAAAGCCATAGGTCAGCAGCGCATGCTGACGCAGTTCGGCCGGCGTATTCGGCTCACCATGCCGCACCAGATATTCCGGCGACGCGCAGATCACGCGATCAATGGCGACAATTTTTCGCGCGATCAGGCTGGACGATTCCAGATCGGCGATCCGCAACGTGACATCGAAACCACCCTGCATGGCATCGACCTGGTCGTCCGACAGCATCAGCTGGATCTGCAGCTCGGGATATTCCGCCATGAAGTCGGCGATCGCCGGGCCGAGTTGAAGTGTCCCGAACGACATCGGCGCATTGACCCGGAGCAACCCGCGCGGCGTCGCCTGCACCTGCGCTACCGCCTGGTCGGCGGCGTCGAGATCGGCCAGCACGGCGAGCGCACGTTCGAAATAGGCCTGGCCGGTTTCGTTGGGACTGGCGTGGCGCGTGGTGCGGTTCAGTAATTGCACGCCGAGGCTCTGCTCGAGTTCGCCGACATATTTCGAGATCGCCGAACGCGACAGCCGCAGCTGCCGCCCGGCTTCGGAGAAACTGCCGAGCTCGACGACCTTGACGAAAGCGCGAAGGCTGTTGAGTTTGTCCATAATTGTCATCCAATCATAGACAGTGATACCATGAAAGGCCGGATTGTCTTAATTTTCTGCCAACCCAATTATCTCGGCAACGGGAAGGCACAGCGCCCTCCGCATCAGGAGAAACACCATGCCAGGCATCCACCATGTCACCGCGATCGCCGGTAACGCCTTGCGTAATTTTGACTTTTACACCCGGGCGCTGGGAATGCGCTTCGTCAAGAAGACCGTCAATTTCGACGATCCGGGTACCTATCACTTCTATTATGGTGACGAGGCTGGTCATCCCGGCACCATCCTCACCTTCTTCCCTTGGGAAAATGCCGCAGCCGGCCGCGCCGGCGTCGGCCAGACCCAGCAGACCTCGTTCCGGGTGCCGGCGCGTTCGCTCGGCTACTGGACGCATCGCTTCATCGAAAAGGGCATTGCGCATGAGGCGCTGGAGAAGCGTTTCGGCGAATCCGTGTTGCCATTCACTGATCCCGACGGCATGAGCCTCGCTCTGGTCGGCATTCCCGGGGCGGAAGATGAAGCAGGCTGGAGCAATGGCGACGTCCCGGCCGAGCATGCGATCCGCGGCTTTCACGGTGTGACGCTGCTACTGGAAAAGGCCGAGAAGACCGGTGCGATCCTCACCGACGTGTTCGGCTTTGCCGAGACCGGCCGCGAAGGCTCGATCATCCGGTTCAAGGCCAACGAAGCCTTGGGCGGTATCGTCGACATCTATGCGGCCGGTGGCTTCCTGCCGGGTCGGCAGGGCGCGGGTTCGGTGCATCACGTCGCGTTCCGCGCTGTCGATGACGCCGACCAGGCCGCGATGTCGCGCAAGCTGGTGGAGAAGTTTGGCCAGCAGCCGACCGAGCAGAAGGACCGCAACTATTTCCGCTCGGTGTATTTCCGCGAGCCGGGCGGCATCCTGTTCGAGATCGCCACCGATGTCCCCGGCTTCGCCGTCGACGAGCCCGTCGAATCGCTCGGCGAGCACCTGAAGCTGCCAGCGTTTCTGGAGAAGCACCGCGCGGAAATCGAAAAGGTGCTGCCGTCGCTCGACAAGGAAACCGTGTGATGAGCCACGAACTGTCCCACATTCATCGCTTCGCGCCGGGCAACCGGCGCGAAGCGACGCCGCTACTGCTTCTGCATGGCACCGGCGGCGACGAGAACGACCTGCTGCCGCTGGGCCGAGCCATCGCACCCGGCGCGACGCTGCTTTCGGTGCGCGGCCAGGTGCTGGAGCACGGCATGCCGCGCTTCTTCCGCCGGCTGGCCGAAGGCGTGTTCGATGAAGACGACGTGAAGCGCCGCGCCAACGAACTGGCGGACTTCATCATCGAAGCACGCAAACGCTACGATCTCCCAGCGCCGATCGCGCTGGGCTATTCGAACGGCGCCAACATTGCCGCGGCGATGATGCTGCGGCGGCCGGAAGCGCTGGCCGGCGGAATTTTGCTGCGGGCCATGGTGCCACTGAAGGATGCAACGCCGCCAGACCTTCACGGAAAGTCGGTTCTGATCGTGTCCGGACAGTCCGACCCGATCATCCCGCCCATTAATTCGGCGGCTCTGGCGACGATGCTGACGAAGGCCGGCGCCGACGTGCAGCAGAAGGTACTCCCGGTCGGTCATCAATTATCGCAGGCTGATCTGACCGTGGCGAAGGCGTGGCTACAGGATGTGGAGACCGCTACGGTTACTTAAACTCCGCGACGCGGCAATCCAGGAAGCGAAAAAGGACAGGACTGCTTCGTCGCGAGATCTCCCGCAATGACAGCTATAAAGAGCGCTCTTTCGAACCTACAGATTCGCCGCGCCAAAGATCTCGCGGTACCAGTCGGCGATCAGCGTCGGATTGATGCGGCCGTCGATAATGAAGACGCCATGCGCGCCGTCGTCGACCCAGCGCCGCAGTTGCGCGAGATCGGCGAGGGTTCGCACCACGACGCCATCGGCGCCGTAGCCCCGTGCGATGGCGGCGAAATCGGTCACGGGAAATTGCGCCATCGCCGCCGAATAGCCCTCAGGCACAAAATGATGCACCTCGGCGCTGTAGGCGCTATCATTATAGATGAAGATACAGAGTCGCGTTTTCAATCGCACCGCGGTTTCCAGCTCGGCGATCGCCATCAGGAAGCCGCCATCGCCGACCGCCAGCACGGTCAGCCGCTCCGGCTGTGTCACCGCGGCACCGATCGCGCCGGCCAGGCCCAACCCGATCGACTGGAACGCGATCGGAATGCACCAGCCGCGCACATCCGGTACCGACAGATAGCGCGCGACCCAGCCGACAAAATGTCCGCCATCGACAACGATGGTACGGTCCTTCGGCAGAATGTCGTTGACCGCCTTGCTCAAGCTACGCGGATCGATGTGCTCGTCGTCGCTGGTGTCGTCGTAAGACAGATTGCGGTTGCTTTTGGCGTTGATGACATCCGCGACATCGGGCGAGCGCCAGCCGGCAACGACCGGCCCGGCGCTCTCCAGCGCACGCAGCACGGCACCCGCCACCACAGCGGCATCGCCCTCGAGTTCGAGATCGACCGGACGATGCACGCCGATGCGCCCCTTCTCGACGTCGATCTGCACCAGCTGAGCATATTGCGAAATCAGTTTGCCCTTCTTGGTGGTCCACATGTTCAGCGACATGCCGAAGGCCAGAATCATGTCGCTCTGCGCGATCAGCTCGGCCGCGGCAGGCGAGGAGAAGCCGCCGGCGATGCCGAGCGTCCAGGGATGGCCGGCGAACATGCCGTGCGCCTGCACCGAGGTTGCCAGCAGCGCGCCAAGTCGATCCGCCAGCGCGATCAGTTGCGGCTCGGCGTCAGCCACCACGGCGCCGTGACCGGCGAGAATCAGTGGCCGGTTCGAAGACTTGATAGTCGCCACCAATTCATCGAGCTTCGCCGCGTTGAGCGGCAGCCTCGGGTTGATCGGAGGGTGTTTTTTTCCCAACGTGGCCGAAACGGTTTTTTCCTGCACATCCACCGGCAGGCTGAGTACCACCGGCTTGCGCTCGCGCAGCGCCTCTGAGGCCGCGCGCCAAGTGTCCGTATAGGCGGTGTGCGGATCAGCGATTTGCCGCCACACGCCACCGACGGCACGCACCAGTTCGGCCTGATTGAAGGCGAAAGCCGAATGGATGTCGCCGAGCACCACGTCGCCGGCCAGCACCAGCAGCGGCGTATCGCTCTTGGCGCATTCGCCGATGCCGGTGATGGCGTTGGTGAGGCCGGGCCCCGCGGTGACGCTGACAATCGTCAGATGGCGCGACAGCCGCGCAGCGACATCGGCCATCGACACCGCGCCGCCCTCATGGCGCGCCGCGATGAAATCGACGCCGAGTTCGGTCAGCGCCAGCGTGACCTTGAAATTGGCCCCGCCGACCAGGCCGAAGCAGCGCTTCGCGCCGATATCCGCGAGCGCCCGCGCCACCTCGCGCCAGACGGGGTGACTGTGAGCTACTTTTTCAAGGCTGGCGGTCGAGGTCATGAGGTCACTTTGCACCGATGGCGACAAGCTCGCCATTCAAGGATCGGGCCAAGTTACTTCATGCTTAAAGGATTTACCACGCCGTCCGCCACACCATCCGGTTACGCATTTACCGCGGCGGTGCGCATGTCCGCTGTTACCGCACGGGCGGTCTGCGCCGGCACGCCGAGCGTGACCTGATCGGCCACGATCTGCGCCGTCGCCGCCGACAGCGTCCAGCCGAGATGGCCATGGCCGGTGTTGTAGAACACGCGCGGCTTCCGGCCCGGACCGACGCGCGGCATCATGTCCGGCAACATCGGTCGCAGCCCGGCCCACGGAACTACGCGGCTGGTGTCGATTCCCGGAAACAGTTTTCGGGTCCAGTCGATCAACGGCTGAACGCGATCGGCGCGGATGTCACGGTTGGCGCCGTTGAATTCGGCGGTGCCCGCGACTCGAAAGCGGTTGACGCCAAGCCGGCTGGTCACGATTTTCGCCTTGTCATCGAGCAGGCTGACCCACGGCGCCGCGCGCTGATTGTCCTCGTCGTTGAGTTCGACGGTGATCGAATAGCCCTTGACCGGATAGATGTTGACGCGATCGCCGAGCATCGCGGCGAGCTTGCGGCTGGCAATGCCGGCACAGATCACCACGCCATCGAAACGGGCGTTCTCGGCGCGTCGCCGCGCATCCGCCAGATCGGTCCAACCGATATCGACGGCCTCGCTTGAGGCTGCCAGTGTCGAGACATCGGCATCATGCACAAAGGTCACGCCGCGACGCTGGCAATAGGCCATCAGACCGCGCGTGAATTTGTGGATGTCGCCGGTGAAATCGGACGGCGTGAAGAAACCGCCGGCATAGCGGCCCTTCAGCGCCGGCTCCAGGCTGCGGATCTCGTCGGGCGACACCATCTGGCGGGTCAGACCGCCCTCTTCCAGCAGCGCGTTGGCTTTGGTTGCAACCTCGAGACCCTTGGCGTCGTGATAGATGTGCAGGATGCCGCGCGTCTCGGCATCGAAGTCGATGCCGGCCTTTTCGGCCATGCCGAGTAGATGCTGGCGCGCCTCGATCGCCAACCGCGTGGTGGCAATGGTGTTGGCGCGGTAGTTCGGGATGTTGGCGACGAATTCGGCCAGCCAGGAATATTTGTGCCAGCTCGGCGTGAGATTCAGCGACAACGGCGCATCGCGGCGAAACAGCCAGCCGATTCCTTTCAGCACGGTCGACCAATGGTTCCAGACTTCGGCATTGCTGGCGGACAACTGCCCGCCATTGGCATAAGAGGTTTCCATCGCAGCATAGCGATGACGGTCGAACACGGTGACGGTGTGACCTTTTTCAACCAAGGCATAGGCGGTCGTCGCGCCGGTGATACCGGCGCCGATCACGGCAATATGGGACATTAAGGCAGCTTTCGTTCGAGACAGGACGTGGCCCGGATATTATCCCGGCCGGCGATCCCCATCTGTCACGGTACCTGAGAGCTTATCCGCAGCCGGAGCCGCAGACTTCCCCTTCGGTGGACGCTCGAAGCGCCTCTCTCCAGATTGTCCAATGATGCGGTCCCTGGTGCCTGAGAGTTTCCCGGGGGGTTGCTCCTTCGGCGCCGGCACTGGCGAAGCCAACACCGATCTCTCCCGCATCATCTGATCGGACCCGCCCAATTTAGGGTGCGACGCAATATAAGCAAGGCGATAAAATATGCTGTTTGCCGAAATTTAACGCGGGCGGCGCGCTCAGGCGCGGCCGGCCGCGACCATTCCCGACAGATCGCCCGCCCGGTGAATGGTCGCGGCCTCGACCAGACAGCCGCACAGCGTCTCGATATCGATGACCGGCAGCGGGCACCAGCCACACGGACACCCCCCATCCTGATGGGCGGCGGCGACTTCGCGATAGGTCGCGCCGAGCGCGCTGGCCAACAGGCGCATCACCACGCCGGGCGGCAGGCGCGAAGAAGCCAGCACCCGGCAGAACGTCGCCATGATCGTCTGGTGAAGATAGCTCCGCGCCGTACTTTCATCGATGATATCCGAGACATTGATATGTTGCGCAAGCATGTGGCTTATCCTTTGCGACCCCGCGAATTTCTACGACCTGTGCCAACGTCACTCAACGCCTTTCCATCCGCCTGCCTTAGAAGGCCTCAAGCACCGTCGGTTTTGAAGGGCTCCAAACACGCGGCTTGCCAACACGTCGGACGGCTCGATCGACATGATACCATCGGCGGTGAGTACGCGGTCGAGATCGGCGACCAGCCGGTTGGCCTGGCGCAGGCGGATACGGTCCAGCCACTGCGGATCGAGCGTGCGTTGGAGAACAGCGGCTGCGTCTTGTGCAAGGCGATGTAGCGCACGAAGGTGTCGGAGGATTCCGGCGTGAACCGGTAGTTCACCTCCCGCGGCAAGAGCTCGGCGATCGATAACAGATCCTCGTCGAAGTAATCCGGGAAGTCGATGTGATGCGCGATCCGCGAGCGGAAGCCGGGATTGCTGGCGAAGAACTTGTCCATGCGGTCGCCGTAGCCGGCCAGGATCACCGGCAGATCCTCGCGCTGGCTTTCCATTACCTGCGGCAGGATCTCGATCGCCTCCTGGTCGTAGTCGCGCTCGTTGTCCGGCCGGTGCCGGTAATAGGCCTACTCGATGAACAGCACGCCCCCATCGCCTTCTTCAATATTTTTTCGTCTTCGGCGCGGTGTGGATCCGCGTCTTCACCGGCTTCAGCCCGACCCACTCGCGATTGAGCTGATCGAGAATTCCGCCGATCCCGCCGTCGTTGAATTCGCGGCGCAGGTCGATGCGTTCGACCGGCGCCTCATTGGTTTCGGCGGATTCCAGCGCGCTTATGATCCACCGTAGCGCTGGCCCTCCGGCCGATCGACGGCGGCGTGCCCCGCGGTTGGCGGTGGCGCCGGCCTGGATGCCCCGCGGATGGCCGATGGTGCCACCGCCGAACTGCAGCACGACGTCCTCGCCGAGATGATCGAGCAACTAGTGCATCTACCCGGCATGGATGCCGCCGGACGCCACCGGCATCAGCTTGTTGAGGCTGGCCCAGTCCTGCTCGAAGAACACGCCGTGCTCGAGCCGCATCGGGTTGTGATCCTCGCCGCAGATGTCGTAGTAGCCGCGCATGGTGGCGGGATCTCCCTCCAGCTTGCCGACCACGGTGCCGGCATGGCTGTGGTCGACGCCGGCCAGCCGGTGGTGCCCGCGCCCGACGAGCCGGTGATCGAGATGATCGGATGCCTTCGCGACATCAACGCCCTCTAGACACGGAAAAGTCCCCGCCGCGCGAACAACGGATCGGCCTTGCTCGCAGCGGCGGGATCAAGGTGGAATAGCTCGATGCGCCGCACCTTGTCGATCGACCCCATGATCAACGGTACGCGCTGGTGAATGGAGGTCGGCGCCAGATCGAGGATGCGCTCGCGGCCGTTGATGGCGCCGCCACCGGCCTGCTCGAGGATGAAGGCCATCGGATGGGCTTCATAGAGCAGCCGCAGCCGGCCGTCGGCATACCCCTTCCGCGCATCGGACGGATACAAGAACACGCCGCCACGGATCAGGATGCGATAGGCCTCCGCCACCAAAGAGGCGATCCATCGCATGTTGAAGTTCTTGCTGCGCGGGCCTTCCTCGCCAGCGAGACATTGATCGACGAAATCCCGCACCGGCTGCTCCCAGTGGCGGTAGTTTGAGGCGTTGATGGCATATTCGGCGGTCTCCACCGGAATCTGCACGCGCTGCCGGATCATCCGATAGGTCTTCTCCGCTCGGTCGAGCGTAAAAATGTCGACGCCATTGCCGAGCGTCAGCACCAAAGATGTCTGCGGGCCGTAGACCACGAAGCCGGCGGCGATCTGGGCACTGCCTTTGCCGTTGAAAGGTGTTTCGCCCGCGGTCGATGGCATGATCGAAAAGATCGTGCCCACCGTCATGTTGGTCTCGATGTTCGACGAGCCGTCGAGCGGATCATAGGCAATCGAGATCGGCGCCGATTCATCGCCGACCTCATAGGTCTCGGCTTCCTCGGAAGCCAGCGCCGCGTAGGGCACGGATTTCAGCGCCACGCGGATGATCTGGTCGGCACGGACGTCGAGGTCTTTCTGCACGTCGCCATCAGCGTTTTCGCCGCCCTGCGCCGCGCCGGTAATCCCGGCCAGCGCGCCGCGGCCGATCAGCTCGGAAATCTCGATCGAGGCCGCCGCGAAGGCGTCGACCGCCGCGGCCACGGCCAGCCGCACGGGATCCTGCCCCGCGAAGGTATTGGTATGTGCAAACAGCGTCAGGTCGTCGGTCATGATCGTCTCCCAGGAAATGCTCTGCCCCTTCTGACACGAGGCGTTGTGGCATTGACCCGCCCGAGGGCGACCGCTCCTGTTGCCCACAGATATTGACGGCCGCCGGTAAATAAGGAGAATTTCATTATATTGGCTATGAAGAAAGTTTTCCCTATATGTCAAAGCGCTTTCGCGACGTCTCGATCCGGCAGTTGCGGGCGCTGGCGGCCCTGCAGGCCAGCGGCAGCATCACCGCCGCGGCCGGCAAGCTGCATCTGACCCAGCCGGCCGTCACGCTGCAATTGCGCAACCTGCAGGCGCTGGCCGGCCTGCCGCTGATCCAGCGCACCGGCGACGGCATGCTCCTGACCGACGCCGGGCGCGAAGTGCTGGCGCTGATAGAACGCATCGAGGCGGCGATGGCGGCATGCGCGACGTCGCTGGAAATGATGGCCGGCAAGACGGCGGGGCGGATCTCGATCGGCGCTGTATCGACCGCGAAATACTTCGTGCCGTTCGCGATCGCCGGATTTTCCCGCTTGCATCCGAAGGTCGAGGTCCGGCTGACAATCGGCAACCGCCAAGAGATCGGCGCGGCCCTGCTCGGCTACGGTCTCGACTTCGCCATCATGGGACGGCCGCCCATCGACGTCGAGATGGACGTCCGCCTGATCGGCGACCACCCCCATGTCATCATCGCGCCAACGGGACATCGGCTGGCGCGGAAGCCCCGCATGGCGTTGAGCGAGCTGGCGCAGGAAACGTTTTTGACGCGCGAGGCAGGCTCGGGCACTCGTGGGCTGATGGAGCGATTATTCGAATCCGCGACTATCCGACCAACGATCGGCATGGAGATGAGCAGCAACGAGACCATCAAGCAGGCGGTGATCGCCGGGCTCGGCATCGCCTTCATCTCGGCGCACACCGTGGCAACCGAGCTCGACGAGCGCCGGCTGGTGATGCTCGACGTCATCGGGCTGCCGATTGTACGGCAATGGTTCGTGGTCTCGCGCCGCGACAAGGTGCTGCTGCCGCCAGCGCGGGCCATGCAGCAGTTTCTGGGCGAACAGGGCGCCCAGTTCCTGCCGCGCACCCACCGCCGGCTGCGACTGACACGCCCGTCGAAATAAAACGGGTAAACTCAAATATTTCCCCGTCCTTGCGAGGTCAGGTAAAGCCAATTGGATTTCCCTGACCTCGCAAGGACG
>NZ_JANXTC010000159.1:0-6186 GCF_025356345.1 Tardiphaga sp.
GACAATTTCCTCAACACCCTGGGCTATGTCGCCGGCGAACTGGTCGGCCAGCATCATTCGCTGTTCGTTGATCTGGCCTACCGGCAAAGCCCGGAATACCGCCTGTTCTGGGACAAGCTTGGACGCGGCGAATATGATTCCGGCCGCTACAAGCGGATCGGCAAGGGCGGCCGGGAAGTCTGGATTCAGGCCAGCTATAATCCGATCATGGGCCCGGACGGCAAGCCGTTCAAGGTGGTGAAATACGCCACCGATATCACCGCCGAGGTCAAGGCCGCGGAGGTGCTGCAGGCCGCCGTCGCGCAAACCCAGGACGTCGTCACCGCGGCGAAGGAAAATGATCTTCGCAATCGAATCCCGCTGGAAGGCAAGACCGGAGAGATCGCCCAGCTCTGCGAAGGCGTCAATGGCCTGCTTGACACCATGTCGTCGGTGCTCGGTGAGGTAACGGAAACAGCGCAGACGCTGACCACCGCCGCGCGCGAGATCGCCACCGGCAACACCGACCTCTCGCAGCGAACCGAGGAGCAGGCGGCGAGCCTGGAAGAGACCGCGGCCAGCATGGAAGAACTGACCGCGACCGTCCGCCAGAATGCCGAGAACGCGCAGCAGGCCAACAAGCTTGCATCGTCGGCGTCCGACGTCGCCGTCAAGGGCGGTCTGGTGGTCGCCGAAGTGGTAACAACCATGGGCAGCATTACCCATGCCAGCCGCAAGATCGCCGATATTATCGGTGTAATTGATGAGATCGCGTTCCAGACCAACATCCTGGCCCTCAACGCGGCCGTCGAGGCGGCGCGTGCCGGCGACCAGGGCCGCGGTTTCGCGGTGGTCGCAGCGGAAGTTCGGAATCTGGCCCAGCGCAGCGCCAATGCCGCCACGGAGATCAAGGGTCTGATTTCAGACTCCGTCTCGAAGGTGGAGTCCGGCTCCCGGCTGGTCGATACCGCGGGAAAGACCATGGAAGAGATCGTCCAGTCGGTAAAGCGCGTCACCGACATCATGGCCGAAATCTCCGCCGCCTCGCAGGAACAGCGCGCCGGCATCGAGCAGGTCAACAACGCGGTCACGCAAATGGACCAGGTCACGCAGCAGAACGCGGCACTGGTCGAAGAGGCGGCGGCGGCGGCGAAGTCGATGGAAGACCAGACTGGCGCGATGTCCGAGATGGTCGGCCAGTTCCTGCTCGCCGAAGAATTCAACAGGGGCTATGCGCCCGCGCAGACGCGGATGAAGCCGACCGGCAATCCCGTCGTCGACCGTTCGTTGCGCGGCGTGAAAGCCCCTGTACCGACGTCGCGATTCCAGCGCCCGCAGGTCGAAACGCCGAGGCCGCAGAAGGCCGCGGAGGAGCCCGTCGTGCGACGCCGGGTCGCCGGCGCAAGTGATGCGGACTGGAAGCAGTTCTAGGACTGACGGAGGACCGCCGGATTATCAATCGATAGTCCGGCGTATCGGTAGTGGAGTTGGTCACGTGGGATCGGAATACGCGCTTCAGGATGGCGACTTTCGCCACATCGTCAAGCTCGTGATGGACACGGCTGGCATTGTGCTTAGCGAAAAAACGCGCGCGTTCATTCATGGTCGCCTCGGCCGGCGGCTACGCATTCTCGGGCTGTCGGACTTCGCGCAATATTGCCGGCTTCTGGAGGGGCCGGAGGGCGAAGCCGAACGCCACAATCTGATCAACGCCATCACCACCAATCACACTAACTTCTTCCGTGAGCCGCACCATTTCGACTATCTCTCGAAGACCATCCTTCCGGTGCTCGCCGAGGCAAGCAGCAACGGGCGCCGTCGACTCAGAATCTGGTCGGCCGGGTGCTCGACCGGCGAAGAGCCCTATACGATCGCCATGACGTTGCGCGACCATCGGCCCTCGCTTACGGGCTGGGACGTCAAGATTCTTGCGACCGACCTCGATACCAATGTCGTGGCACACGCCGCGGAAGGCCTGTACGACGCCGACCGGATTGAGTCGATTCCGCCGGCGCACCGCAAGCGCTTCATGAACGGCCGGCCGGATGAACCCGCCTCGATGAACGAGGAACTGCGGTCGCTGATCATGTTTGCTCCATTAAACCTGCTCGAAAGCTGGCCAATGCGCGGACCATTCGACGTCATCTTTTGCCGGAACGTGGTGATCTATTTCGACAAGCCAACGCAGCGCCGGCTGTTTGATCGCTATGCTGACATGCTGAAGCCCGATGGCTGGCTGTTCGTTGGACACTCCGAGAGTCTCCTGAACGTGACCGACCGCTTCGATCTGGTCGGGCGCACTATCTATCGCAGGGCGAGATGAGTAATGGCCGAGCAGATCGCACACGCGTGCCGGCTCTGCCGGAGGCCGGTCACGTCACGTGTACGACACGCCGATACTGGGATCCGCGTTTCAACGCGATCGCCGTCAAGGTTTTTCCGGGCGAACATTTCGTCACGGCAAATCCGGATGAGATGCTTGTCACCATTCTTGGATCCTGTGTCACGGCCTGCATCAGGGACCCTGTCGCGGGAGTCGGCGGCATGAACCATTTTATGTTGCCGGAACCCGTGCGCGGCTGTCGGGATCCGGAATCGGGGAGCATGCGCTACGGCAATGTCGCCATGGAGCGCCTTATCAACGATGTCCTATTTCAGGGAGGCCTCCGCCAACGGTTGGAGATCAAGGTGTTCGGTGGTGGAAACGTGATGACGGGAGCAACCAGCAACATCGGCCACGGCAATGCCGACTTTGTCGAGGCCTACCTTATCGCCGAAAATCTGCCGATCGTCGCCCGCCACCTGCGCGGCAGCCTGGCGCGTCGAGTCCATTATTTCCCCTTCACCGGCCGGGTCATGTTGCTCGAGCTGCAGCGTACGGAACAGCAGGCGATGGTGCGCAACGAAGGACTCTACAAGTCGAAAATCCAGAGGGAGCCTATCTCGGGCTCGGCCGAGCTGTTTGAGGGCGTGACGTGAAGCAAACCCGCGTACTTATTGTTGATGACTCGGCGTTCGTCCGGCAGGTGATCTCGGAAATCCTGTCGTCCGATCCGTCGATGATGGTCGTCGGCGCGGCGCCCGACCCGATCGTGGCCCGGGAGATGATCAAGGCGCTGAACCCCGACGTGGTGACGCTCGATATCGAAATGCCGCGGATGGACGGTCTGGCGTTTCTCGAGAAGATCATGACGCTCCGGCCGATGCCAGTCGTGATGATATCGTCGCTCACTCAGAAGGGAGCCGATGCCGCCGTGCGCGCGCTGGAAATGGGCGCGGTGGACTTCGTGGCCAAGCCGATGGTCGGGTTGAGTGATGGATTTGCCGCGCTACGCGACGAAATCATATCCAAGGTCAAAGCGGCGGCGGGCGCGCATATTCGACCGATGTCCAAGGATAGACCCAAGGTGGCCCGTCTGTCGCCGGGCGCCACCTACAGTTCCTCAGAAAAACTCATTGCTGTCGGAGCATCGACCGGCGGCGTCGAGGCGCTTCAGGAACTGCTGATCTCGTTTCCGCCCGATGCCCCGGCCATCCTCGTGACCCAGCATATGCCGGCCCTATTCACGGCGTCGTTTGCCAACCGGCTCGACCAGTGTTGCGCCGTCAGCGTCTGTCAGGCGAGGGACGGAGAGCGTATCCTGCCAGGTCATGTCTACATAGCGCCCGGTGGTTTTCATCTGGAACTGGCCCGCAATGGTGCGAATTATGTGTGCCGGGTACATGAGCAGCCGCCGGTATCAGGTCATCGTCCATCCGTCGATGTGTTGTTCCGCGCGGTTGCCAAGGCCGCGGGCGCGAACTCGGTGGGAATCATCCTGACCGGAATGGGCAAGGATGGCGCCGCCGGACTGCTCGAGATGCGCCGTGCTGGCGCGTCGACGATAGGCCAGGACGAGGCTAGCTGCGTGGTCTATGGCATGCCCAAAGCAGCGCATGATTGCGGCGCTACCGAAATCGAACTGCCGCTCAGCAAGATTTCCGGACAGGTACTTTATCACTGTCAGGCTATCGCCGGACGCGGCGTAAGGGTCTGATATGTTTGGATTGAGCCGAAAGCCCAGAGCGGATCTGGTAATTCCAACAGCGACGGTGCCGGATCATTTCGAGGTGGAGACGGTGCCACCGCAGACAGTGCTGCTCCAGCGCTGGATGTCGTTGGCTGCGTTGCAGCAACGCGTCATTGAAGCGCTGGTGGTGGAGATCGCCCAAACGTCTGGTTTCGTGGAGACCGAAGCGGAAGCCCTGAGCGGATGTTTCCAGCGCCTCTCGGTCAGCGCCGAACAGCAAACGGAAAGGGTCAGCAGCCTCAACAATCTGGCCTCCGGGATCGAGGTCGAAGGCAAGATCGTTCCAATCGCTCAAATCGCGGGCCTCCTGGAGGGGACCCTCGACGACGTGGTGAAAAAGATCCTGCTGCTTTCGAAGGACTCCATGTCCATGGTCTCGGCATTGGATGAACTCAAGTCGAACGTTCAGCGGGTAGAAAAATGCATGATGCAGCTCGACAGCGTGAACAACACGACGAACATGCTCGCCTTGAATGCGCGCATCGAGGCGGAACGTGCCGGAGTATCGGGGATGGCATTTCGCGTGGTGGCCGATGAGGTGCGCGAACTTTCCAAGGTCACGCAAGGCCTTGCCGCATCGATGAAATGTGAGCTCAAGGGGCTCACCGATGGCATTGCACACGGGCATTCCACATTGCAACGGGTCGCCAGCATAGATCTGTCCGACAATATCCAGGCCAAGGAGCGGCTCGAGGTGTTAATGGCGGCCTTGCTTCGCCGAAGCTCGAGTCTGGAGACAATTGTCGCGGATGCCGTCAAGGAAGCAGGGCTGATTTCGGCTGACGTTGACGGAATGGTTACCGGCATTCAGTTTCAGGACCGCACCAGGCAGCGGCTGGAGCACGTTATCGATACGCTGCATGTCATCGATCAGGCGATCGAGGAAATAAAATGCAGCACAGTGGGCTCCGTGCCGGATCTGGCCGATGAGGCGCCTGATGTCGAATGGATTAAAAAGCTGCTCGAGCGCTTCACAATGAGCGATATGCGCGCACGATTCGTAACGCAGCTCCTTGATGGCGGCGGACCGGTCGATCTGGCGGGGGGCGGCTCGAGGAATAACGCGCTATCGACCAGTGGATCGATAGAATTATTCTAGCAGTCTTCCGATCCGCGGCGGCGCTGCCGACCCGGCTCGAAGGACTGCTCTGGAAGGTGATTGACAGGTTCCGGCGCGGTCGTCGCGTCTTGCTCTCACTGGTGTACGACGAAAATCGCCACAGCCAGGCAGATATTTGATTGGTCGGCGCGGGAGGGTCTCTCGGGCCGAACACGTCCGGAACCGGACAAATTTGCTTAACGGTATCTTTGTGTCGCCATGCCATACCAGCGTGTATTTTACGCCGGGGCTCATTGCCATGATCAATTCCATCCGTATCCGCACCAAGCTGTTGCTGGTGCTTGTGCTCACGGGTCTGTCGCTTGCGACGGCGATCTGGGCATCTACCTCGATCCTCTACGAGCGCATGATGCAGGATCGTATTGCCAAGCTGAAGGCTGTGGTGGAAGTGGCGAGCGAGCAAGCCAAGGCGCTCGACGCCCAGGTCAGGGCTGGCAAGCTGAACCGCGACGAGGCCATGATACGGTTCAAGGACGCCAGCCGCGCGATGTGGTTCGACAACCATACCGCCTATCTCGGTATTATCGATACCGACGGCATCTGGTTCATGAATGCCGCGGTCCCGAAAATCGAAGGCACGATGGGCAACAAGTTGCCGGACGGCCGTTACATCTCCGAAAAACTTCGCAATGCCGTGAGTTCGAGTGAGGATGGTCTGGTGGCCTATGGCTATCCAAGGCCGGGCGGGACCGAAGCGTTGCCGAAGATGACCTTCGTCAAGAAGTTCGAGCCCTGGAAGCTGATCATCACGGCGGGGGTGTGGATCGACGATCTCGATGCCGACTATCATGCGGTGGTGTATCGGCTGGCGGGCTACGGCCTGGTGCTGCTGTTGATCAGCGGCGGCCTGATTTTGTTGCTGAGCCAGAACATCATAGCAATAACCATCGCTCATCATCTTCTTCATGGTCATAAGAAAGTAGTCTGTCTAATACGTGAGCGGCAGCCGAGGAGCCATCAATGGTTTGGATGACATAAACCTGTACCCCTCTGTTCTGAAAAAAGTCGAAATATTGT
>NZ_JANXTC010000020.1:0-5326 GCF_025356345.1 Tardiphaga sp.
CAACTACCTGAAAGCTTAGCGCGCCGCGCCGGGTGTTCGTGGCTGGGCTTGTCTTCTACAGGCGGCGCTCTGGTCCGTGTCCCGGGCGCGACGCGGCACGCAGTGCTGCTTCGCAGAACCGGGATCCCGGTTCTGCGGCGCATCCCCATCGCCCGCGGCGATGCCGCCGCGCCGCGCCCGGGAAACGTGGAGAGATTTGTGATGTTCAACCGCCTGAAAGCCTATCTCGCGGCGCCGGAGGCGAAGGCCAGTCGTACGGCCAGAATTCTCGCCTATGAATCTGGCGGGCGGGCGCGGTGGACGCCGCGGGAATTCGCGGCGCTGGCGCGCGAGGGATATCTGCACAATGCCATCGTGCATCGCGCGGTGCGGCTGATCGCGGAGAATGCCGCGGCGTGCCCGTTTCTGGTGTTCGACGGCGCGCAGGAGCGCGAGGCGCATCCGCTGTTGACGCTGCTGACGCGGCCCAATCCGCGCCAGGACGGCGCGGTGTTGTTCGAGATGCTCTATGCGCATCTGCTGCTCGCCGGCAATGCCTATGTCGAGCAGGTCTCGCTCGATCACCAGGTGCACGAACTCTACGCGCTGCGGCCGGACCGCGTGAAAGTGGTGCCCGGCCCGGATGGCTGGGCGGAGGCCTATGAGTACAGCGTCGGCGGGCGCGCGGTGCGCTTCGAGCAAAGCGGCGCGGTGCCGCCGATCCTGCATCTGACCTTCTTCCATCCGCTCGACGACCATTACGGGCTGGCACCGATCGAGGCCGCCGCGGTGGCGCTCGATACCCACAATGCCGCGGCGAAATGGAACAAGGCGCTGCTCGACAATGCCGCGCGGCCATCCGGCGCGCTGGTCTATGCCGGGCCGGACGGCGCGATGCTGTCGGAGGCGCAGTTCGATCGCCTGAAGCACGAGCTGGAAGGCGGCTATGCCGGCGCCATCAATGCCGGCAAGCCGTTGCTACTTGAAGGCGGCCTGGACTGGAAGCCGATGTCGCTGTCGCCGAAGGACATGGACTTCCTCGAAGCCAAGCACACCGCCGCGCGCGAAATCGCGCTGGCCTTCGGCGTGCCGCCAATGCTGCTCGGCATTCCCGGCGACAACACTTTTGCCAATTACCAGGAAGCCAACCGGGTGTTCTTCCGCCAGACCGTGCTGCCGCTGGCCGCGCGCGTCGGCCACGCGCTGGCGCAATGGCTGGCACCACATGTGACGCGCAAGTTTGAGTGGCGCAAATCGGGATCAGCCGGGAATATCGGGGAAGCGGCGGGAAACGCTTGGTTTAGTTAGGCTTTCGCGCGATTCCGCGGGAGCCGAAGGGCCACGGGCCGTGCAAGTTCGAATGGCAGGGCGGGGCGATGCGGCGCGGATTCCCCGGCGAAACAACCGCCGTCCAGGCCAACCAGGAATCCTTACGGGGAAGTAAGGCCGGCGATTCCCGGTTCGGCGGATCCGCCACTTCAAGGCTGATTGCGCGGGTTTTCAACGTGTCGCGCAAGTTCGGGCGCCATCGAACTGAGAAAGCAACCGGGAATCCCGAAATGCGCAAAACGCGGGGCTAGGGCTTGTACTGATAAAGCCGCTTGCCTGTCCGCTTCACCGCGAGAAACGGACTCCAGCGCCGCGTACCAGCATATCGGCTAAGTGCCAAAGGCGGAAGGCAATGAACTTGATTTCTGGAACCGGGTGTGTGTTGCGTGGCTGCCGGTGACGACGCCGTATGGCGCTGGAGAGGCATGGATATGACCGACGAGACGTCGAGGCAAGTTAAGGGTGCGCGTAAGCCGAAGAGGCGAAGCTTTTACAAAATGGACGCCGACTATGTTCGGGGGGAAGCCCAGGGCTTAGGCTGGAGAACGCCGACGCTGTAAAGCGCTATCTATATAACTGGGATGGAGATCCCTACTACTCGCAATTGCCGGAGGCGCCGCGATTTCTATTCGCTAAGAAGCTTGGCCGTCCGCCGCGTGATATTGAAGGATATGTCGGACACTGGCTGATTTCCGATCCCATGAAAGCGGTTCTGGAGCGGGTTGATCCGACCGCCTTCGGCTTTGCCTCATGCGACGTCATTTTGTCCGACGGCACCGCAGGGCCGCGGCGCTGGCTCTGCAACGTGGTTCGGACCCTCGATGCGCTTGACGAGCAGGCCTCAGAGTTTCGGATGTTCGATGATGCAGCTGGAAAGATGTACGTGCTAACAGGTCCGACGCGATTGATCTTCCGGGACGAGGCTGTCAGGTCCGCGCATGTCTTCCGGATGAAGTTTATGGAAGTCACGATCATCTGTGATCAGACCTTGAAGGATGCCTGCCGGCAGGTGGACTTGAAGGGGTTGAGCTTCGTCGACGTTGGAAAGAAATAACAAGATACAAAGATCGCCCCAGCAACATTGTCCGCTTCGGGTCAAAGCCCGGCATGGCGGGACAATCAACGAGAGGCTGTTTCACCCCTTGGAGCGGACATCCCGAATTTAACAGCACGCCCTGGCGCCGTGCCCGATTCACTTCGGTGCGGCAGCCGGAGGTGGCTCGCGGAGCTGCAAAATCCGCCTGGCGTCGCGGTCGCGCGCCTGCTGCTGCAACTGCCGGCAGCGCTGCAGTTGCGGCGTCGCGCGGCGCGCCTGCGCCATCTGGCCGGACCGGATCAACTCCGCGACGCTGTCGGTCAACGCCCCGCATATCGCCAGTGTCGCATCATCAGCCCGCGCCGGCGCCGCGCCCAGCGCGCCCGCCAGCAGTAGCAGCGCTGCTAAAGACCTCGCCCCGCCCATTTCACCCGTCCATAGATCCGCAACGGCAGCTCCTTCGGCACGGTCTCCGGCGGAAACATGTCGCGGTTGTCGGCGATCATGATGACGTCGTCGCCGCTGCGCTTCAACCGCTTGACGTAGGCCTCGTTGCCTACCGAAAACACGTAGATCTTGCCGTCAGCGATCTGCGTGGCCGCCGGCGAGACATCGACCAGCATCAGGTCGCCGTCCGAAATGGTCTCGCGCATGCTCTCGCCGCTGGCCTGCATCAGCCTGGCATGACCCGGCGCGACGCCGTGCTGGTGCAGCACGACGCGCGGAAAATTCACGTAGCTGGAGCCGTCGTCGAGCATCAGGGCGCCGTTGCCGGCCGCGGCCTTGAAGGCGAGTTTCTGGATCGGCACATCGTCGCCATCGGACCGCGCAGGGGCGGGCGCCGCATCGGCCGATGACGTCCGCCGATCCATGGCGCGACCGCTCACGATCCAATCCAGCGGGATTTCCGTTTCGGCCGACAACGTGGCCACGACCGTCAGCGGGATATCCATGCCCTGCTCATAGCGGCTGTAGGTCGACGCCGACTTGCCGAGCAGCTGCTCGCGCTGCGCCGCCGGGACCAGTCGCAGCGTAATCCCGAAACGGTCGCCGATCGTCAGTCTCGACCAGTCGGGCAGGGCCGCGCCGTCCGGCAAGCTTTCCAGCAGATCGACATATTCCCGAATCTGCCTGATTCCTAAACGTTTTTTACCGTCGTCCGACGTAATATTTGCAGATATGGTAATATCTGACTTCAAACCGGTTGCTTTTTTTGTCATATTCGGTAAAACCTGCTTCGTTCGTAGCATATCTGAAATAAAACAACCTGAGCGATCTCCATTTCAGGGCACCTCGCAGATGGCTTCCCCCGGCTGGCATCGCGCCGACATCGTCGCCGCCATTCACAAGCAGAACACAACCCTGGCCCAGCTGGCGCGAGACAATGGTCTCCACGAGGGAACGTTGCGTTCAGCCCTGTCCTACCCCCGAAAGCCGTCCAACGAAATCATAGCCAGAGAGCTGGGGGTCTCGCTGCATGCGCTCTGGCCGTATTGGTTCACGTCCGAAGGCGTGCTGACTGCGCCGACTCGTACATCCGGCCCGCGGCCGAGGTCGAGTCAGAAACGCCGCCGCAAACTGAACCGTGCGGGAGCGCGGCGATGACAGCCGGGCGCGCCGACGATGTCAGCCTCACTGTCGACCTGATCGCGGTCGACCGCTGCAGCCTGACGGTGCGCGATCGTGCAGATGGCCGCCAGCATATCCTGGCCTTCGACGGTCTCCGCATCGGTGCCAGTGAAAGCGGTGACGGCTACACCCTGGTGTTGCCGCGCTTGGTCGCCATCCGGCGGGGGCTGGGCCCTGTCGATCCCGCGGGGCGGCCATGAAGCGCGCCCGCGACTCCGGCACCGTCGACATGTTCAGCGAATATGCGCCGCCGGAGGTGGTGGAGCGCTTCGCGCCCGAGCGCGTGCGCGCCGCGAAATGTTCCGCGCGCATCGCCCGCGCGGCGGCCGAGGCGATCCGGGAATCGAAACATGCGCGCGATGTCATCGCGCAGCTGATGGCCGACTATCTCGGCGAACATATCAGCGTGGCCATGCTCGACCAGTACACCTCGACGGCCAACGAGAAGAACAACATTCCGGCGCACCGGCTGATCGCGTTGTTCGTGGTCACCCGCGATGTCCGCCTGATCAACGCGCTGCTCGCCGACACTGATGTGGTTGCGATCTCCGCCAGATATGTGGCGCTGATCCGCCGCGAAATGGCGCGCGAGGCGCGCGACCGTCTCGACCGCGAAATCAACGTCGCGGATGCCGAATGGAGGGCCGGCCGATGACGCGCGCTCCATTGGTCGCGCCGGCGTCCGGCGGCAGGGACACCGGGCCGCTGCGGATGTTTCTGTCAGCCGCTGAAATCGCCGCCCTCGCGCTGCCGGGATTGCCGGCGTCGAAGCGCGGCGTGCTGTTCGCGGCGGAGCGCGGCGGATGGATCACCCGGCCGCGCAAACATCGCGGCGGCGGCGTCGAATACGCCGTGGACTCGCTGCCGGCGGAAGCCCGCGTCGCCTATATCGGCCGCCGCATCGACGCCGTCGCGGTGCCCGCCTGCATCGCCCGCGAGGCGGAGAGCGAGCCCGCCGCCGCCCGGCTCAGCGGCAGCGCGGCGGAGGCCCGCGACGCGCGCCTCGCCATCCTGGCGCTGGCCGACAATGTCGCCGCGCAGGCCGGGCTTGGCCGCAAGCGCGCCGACCGGTATTTTTGTGATCAGTACAATGCCGGCGCGTTGTCGCTGGCCGGCTGGATCGCGTCGGAAGTGAAGCGCCTGACGCCGCGCACGCTGGCGCGCTGGCGCAGTCTCGCCCAGGCCGGCCGCCGATCGGCGCTGGCTGTCGATCGCAGCAAGGCGCGCCGCGGCACCGGCGCGCTCGATCGCGCCAATGGCGGCGAGGTTCGCACCTTTATTCTCGCGCTGCTCGCCAAGCAGCCGCAGCTCACCGCCCATCACATCCGCGCGCTGGCCGCCGATCGCTCTCCC
>NZ_JANXTC010000019.1:0-40014 GCF_025356345.1 Tardiphaga sp.
GCATCACGATGCAAACCGAAATCCTGTCGCTGTGGCAGCGAACCGGCTTCACTGCGTTGCTGGTGACCCATGACGTCGAGGAAGCGGTATTCCTCGCCAACCGCGTCATCGTCTTCAGCGACCGCCCGGCGCGCATCAACGCCGACATCACGGTTGACCGACCGTACCCGCGGCACCGCGGCGATCCCTATCTCGCCGACCTCCGCCGCAACATTTTGGGATTGCTCGGATTGGATGCGACATGGTGAATGTTCAAGGCAGTTCGCTGCGAAAGCCAGCGGCAGCCGATGCAGGGCCGTCCTTCATTGCATGCGCAAGTTTGCTCGCGTCAGAATTTGCGGCGCGGGCGGCCCAACATGATCGGGATGCCAGCTTTCCGTTCGAGAATTTCGCGCAACTTGCCGAAGCAGGATTGCTGGCTCTGACAGTGCCCGCCGCCCTGGGTGGCGCTGGTGCGAATGCGAGTGAGG
The DNA here is from genome assembly GCF_025356345.1 of Tardiphaga sp. Lineage (GTDB taxonomy): Bacteria > Pseudomonadota > Alphaproteobacteria > Rhizobiales > Xanthobacteraceae > Tardiphaga. Next base: position 471 of record NZ_JANXTC010000019.1, read on the forward strand.
CCGCCCGCGTCATCAACATCATCGGCAAGGCCGATCCGTCGACGGCGCTGGTGTTGTCGATGCACTACATCCAGCATCTGGTGATGGCGCGAAGCACGCGCTGGCCGGGCCGTCTGTCGCGGAAGCTGGCGCGCGAGAGCGTCGAAGGCGTGTCGCTGATCAACGCGTTGCGGGTCGAGCCGGATCTCGGCTCGCCGTCGCGCGGCGGTCTGCCGGCGACGACAGCTCGAAAGACCGAGACCGGCTGGCGGCTAAGCGGCCGAAAGATCTATTCGACCGGCGCGCCGATTCTGAAATGGTACACGGTGTGGGCGAAGACGGATGAGCCGGAGTTGCGCATCGGCCTGTTGCTGGTGTCCGCCGGATTGCCCGGCACGACGATCGTCGAGACGTGGGACCATCTTGGGCTGCGCGCGTCGGGCAGCCACGACGTCGTGTTCGACGACGTGCTGGTGCCGTTCGATCATGAAATCGATCTGCGCAAGCCCGCGGAATGGGGCGCGCCGGATATTGCCCAGGCGACCGTGCAGGCGGTGCTGGTCGGCGCGGTCTATGATGGCGTCGCCCGGGCCGCCCGCGACTGGGTGTAGACTTCCTCAACAGCCGCGTGCCCGCCAGCCTTGGCGCGCCACTGGCCACGCTATCGCGTGCGCAGGAAATTGTAGGTGGCATCGAAGCCAGGCTGGCCGTAAATGCGCGGCTGCTCGACAGTTTTGCCCGCGATATCGACGACGGCATCGCGCTTACCCCGTCCGAAGCCAATATCATCAAGCTCACCGTCACCAACAATGCGGTCGCGGCGGTCGAAGAGGCGCTGTCGCTGACCAGCAATCACGGCCTGACCCGCGCCAATCCGCTCGAGCGGCATTTTCGCGACGTGATGTGCGGCCGCGTTCATACCCCGCAGGACGACGCCACGCGCATCAGCGCGGGCCGCCTTGCCCTCGGCATCTAATCAACCATCGAGAGAATGGAGATCCACCATGTCCGTCGAATTCATCGGCTTCATCAGCAATAACGATTCCTCCGAGACCCGCGTGCGTTCCGGGCCGGTGCTGGATCCGGCCTATATCGAGACCGTCGCCAAGGCCCACGAGCTCGCCGGCTTCGACCGCGCGCTGCTGGCATTTCACTCCACTACGCCGGACGGCCTGCAGGTCGCGCAGCATGTGCTGGGCGTGACTGAGCGCCTCAACATGATGATCGCGCAGCGCCCGGGCTTCACGGCGCCGACCGTGCTGGCGCGCCAGCTCGCCACCATCGACCAGTTCTCCAAGGGCCGCGTCTCGCTGCATGTCATCACCGGCGGCAACGCCAAGGAGTTGCGGCAGGACGGCAACACGCTCGACGACAAGGATGAGCGCTACGCCCGCACTGACGAGTGGCTCGACGTCCTCAGGGCCGAGTGGACCAGCGAGAAACCGTTCACCTATAACGGCAAGTATTTCCAGATCGAGAACGGTTTTGCGCAGGTGAAGCCGTACAGCCCGATCCATATTTTCGTCGGCGGCGCATCGGACGCTGCGATCGAGGTCGCCGGCAAGCATGCGGATACCTTTGCGCTGTGGGGTGAATCCTATGCGCAGGTGCGCGACGTCACCACGCGCGTGCGCGCCGCTGCCGCGAAACTCGGCCGGCCGTCGCCGCGCTTCAGCCTGTCGGTGCGGCCGATCATCGCCGACACCGAGGAGAAGGCGTGGGCCAAGGCCGACGACATTCTGGCGCGTGCCACCGCGCTGCAGGACAAGACCGGCTATCGCAAGCCGGCCGACGGTCACGCCACCGCTGGCGCCAAGCGTCTGCTGGCGCTGGCGGAGCAGGGCACCCGGATCGACAAGCGGCTGTGGACCGAGATGGCGGCGCTCACCGGCGCCAACAGCAACACCACGGCGCTGGTCGGCACCCCCGAGCAGGTCGCCGAAGTATTCGCGGATTACTACGATCTCGGCGTCAGCCATTTCCTGATCCGCGGCTTCGATCCGCTGATCGATGCCATCGACTATGGCCGCGAGTTGATTCCGCGGACCCGCGAACTGGTCGCGCAGCGCGGTATTGCCCAGAAGAACAATGGAGTTGCCGCGTAATGAACCGTTTTGTCCTCGCTGCCGCGCTGATTGCCGCGACGCTGTCATCCGCTCGTGCGGAAACCACCCTGATCGTCGGCGACCAGAAAGGTAATTCGCGGGCGGTAATGGAAGCCTCGGGTGTGCTCAAGGATCTGCCCTACAAGATCGAGTGGAAGGAGTTTGCCGCGGCGGCGCCCTTGCTGGAAGCGCTTGGCGCCGGCGCGATCGAGACCGGGCTGGTTGGAGATGCGCCGTTCACCTTCGCCGCTGCCGCCAACGTCCCGGTCAAGGCGATCGGCGCGATCCGGCAGACCCAGGAAGGCCTCGCGATCCTGGTACCGAAGGAATCCACTATCAAGAGTTTCGACGAGCTGAAGGGCAAGAAGATCGCCACCGGCCGCGGCTCGATCGGCCACCAGTTGATCCTCGCGGCGCTGGAGTCGAAGGGTTGGACGCCGGCCGACATCCAGCTGGTGTTTCTCGCACCTGCCGATGCCAAGGTCGCCTACAGCCGCGGTTCGGTGGATGCGTGGTCGACCTGGGAGCCTTATGTCAGCCAGGAAGAGGTGTTGTTCGAATCGCGTCGCGTGTTGACGGCGGAGGGATTGTCAGCCGGCCTCAGCCTGCAGGTGGCGACACCGACGGCGATCAAGGACAAGCGGCCGGAGCTGGAAGACTTCTTGCGCAGGCTGACGCAGGCACGTGCCTGGGCGCTGAACAATGCCGACAGCTATGCGCAGACCTGGGGCAAGTTGATGAACGTGGTGCCTTCGGTGCCGCTGAACTGGTTGACCCGCGCCAAGATCCGCATCGCGCCGATCGATGACAGCGTGATCGCCGACGAACAGAAGACGATCGATCTTTATCTGCGCGCCGGGTTGATCAAGACGAAGCTGGATGCGGCAACCCTCGTCGATCGCTCGTTTACCGACGCGATCTCGAAAGGCGCGGGGCTGTAGCGAATACACACCTTCGTCATGCCCGGCGATGCGCCGGGCATCCACGTTGGCGCGGAACCTCGTCATGGCCGGGACAATCCCGGCCATGACGATTTAAGCTTTAGCTATTCTGCTTCCTGGAACGGATAGTCGGTATAGCCAGCGACGTCGCCGCCATAGAATGTCGCTCGGTCATAGGGCGTCAGCATTGCGTTCTTCCTGATGCGCTCGGGCAGGTCGGGATTGGCGATGAAGGTTCGGCCGAACGCGATGGCATCGACATTGCCGGAGGCGATCGCCGCCTCCGCCGATGCGCCGTCGAAGCCGCCGGCGGTGATCAGCACGCCCGGCCATAGCGGCCGGAACAGTTCGAACGCCGCGGGCACATCGGTGTGGTTGACCTCGGAACGTCCGGCGCCGCTGCTGCGCGGCTCGACGAAATGCAGATAGGCCAGCCCCCGCGGCGCGAGTTGGCCGATGACGTGGCTGTAGAGCGGCATCGGGTCGGCCTCGCCGCTGTCATTGGCGACGCCATAGGGTGATAGCCGTACCGCGACGCGGTCGGCACCCCATACCTCGATCGCCGCATCGACGACTTCCAGCAGCAGCCGCGCGCGGTTCTCGATGCTGCCGCCATAGCGGTCGATGCGCAAATTGGACCGCGACTGCAGGAATTGCTCGAGCAGATAGCCATTGGCGCCATGGATCTCGATGCCGTCGAAGCCGGCCTCCAGCGCGTTGCGTGCACCCTGCCGGTAGGCCTCGATAATGCCGGGGATCTCGTCGGTCCGCAGCGCGCGCGGCACCTCGTAGGGCGCGATGTCGCCTGAGGCGGTGCGGGTCTTGCCGGAAATGGCGATCGCCGACGCCGATACCGGCAGGACGCCATCGGGCTGATACGAGGAATGCGACGCCCGGCCGACATGCCATAGCTGCAGGAAGATGATGCCGCCCTTGGCGTGTACGGCGTCGGTGACCTGCTTCCAGCCAGCGACCTGCGCCCTCGAGTAAATCCCCGGCGTGTCCGGATTGCCGCGGCCGGTCGGTGTCACCTGCGAGGCCTCGGCGATGATCAGGCCGCCTTGCGTCGCGCGCTGCGCATAATATTCCGCATTCAGCGCGCGCGCGGCGAGGCTGCTCGTATCGGCACGCATCCGCGTCAGCGGCGCCATCGCGACGCGATGGCTGAGATGATAGGGGCCGATCTGCAGCGGCGTGAACAGCGACGGATAATGCATCAGATCTCCATTTGCATATGCAATCGGGCGATGGGAATTGACGCCCAACCAGCCTGATGTGCTTAGGCTGGTTCAACCCGCATCGACAAGGCCGCGCAGTCAATGAAAGGTGATACGCAATAACTGTTGCAGTGCACTCTTTGTGATATGTGACACCAACGGTCGTATGGGCCGCAAGTTGAGGAATGGTCGCGATGGCGAAGAAGCAGGTCAAGGGCGTTGAAGACTATACGGGCGCAGCCGCCGGCTGGGGCGCGCTCAAGGCCGTGGCCGACGCGGTGCGTGGCCAGATGGCGGTGGTCAACGAGACCCAGGGCCTGCTCACCATGAACCAGCCGCACGGCTTTGATTGCCCGGGCTGCGCCTGGCCCGATCCGAAGCATACGTCGTCATTCGAGTTCTGTGAGAACGGCGCCAAGGCGGTATCGTGGGAAGCGACCGCCAAGCGGACGACGCCGGAATTCTTCGCGGCGCACACCGTGAGCGAACTCTGGGAGTGGAAGGATCACGATCTCGAAAACGAGGGGCGCCTGACGCATCCGATGGCTTATGACGCCGCCTCCGATCGCTATCTGCCAATTTCCTGGGAAGAGGCGATGACGCGGATCGGCACGTCGCTGCGCGCGCTGCCGGATCCCAACATGGCGGAGTTCTACACGTCGGGCCGCTGCTCCAACGAAGCCGCCTTTCTGTATCAGTTGTTCGTGCGCGAATACGGCACCAATAATTTTCCCGACTGCTCCAACATGTGCCACGAAGCCACCAGCGTCGGCCTGCCGCAATCGATCGGTGTCGGCAAGGGCACCGTGACGCTGGAAGATTTCGACCATGCAGATGCGTTGTTCTGTATCGGTCATAATCCCGGCACCAACCATCCGCGCATGCTCAACACGCTGCGCGAATGCGCCAAGCGCGGCGCGGCCATCGTCTCGATCAATCCGCTGCGCGAGCGCGGACTGGAGCGCTTCACCTCGCCGCAGAGCCCGGTGGAAATGCTGACCAACAGTTCGACGCAACTGTCGTCGGCTTACTATCAGGTCAAGGTCGGCGGCGATGTCGCGGTGCTGAAGGGCATGATGAAAGCGGTGGTGGCGCTCGATGCCGCCAGCCTCAAGGCCGGCGGTGAAGGCGTGCTGGATCGCGCCTTCATTGCCGAACACACCGATGGCCTCGAGGCGCTGCTGGCCGATCTTGAGGCGACGTCGTGGGAGTCGCTCGAGAAATCTGCGGGCCTGTCGCGCGCCAAGCTCGAGGAACTCGGCGCGATCTACGCGCAGGCCAAGAACGTCATCATCAATTACGGCATGGGCATCACCCAGCATCGCCACGGTACCGGCAATGTGCAGCAGATTGCCAATCTCCTGATGCTGCGTGGCAATATCGGCCGGCCCGGCGCCGGCATCTCTCCGTTGCGCGGCCATTCCAACGTGCAGGGCGACCGCACCGTGGGCATCACCGAGCTGCCGAACCAGGCGCTGCTCGACGGCATCAAGCGCGTGTTCGGCTTCGATCCGCCGACCGCGCATGGTCATGACGCGGTCGGCGCGGTACGCGCGATCCGCGACGGCCGCTCCAAGGCGCTGATCTGTCTCGGTGGCAATCTCGCGGTAGCGATGTCCGATCCGGAAGAAACCTATCCGGCGATGCGCAGCCTCGATCTGGCGGTACATATCGCCACCAAGCTCAACCGTTCGCACCTGCTGATCGCGAAAGAATCGATCATCCTGCCCTGTCTCGGCCGCACCGAGATCGACGTTCAGGCGACCGGACCGCAGCTGGTCACGGTGGAAGATTCGATGTCGATGGTACATGGCTCGCGCGGCGGGCTGAAGCCGGCTTCCGAACATCTGAAATCCGAAATCCTGATCGTTTGCGAAATGGCGCTGGCGACGCTGCCACAGACCAAAGTAAATTGGATGGAACTGGTCGCTGATTACAGCAAGATCCGCGACGCCATCGAGGGCGTGTTTCCGGCGTTCAAGGATTATAACCGCCGGATCAAGGAGCCGGGTGGTTTCCGGCTGCGCAATGCCGCGTCCGAACGGGAATGGCTGACGCCGGGCAAGAAGGCGAATTTTCTGGTGTTCCCCGGCGTCTATGAAGACGGTGAAGCCGGCGACGCGCTGACGCTGACCACGATCCGCAGCCACGACCAGTACAACACCACGATCTACGGCATGAATGACCGCTATCGCGGCATCACCGGACGCCGCGATGTGGTGTTCGTCAACGAGCAGGATCTTGCCAGCCGCGGCCTCGCACATGGCGACCTGATTGACCTGGTGCTGGCGTCGCCGGGCGCGGCGCCCCGCGAGTTGCTGCGGATGACGGCGGTAGCCTACAACATTCCGCAAGGTTCGGTGGCGGCCTACTACCCCGAAGCCAATGTGCTGGTTTCGCTCGACCAGCATGATGCCAAATCCGGAACGCCGGCCTATAAGTCGATTCCGATCCGCATCACCGCCTCGGCGGCTTAGCGGCTCTTTCCTCTCCCCGCGCGTGGCGGGGAGAAGGTTAGAGCGCGCGTAGCGCTCCCTCCATGTGTGGGGCGGGGCAGCGTAAGGCCAGCGCCTTGCCGCTCTCGCCGTTTCGTCGTACCCGACGCGGATGAACATTGGCATCAGACTGGCGGCTCGTAATCCTGACACCGCGCCAGGCGTCGCCTATGCGTTGATGGCGGCACTGGTGATCCTGACCTGCGGCCACATCCTTTCCAACCTGCTGCGCACCATGCCGGCGATGGCGATCGATCTGCTCGCCGCCGATCTCGGCTCGACAGCGCAGCGACTGGCGGCGCTGACGGCGGCCTATCATTTCTCGTTTGCGATCTGCCAGATTCCCGTCGGCGTGGCGCTCGATCGTTACAGTATCCGCAACGTCGCGCTTACGCTGTTGGTCGGTACCTTCGCCGGCGCCGCGCTGGCCGCGCTGTCGCGCGGGCCTGCCAGTTTTCTGGCAGCGCAATTGCTGCTCGGCCTGGCGACCTCGGGCATGCTGATGTGCCCGATGGCCCTGGCCGCCAAACGCTTGTCGTCGTCACAGTTCGGGGTGTGGTCGGGGCTGATCCTGTCGCTCGGCAATGCCGGCATGCTGCTGTCGGCGAGTCCATTGGCCTTCGTGGTCGAGCAATGGGGATGGCGTACCGGCTTCTGGCTCGCAGGCTTCGCCGCGCTGGCGGTGGCTGGCCTGGTGATACTGATCGTGCCGGGCGACCGGCCGCAGCAGGTCAAGAAGAGCCCGGCGCTGCGGGCGGAGATGAGGACGGTGCTGCGGCTGGGTGCCGCTCCGGCGCTGCGTGGCATTGTCATTCTTGCCTTCGTCTCGCTGGCGGTGCTGCTGGTACTGCGTGGCCTGTGGGTCGGACCGTGGCTGATGGATGTCAAAGGCCTGTCGCGGCTCGATGCCGGCAATGTGTTGACGGTGTTCACCGTCGCGCTGGTGGTCGGTCCAGCGCTGATGGGGCTGGTGGACCGCAGGATCGGTCAGCGCCGGATGTTGCTGCTGGTAACGCAGCTGATCGCCGCCGCTCTGTTTGTGCTGCTCGCCTGTGGCGCGCCGGGCATGCCGCTGGCCCGCGCCTTCGCAGTCGTCTTCATGCCGGTCTCGTTCGACATCGTGGTGCTGGTGTCGATCGGTCTGCTGGTCTGCGTGCAGCCGCTCATCTACGCGATGACGCGACAAATGGTAGCGCTGGAAAATACCGGCAAGGCGCTGTCGGCCGTGAATCTGGCGTTCTTTCTCGGTGTCGCCGTGATGCAGTCGGCTACCGCACCGATAGCAGCGAGTTGGGGTCTTCCCGCCGTGCTGATCGCGATGGCGGTATTCCTGACCATCGGTGTTGTCAGCTTCTTCATGCTGACGCGAACACCCGCCGCACGCTTGCGGCAATAATTCTCGTTATCGTGTTCCGGCAAATGCTGGAGTTGGGCTTTGTCCTATGATCTGATGTGAAAGTGATGCGACGAGAATGTCGCGCACGGTCTTTGCAGGGAGGACGCCACTTGCCATTTTTCGTCAAGGGAACCGATACGTCAGGGACTATTTCATTGCGTCGCGATAATGCCGCGGCGGCCGTGAAGAAAGCCAAAGAGCTGCTGGATGACGGCTGCTGGGATGTCGAGATCACCGGACCAGAGGGCGGGCCGCATCCGATCGCCGAGTTCGAGGCGCTGCACAGCGCTTCTGCCGACCGCGCCGGCTGAACGAGGCGATGACGGCGTCGGTCTTGTCCCGCGCCGTTCGCCGCCCCGGCCATTGAGATCGCGGCAACGCGCATTGTTCCGCCATCGCGGACTGTTCCTGTTTGTATCACTCCTCGAACCCGTTGCAGTTGGCGGATCGCCCCGTCTTCGCTACGCTGCTACCCCAGTGGCGCGGTGCGCCAAGGCATGGGGAGCGGTGAATTGATCTATCTGCTCGGACTATTGATGGGCGTGGTCGCCGGCCTGCGAACCATGACGCCGGCGGCGGCCGTAAGCTGGGCCGCCTATCTCGGCTACCTGAATCTCGACGGCTCGTGGTTGTCGTTCCTCGGTTCGATCTGGGCCGTGAGCATCTTCACCGTGCTAGCGCTCGGCGAACTCATCACCGACCAACTGCCGTCGACGCCGAGCCGCAAGGTGCCATCGCAATTTGGCGCCCGCGTGCTGATCGGCGCCGTGGCCGGTATCGCCATCGCAGGTCCGGCCAACGCGCTGCTGGGTGCCGTGGCCGGCTTCGGCGGCGCGGTGATCGGCACACTTGGCGGAGCGGAACTGCGCGCCCGGTTGGCAGCAAGCTTTGGCAAGGATGCACCCGCGGCTTTCATCGAGGACGCCATCGCCATTATCGGCGCCGTCCTTGTCGTGCTTGCGCTGAAATGACCCGCGGCTTCGACGCCATCATCGTCGGGGCCGGGCAGGCCGGCCCGCCACTGGCCGGTCGGCTCACCGCCGCCGGCATGTCGGTGGCGCTCATCGAGCGCCATCTGTTCGGTGGCACCTGCGTCAACACCGGCTGCAAGCCGACCAAGACGCTGGTCGCCAGCGCCTATGCCGCGCATCTCGCGCGCCGCGCCGCCGATTTCGGCGTGATGCTGGATTCTCCGGTGCGGATCGACATGAAGCTTGTCAAAGCCCGTGCCGATAAAGTGACGCTCGACTCCCGCGCCGGCGTCGAGACCTAGCTCGGCGGCATGGAGAATTGCACCGTGATCAACGGTCATGCCCGCTTCGAATCCGCCGACACGATTCGCGTCGGCGACGAACTCCTGACCGCGCCAAAAATATTCCTCAATGTCGGCGGCCGCGCGATGGTGCCGGAGATGCCCGGCATTCACGACATCGATTATCTCACCAATTCCAGCATCCTGCGGCTCGACCGCGTGCCGCGCCATCTGGTGGTGATCGGCGGCAGCTATATCGGGCTCGAATTCGCGCAGATGTATCGCCGCTTTGGTGCCGAGGTCACGGTGGTGGAAAAAGGCACGCGACTGGTAGCGCGCGAGGACGAGGAGATTTCGCAGGCCATCCGCGACATCCTCGAGGCCGAGGGCATTCAGGTTCGCAGCAGCGCGGAATGTATCAGCTTCAGGGCACACCCCGACGGAATCGGTGTCGGCGTCGATTGCACCGATGGAGATCCGGAGATCATCGCCAGCGACGTGCTGCTGGCGGTCGGCCGCCGTCCCAACACCGACGATCTCGGGCTGGACAAGGCCGGCGTCGGCATGGACGCCAAGGGCTACATCAAGGTCGATGACGGCCTCGCGACCAATGTGCCCGGCATTTTCGCGATTGGCGATTGCAACGGCCGCGGCGCCTTCACGCACACCGCCTATAATGACTTCGAGATCGTCGCCGCCAATCTGCTCGACGGCGCCAGCCGACGCGTCAGCGACCGCATACCAGGCTACGCGCTGTACATCGACCCACCGCTCGGCCGCGTCGGTATGACGCTGGCGCAGGCGCGAGCCACGGGAAAGAAATTGCTGATCGGTACGCGCCCGATGAATCGGGTTGGCCGCGCGGTGGAAAAAGGCGAGACCCTTGGCATGATGCAAATAGTGGTCGATGCCGAGACGAAGAAGATTCTAGGTGCAGCGATCCTGGGCACCTCGGGCGACGAGGCGATCCACGGCATTCTCGATATCATGAATGTCGGTGCCGACTACACGCAGCTGCAATGGGCGGTGCCGATCCATCCGACGGTTTCGGAACTGATCCCGACGCTGCTCGATGGGATGAAGGCGGAGTGAAAGTCAGAATTCCTTGACGACCATCAGCGTCAGTAACACCGTGCCGCTGGATGCCATGACCACGGCCATGTTGAGCAGGTTTCGCGCAGCAACGGCAATTGTGGAAGTGGTGCGCGCGGGCTCGGCGGCGGTTTTCTTTTTGCGTGGCGCGGATCGTGTCTTGCTGGTCATGATGTCTCCAAAGAGGAGGGCCAGACCGCTCTGCGATCTGGCCCTGACGCCTTCCCTGCCGAGGTTTGTCCCTCGATCATGACGCGACCATCGCATGAACGGCCGCTGAATTGCTTAATCGAAGTGGTGAATCGAATCTGACCGGATTCGATGGTTTACGAACTTTGCAGCGTTAGATCGTGCGGCCGCCATCGACCGGCAGGATCACGCCGGTCAGGAATTCGGATTCCTCGCCGGCGAGATACACGCAGGCATTGGCGATGTCGGAGGGACGCGACATCCGGCCGAGCGGAATCGTGGCAATGAATTTGGCGCGGTTTTCCGGCGTGTCGGGCACGCCCATGAAGGATTCCAGCAGGCCGGTCTCGCCCATGACCGGCGCGATGCAGTTGACGCGGATGCCGTCCGGCGCCAGTTCCACGGCCATCGATTTCGACATCAGGTTCACCGCGCCCTTGGTCGCATTGTACCAGGTCAGCCCCGGCCGCGGCCGCAGCCCGGCGGTGGAGCCGATATTGATGATGCGGCCGCTCTTCTGCTGGCGCATCACCGGCACGCAGGCATTGGTCATCAGGAAGATCGATTTGACGTTGATGGCGAAGGTCTTGTCGAACTCCGCCTCGGTGACCTCGAGCAGCGGCTTGTTGCGGTAGGTCCATCCGGCATTGTTGACGACGACATCGAGCTTGCCGAAGCTGTCGACCGCGAGTTTCACGGCGGCATCGACATCGGCCTTGCTGGTGACGTCGCCGCCCAGCGCGATGGCGCCAGCGCCGATCCCGTCCGCAACCTTCTTCGCACCGTCGGCGTTGAGATCGAGAATGATGACCCGCGCGCCTTCGCGCACATAGGCACGTGCGATCTCAGCGCCGAATCCCGAGGCGCCACCGGTGACGATGGCGGATAATCCTTGCAGTCGCATAATTCTCTCCCGTGAGCCGCGCTTCGAGCGAGCGCTTCAGGAGACAGGTTAGACGCTGCGAAGGCGATTGAGAAGCCACTCTCCGCCGTCATTGCGAGAAGCCCTTGCGACGAAGCCGTCCAGTCCGTCTTGTGCGAGTCTCTGGATCGCCGCGTCGTTCCTCGCAATGACGGCTGATCGGCGGATGTCTATACGTAACGCCGCACATTGACCTCTTCTAGATCGAGCCCTTCCTCGATGGCGTGCAGCACGCTGTCGTGAATCTCACCGGATCGGTGCAGCCGCAATAATTCGGCGCGGCCGGCGGCGTTGGCCACCAGCACCGCGCTGTAGTGATCGACGCGGTGCGGCGCCAGCGTTTCGAATTCTTCCGAGAAGCGCTTGGCGGCGTTGACGCGATATCCGTATTGTTCCACCAGTCGCGGATGGCGGTGGGTGCCGTCGGGCATCAGCGACTGCTTTTCGAGCGCGGCAAATTGCGCGGTGGCGACGCGCGCGCGGGCCTGCGCTTCGGTCAGCGGCGAATGCCGGACCGCGGTGAAATCGCCCTTCATCAGCAGCCGTACCAGCGGCGCCAGCGTGGTGCCCTGCACCAGCACGGTCACCAGGATCACCGCGAAGGTGACCGCGAGGATGAAATCACGGCCGGGAAATCCTTCCGGCAAGGAGAGCGCGATGGCCAGGCTGACCACGCCGCGCAGCCCGGCCCAGCTCATGATGAAGGGCACCGCGAGCGGCGGGTAGGGGTCCCGCGCACGCAGCTTCGGCGCCAGCAGTCGCGGTAGATAGGTGCCCGGAAAGATCCATACGAAGCGCGATACGATCACCGCGGCGACGATCGCGGCGGTTGCCGGGAGTAGCGCCAGCAGCGCGTCGGCGCCGCCGAGCCGGCTCAGGATGCCCCTCAGCGACAGCCCGATCAGGATAAACACCAGTGATTCCAGCGCGAACACCACCACGCCCCACACCGCGATCGCGCGGGTGCGGGTCGCGGCATTGATGATCTCGTGCTGCTTCCAGCCCAGGATCATGCCGCAGGCCACCGTCGACAGCACGCCGGAGACGCCGAGCTTTTCCGCCGCGATGTAGGAAATCCAGGCGTTTAGAAAAGTCCAGATGATGACCAGGTCGGTATCGAGCACGCGCTTGATGACGACGATGGTGAACGCCGCAAAGGCCACGCCGGCGGCGATGCCGCCGATCGCCAGCCAGGCGAAGTTCAGCGAGGCCTCACCGATGCTGAAGCTGCCGGTGAGGGCGGCGGCGACCGCGAAGCGGAACAGCACCAGGCCGGAGGCGTCGTTGACCAGGCTCTCGCCCTCCAGCAGCACGATGACGCGTGGCGGCAGTGGCAGCTTGGACAGCACCGCCTTGGCGGCCACCGCATCCGGCGGCGACACGATCGCACCGAGCGCGAAGCATGCCGCCCATGGCAGCGACGGCATCAGCATATGGGTAACGACGCCGACCACCAGCGTGGTGAAGAACACCGCGCCCACCGCGAGTTGCAGGATGATCCGGATGTCGGCGCGAAAATCCCGCCAGGAGGTGAACCACGCGCTGGACATCAGCAGCGGCGGCAGGAACAGCACCAGCACCAGGTCGGGGTCGATCTCGATATCGGGCGTGCCGGGGATCAGAGCAAAGCCGATGCCGCCGAGGATTAGCGCCGCGGCTCGCGGGAGCGCCAGTCGCCGCGCGATCAAATCGAGCACCACGATCACCGCCATTAGCAGCAGGATCAGTTCGAAACGGGAGACAGCAGTCATGACAGCCCGCGATTGCGTGAGTAATATCTGTTTCTCGCAAATGTCGGGCGGGCTGTACAGGCTGGACGATGGGCTAGATTGGGCCGCAAGCGCCAAGTCGGAGCGCCAATGTTCATTGTTCCCTCCCCCGCCAAGGGAAGGGAACCGTGCGGCCGCTGCGTGCGCTACTCCGCGCTCTGCATCAGCCGGATTTTGGGCTCGCCCTTTTCGCTGAGCTCGCGATACACTGCCATGTAGTCCATCGCCATGCGACGCGCTGTGAAGCGCTTCTCGAAGTGCTTGCGGATGGCCCCGCGATCCATTCCCTCAAGGCGTCCGACCGCGGCGGCGGCGCTGGTCTCGTCCTCGACGATGAAGCCGGTGAGGCCCTCGTCGATGATCTCCGGCACCGAACCGCGATTATAGGCGATTACCGGCGTGCCACAGGCCATCGATTCGATCATCACCAGCCCGAACGGCTCCGGCCAATCGATCGGCAGCAGCAGTCCGTGCGCGCCGGACAGGAACTGCGACTTCTCATGGTCGCCGATCTCGCCGATATATTCGATCAGCGGATGGTTCATCAGCGGCTTGACGACCTCGTCATAGTATTCCTGGTCGGCGCGGTCGATTTTAGCGGCGATCTTCAGCGGCATGCCGCAGCGGATGGCAATCTTGATAGCGCGGTCGACGCCCTTTTCCGGCGCGATGCGGCCGAGCACCGCCAGGTAGCTCGGCGTGATCGGCTGCGGGGTCAGCAGATTCTCGGGCAGGCCGTGATACACCGTGCGCACGAAGTTGGCTTGCGGAACCGGACGTCGTTGCGCATTCGAGATCGACACGACCGGTGATTTGGAGAAAGTCGTGAACACCGGCTGGTGTTCGGGTAGGTCGAGGCGGCCATGCAACGTGGTGAGGAACGGCGTCGGTTGCCGCGCAAACAGCGAAAACGGATAGTAGTCGAGATGGAAATGTAGGAAATCAAATTGCTCTTCGTCGCATTTCTGTCGCACACGTTCCAGCATCTCCATGTGGAGCGCGTTGGGATCGCGTACCGAGCCATCGAGCCGCAGCGCCTTCGGCCAGCCGGCGTCGAGCTTTCCTGACGTCACGGAATCTCCGCTGGCAAATAAAGTGACATCATTGCCGAGAGCCACCAGCTCCTCGGTCAACCAGTGCACGACCCGTTCAGTGCCGCCATAGAGTTTCGGGGGAACCGCTTCCGTTAGGGGAGCAACCTGCGCGATGCGCATCTAAACTTCTCCTGTGTTCAACGCGATGAACCCTGATTCACGATGGTGTTGGCACCGGCATGCCGGAAAAGGAACGTTCTCGCATGTGCGAAGTTCCTATCTGACATGCGCACTTCGTCCACACTGTGGTCTTGCTGATGCCATCACACTCCATCAACTCTAGTGCATTGCAAATGCTGCCGAATTGTTGCGCAGTGATGACGAGAACGTGGGAACTTCGTAATGACGCTGTCTGGAACTATCGAAAGTCCTGCGATGCCGCGAGATTCTGCCTGTGCAATGAACGTTGATCATCCAATGGACGATCTTTCCGGCTACACACAACGGCCGTTCGCTTTTGTGATGCGCTACATCCGGCGCCGTTCCGCGTCGCATCTCATCATTTTGCTCGCTGTGCTCGCAGCCGTCGCCTGCTCGGTAGGCACGCAATACGGAATCAAGTACCTTGTAGACGGCCTGTCGGCTGGACCGAACAGCAAAACCAATGGCGTCTGGCTGGCATTTGTTTTTCTGGTTACGCTGATTTCCGCCGATATGTTTTTATGGCGGGTGGCTAGCTGGACCGCGAGTTTTACGTTCGTCGGCGTCACTGGAGATCTGCGTCGGGATATCTTCCGGTATCTGACGGGCCATGCGCCGAGTTATTTTACCGAAAAGCTCCCAGGCATGCTGACCAGTCGCATCACGGCGACATCCAATGCGGTGTTCACCGTCGAGAACATGTTTGTCTGGAACGTGCTGCCGCCCTGCATCGCCACCGTCGCAGCGATCGCGCTGATCGGCACCGTCAGCCTGCCGATGGCAGCCGGTCTGGCGGTGGTTGCCGGCGGAGTCGTGGTAATGATGTTCAAAATGGCGGCCGCCGGAAAGGCGCTGCATGATGATTTTGCCGACAAGGCCGCCGCGGTCGATGGCGAGATGGTCGATGTCATCAACAACATGCCGCTGGTGCGTGCGTTCTGCGGCCTGAGTTTCGAACATGATCGTTTCGATGCGACCGTCGGTCGCGAGCTGAATGCCCGTGGCCGCAGCCTGCGTTATCTGGAAAAGCTGCGGCTGACCCATGCCGCGATCACGGTGGTCCTGACCATTGCGCTGTTGGCCTGGGCGATCCTGCTGTGGCAACGCGGCGGCGCCTCGACTGGCGATGTGGTTCTGGTCTGCACGCTCGGCCTGTCAATCCTACATGCGACTCGCGATCTCGCGGTGGCGCTGGTCGATGTCACGCAACATGTTGCACGGCTGTCAGAGGCGCTGGCCACATTGCTGGTGCCGCATGAGCTTAGCGATCATCCGGAAGCCGAGGCGCTGGTCAAATCCGGCGCAGCGATCGCGTTCGAGAATATTTCCTTCAAATATCCGGGCGGCCTGCCGGTGTTCGACAAGTTCAGCCTGCGGCTGCATGCCGGCCAGCGCGTCGGGCTTGTCGGGCAGTCGGGCGGCGGCAAGTCCAGCCTGTTCGTGCTGCTGCAGCGCTTCTACGATGTGCAAAGCGGCAGCATCTCCATCGATGGTCAGGATATTTCGCGGGTCACGCAGCACAGCCTGCGGCAGGCGATCTCGGTTGTGCCGCAGGACATCTCGCTGTTTCATCGCTCGATCATGGAAAACATCCGCTACGGCCGCCCCTCTGCGACGGATGAAGAAGTGCTGCGCGCCGCGATCTCGGCGCGTTGCGATTTCGTCGAGACGTTGCCGGAAGGTCTGCATACCCAGGTCGGCGACCGTGGCGTGAAACTGTCGGGAGGACAGCGTCAGCGTATTGCGATCGCGCGGGCATTTCTCAAGGATGCGCCGATCTTGCTACTGGATGAGGCTACTGCGGCGCTGGATAGCGAATCCGAGGAAGCGATTCGCGAAGCTCTGCAGCGCCTGATGCGTGGCCGTACCGTGATTGCGATCGCGCACCGACTGGCCACGCTGCGTAATTTCGACCGCGTCGTGATGCTGCAGGGAGGCAAGATCATCGAGGACGGCAAGCCGGACAGTCTGATGCAGGGCACGGGGCCGTATCGCGAACTCGTGACTCAGGAAATGAGCCGTCTCGCGCAACATGCCGCCTGACGGGGTAAACTCCCGCGTGAGTCGTCCCGCGGCGTCTCGTCATTCACATCAAACGGCCGAGGTATCTCATGCCGATCGAAGCCGCAGCCAAGCTGATGCCGATTCACGATGTCGAACCGATCGTGGAGTCGCCATTCTACATTCCGATGACCGGCCCCGCGGCGCGGCCGCGTCGCGCGCTCAAGCATGATGACACGTTCGTGGTGCTCGATAGCCACGGCGACATCGGCGCCTCTGCCGGCGGCCCGGACGGCTTGTTTAACACCGATACGCGCTATCTGGCGCGTCTGGAACTGTCGCTGGACGGGTTGCAGCCGCTGCTGCTCGGCTCCAATCTGCGCGACGATAATTCGGCACTCACGGTCGATCTCACCAATCCCGATATCTATCGCAATGGCCGGCTGGTGCTGCAGAAGGATCTGCTGCATATCGTCCGCACCTTCTTCCTGTGGCGCGGCGCGGCCTATCAGCGCATCGGCCTGCAGAACCACGGCGAACATGCGGCCAGCTTCGACCTCACCCTGGCGTTCGACAATGATTTCGCCGATCTGTTCGAGGTGCGCGGATCGCAGCGTGCGCGTCGCGGCGTCGCCACCAGCCGGCTGCTCGGCCCCAGTGATGTCGCACTGGAATATACCGGTCTCGACGACACGCCGCGCAACACCATGGTGCATTTCGATCCGCGGCCGACGCGGCTGGCGGCGAATACCGCGACCTACCATTTCGAGCTGGCTCCGCAACAGAGTGCGTCACTGTTCGTGATCGCCACCTGCAACCAGAGCCCCGACCACCGTCCGGTGCCGTTCTTCCGTGGCCTGCTGGCGCATCGCCGCGAGTTGCGTCGTCTCAGCAAGGGCGCTACGTCGATCGAGACCTCCAACGACATCTTCAACGAGGTGCTGTGCCAGTCGATGGCCGACCTCAACATGCTGATGACGGAGACGCCGCAAGGCCGCTATCCCTATGCCGGCATCCCCTGGTATTCGACCACTTTCGGACGCGACGGCCTGATTACCGCGTTGCAGATGTTGTGGATCGACCCGCGCGTCGCCCGCGGCGTGCTGAAGCGGCTGGCCGCGTTCCAGGCCAAGGCCGTCGACCCGCTCAATGACGCCGAGCCCGGTAAGATTCTGCATGAGATGCGCGGTGGCGAAATGGCGGCGCTCCGCGAAGTGCCGTTCGCGCAATATTACGGCAGCGTTGATGCGACGCCGCTGTTTGTGATGCTGGCCGGTCTCTATGTCGAGCGTACCGGCGACGACGAGACGCTACGCGAATTGTGGCCGGCGATCGAGGCGGGCCTGGCGTGGATCGATGGCCCCGGCGATCCCGATCAAGACGGCTTTGTCGAATATCAGCGCGCGACCGATCAGGGCCTGCAGAACCAGGGCTGGAAGGATTCGTATGATGCGGTGTTCCACGCCGATGGCCAGCTTGCCGAGGGCAACATCGCGCTCGCCGAGGTGCAGGGCTATGTCTATGCCGCCAAGCTGCTGGCCTCGCGATTAGCCCTGCGTATGAACCTCACCGATCGGGCACATGCTCTCGTGACCCAAGCGCAGCGGCTGTCGGAACGGTTCGAGGACGCATTCTGGTGCGAGGAGCTCGGCACTTACGCGCTGGCACTTGATGGCGACAAGCTCCCGTGCGCGGTGCGCAGCTCCAATGCCGGGCAATTGCTGTTCACCGGGATCGTCCGCGAGGACCGCGCGCGGCTGGTGGCGGCCGACCTGATGCGCCCGCATTTCTTCACCGGCTGGGGCATCCGGACCATCGCGCGCGGTGAGGCCCGCTATAATCCGATGTCCTATCATGATGGCTCGATCTGGCCGCATGACAATGCGCTGATCGCGCTGGGGCTGGCGCGCTACGGCCTCAAACATTCCGTCGAGGCGTTGTTCAAGGGACTGTTCGACACCGCCGCCTATATGGATCTGCGGCGGCTGCCGGAACTGTTCTGCGGCTTTCAGCGCGAGAAGCGGCGTGGCCCGACACTGTATCCGGTAGCCTGCGCGCCGCAGGCCTGGGCCAGCGCGACGCCGTTCACGCTGCTGGAGGCCGCGCTTGGCATCGAATTCGACGCGGTTCGCGGCGAGATCCGGTTCCGCAACCCGCGGCTACCGGGCTTCTTGCACGAAGTAATTCTGCGCGATCTGCGGCTCGGCGAGTCCAGCGTCGATCTGCGGCTTTGCAAGCACAATGATGACGTTTCTCTGGAAGTGCTGCGGACCCGTGGTCGCATCCAGGTGTCCACCGTCCTGACGCATTGATCGTCCTGTCGGGCCATCACATGGCGTGATCGCGGCACGAATGCGTGCCCAACATATCTGAAAGAGGCTGCATGGATGCTACCCGACTGACGTTGACTCTGGCGCTTGCTTGCGCCGTGGTTTCGGCCTCGCCATCGTGGTCTGCCGACGAAAATGCGCCGAGCCAGTCAGCGCCGGCAGCTTCGCCGGTTGCGCCGCCATCGGCGGCAACACCGCCGAAGCCCGATATGCCACCCAATATCGATACCAAGCCTGAATCGAAGCCCGACGCCAAGGCCGACGCGGTCGTGCCGGCCCCGACGCCACCGCCAGCCGTGGCCGCGCCGCCCTCGGTCACGGTGATCGACGCCGTCGATGCGCATGGCATTCTTGGCCGCGACGTTCGCAGCCCCGCCAGCGAGAATATGGGTCGCATCGCCGACGTCATTGTCGACCGTTCAGGGCAGGCGCGGGCCGCGGTGATCGATTTTGGCGGTTTCCTCGGCGTTGGCAGCCGCAAGATCGTGGTGGAATGGGCGGCGCTGCATTTCTGGAACGTCGCCGACAAGGCCGCGAGTATTACGCTCGAGCTGACCCGCGAACAGGTCCGCGCCGCGCCGGAATACAAAGACGATGCGCCGATCGTGGTGCTGGGCGCTTCCGGCGCGCTGCATCCGCTGCGCTTTCCGCCGCGGACCATGCAGGAGCGATAGGTGGCTACCGTCGAGGCGCCCGACCGGAAGCGTACGGATGGCGAAGCGGTCGTGCCAAATCTGGCATGTGCGCCCGGCATCGCGCCGGAGCATGACCATCATGAGCCGCGCCGCGCGCCGCCGCCGTCGCGCGAAAGCCTGCGCGGGCTCGATTGGTTCATTTTCTTTCTCGCCGATGTGCAGACCGGATTCGGCCCGTTCATCGCGGTCTATCTCACCACGCAGAAGTGGACCCAGGTGGAGATCGGCTTTGTGCTGTCGATTGGCGGCGTCATCGCGCTGATCGGCCAGATGCCCGGCGGTGCCATCGTCGACGCGGTGCGTTCGACCAGGCTGATCGCCGGCGCCGCCATTGTCGCCATTGGCTGCTGCGCCCTGGGCTACGCGGCCTTTCCCGTGTTCCCGATTGTCGTCGCCGCGGCGACGCTGCATGCGATGTCCAGTTGCGTGCTGGGGCCGGCCATCGCGGCGATCAGCCTCGGCCTCGTTGGCCCGCTCAAAATTGGCGAGCGGCTCGGGCGCAATGCGCGCTTTGCCTCGCTCGGCAATGGCGTCGCCGCTGCCGTGATGGGAACGTGCGGTTACTATCTGTCGAGCCGCTCGGTGTTCGTGGTGACGTTTCTGCTGGTGCTGCCGACATTGTATGCGCTGTCGCGAATCCGCGCCCGCGAGATCGACGCGGCGCAGGCGCATGGCGCGATCATTGACCGTGGCTCGGCCGATCTCAAGACGATCCGGTTTCGCGATCTGATCCGGCAGAAGCCGCTGCTGATCTTTGCAGGTGCCGTTCTGCTGCTGCAGCTCGCCAATGCCGCGATGCTGCCGCTGATGGCCGGGGTGGTCACCACGCGCTCGGCCGACTGGGCGCCGGTGCTGATCGCGTTCTGCATCGTTGTGCCGCAGGCGATCGTCGCGCTGACGTCGCCGACCGTCGGCCGCAAGGCGCAGCAATTCGGTCGTCGGCCGCTGTTGCTGCTCGGCTTCGCCGCCTTGACCATCCGCGGGCTGCTGTTCGCGACGGTCACAGACCCCTACGCGCTGGTCGCGGTACAGCTGTTCGATGGCGTCACCGCCGCGGTATTCAGCGTGATGATTCCGCTGATCGTCGCCGACGTCGCCTTTGGCAGTGGCCGGTTCAGCCTGGCGCAGGGCATTGTCGGCACCGCCACCGGCATCGGCGCCGCGCTCAGCACCGTGGTCGCCGGCTTTGTCGCCGATCGTTTCGGCGCGCCGGTCGCATTCGTCGGCCTCGCCGGCGTCGCCGCGCTCGGCCTGCTGATGATCTGGACCATCATGCCAGAGACAAGGCGGGGTGCCGCCTGATCTCTCGCCGCAAGGGTTGGCGAGGAAAGGGCAGCGCGCGGTGTGCAGGGCCCGCTTATGCCGTCACGCTCTCGCCGAGATAGTTGATCGCGGCTTCGGTGCCGCCCTTGCCGTGCGGAATGCCGAGTGCCTGCAATCCCATTTCTATCACGCCCAGCGTTCCCAGGATCATCGGCGCGTTGACGTGGCCCATATGGGCGATGCGGAACGCCTTGCCGGAGAGGTCGCCGATGCCGAGGCCGAGGATCACGCCACACATGTTCTTGCAATAGTCCAGCAGCGGCGCTGGATTTTGCATGGTCACCGTCGTCACGGTGTTGGAGCGCTCGGCGGGCTCGATGATGTTGAAGTTCAGCACCTGGCCCTCCGCCCAGACCGCGACGGCGCGCCGCACCGCTTCGGCGAGCAGCTGGTGGCGGCGAAACACGTTGTCGAGCTTCTCGTCGAACAGCATGTCGAACGCCTGGCGCTGCGCGAACAGCAGATGCACCGGCGCGGTGCCGGAATATTTGTTGTAATGCTCCGGCCCCTCGCGCTCGGTCCAGCCCCAATAGGGCGTGCGCAGATTGGCGGTCTTGTGGATCTCGCGGGCGCGGTCATTGGCGGCGACGAAGCCAAGGCCGGGAGGCGCCATCAGGCCTTTCTGCGAGCCGGTCATCGCGACGTCGATGCCCCATTTATCCATCTCGAACGGCATGCAGGCCAGTGAGGCCACCGCATCGACCATGAACAGTGCGGGATGGCCGGCGGCCTTGATCGCGCGGCCGATCGCCTCGATGTCATTATAGGCGCCGGACGCGGTGTCGACCTGCACCGCGAGCACGGCCTTGATCTCGTGTTTGATATCCGCGCGCAGCCGGGCCTCGACTTCTTCGGGGCGGATCGCGCGGCGCCAGTCGCCCTTCAGACGCTCGACATCGACGCCCATGGCGCGTGCTGCCTCGCCCCAGCCGATCGCAAAGCGCCCGCTCTCCAGCACCAGGATCTTGTCGCCGCGCGACAACACATTGGTGAGGGTCGCTTCCCAGGCGCCATGCCCGTTGGCGATATAGATGTAGGTGTGGCCGGTGGTGGAGAACAGCGTGCCGAGATCCCGCAGGATGCTGTGCGTCATCTGCACCATGGTGTCGGAATAGATGTCCAGTGCCGGGCGGTGCATCGCGCGCAGCACCTCGTCGGGCATCGTGGTGGGGCCGGGGATGGCGAGAAACTCACGCCCTGCGCGAACGACCATGCTGTGTCCTTATTGGCGATGCCGCCGCCAAGCCGGGCGGTGCGGGATGCGGGAACCCATGGATGCCGCGTCGCGGCGAAGATTTCAAGGCGCCGACCCGTATGGCCGGCGTGTTCATTTGCCCAGCGCCGCCGCGATCGCGGCGAAGATCTGGTCCTTGATCTGCGTCGCCGGTGGACTGGCGATCGCGATCGCCGGTCCGACGCGCTTGCGGCAGGCTTCCACCAGCCGGAAGATCCATACCTCGCCATCGGTATAATACAGGTCGCCGCCGCCATTGCGGCCGGCTACCGTCGGGCCGATGCCGGTGACATGATATTTCGCCTCCACCATGCCGGCGCTGTCGAGATCGGACGACAGCACGGTGCGCTCGGCGTCGAGATCGGGCGCGATATGGTGGGTGACGGCGCCGGTGTAATTGCTGATGCCGACGCCGCGGTCGAAAGTGGCGTCGCCTAGCCAGACCGGGCGGTTCTCCGTGCCCTTTTCCAGGACTTTCCAGAACCGCACATGGTGGCGATGATCGGCGCTGCGGCCGGACGGCTTCTCGAAGGCCAGGTCCTCGCGGCGGCCGAGATAAAACAGCGGGCTCACCGGCGCCTCCTTGTAGGGGCGATCCAGCAGCACGCTGCCGATGATGTCGATCGACGAACGAAAGGTGATGGGGTCGGCGGGGTACCAGCCGGCCTCATGCATGGCGCACAGTATCTCCTTGCTGTCGCCGATCAGCCCGACATTGATGGGGTCGCCGGGAATGCCCTGCGCCGTCAGCGTGGTCATCGGCATGCCGGCAAGGCGCTTCTGGTGTTCGTAATGGGTCCAGAATGTCGGCAGCAGCAGATAGGCGACCAGACCATAGACCGCGAGCAGCATCAGCATCAGCCGCAGGGTACGGTGAACGCGGCCACGCCGGCGTTTGGGCGTAGGTGCTTCAGGAGGTTGATCGGCCAAGGCTTCATGCTCTCTGAATATCAATTCAGACCACTAGCACGTTGCGCGGGCCGACGACGCACATGCTCGCAACGTCCGGCTTTCGCGTTTGCGGGAACGACGCCGCTATGGCTTATCGCCTCGTCTCGCGGCAACCCGCGGCTTCGGCTTCTTCGACCGAGCAAAACCAGCGCGTTCCCTTGCTGACTCTCATGCTGATCTTGGCGTACCAGCGGCTGCTCGGCGTGTGGTAGATGCAGACGCCGGCGCGGTTGACGTTGCCCTTGATGGTACAGGTCGGCGACGGCGCGACAGGACCTGAGGCGGAGGCCAGCAGGATCGCCAGGCCATTCTCCGGCGGCTTCACCGATCCAAGGATCGTGGTCTTCTTGTTGCGCACGCGCCAGTCCCACGGCGCGATGAACGCGCCCTCCCACAGGCCAGCCTTGGCGGCGCGGGCCGGCTTCTCGTCGGCTTCATAGGCATGGGAGAAATTGACATAGGCGAGCGCCCAGCCGTTCTGTACCAGCCATTGCGAGATATCCTCGCCGCCGACTTCGCACTTCGCCACCGAACGGCCGAAGCGATCAGTGCGCTGCACATGACAGGTCCACTCCTTGTCGCCGACATGTTTCACCAGCGCGTCGTGGGCGGCGACACCGCAGCTCCAGCGCTCGCCGGTGGCGTTGAGGCAGAGCTGGTCGAGCGAGGGCGCGTCGATGCCGGCCAGACGGATCCGGGTGCTGCCAAAGGCCATCTGGTCGCCATCGCGGATGCGCGGCACGCCGGTCACATCGGCGGCGTGGGCCAGGGTCGGCAGCAGCAGCGCCAGAACGGCGAGAGCCAGTTTATGCAGCATGAAGCGGACCGTGACCTGTGCCAGTGTGACCGTGTTACGAACTGTGCGGGTAATTTGTTTCAGTTGCCAGCGCGCGCCACTGAATTGGCTTCAACTTCGCGCGATGACCTGGCCTGCTTGGCTGCAACCCCGGAGTTGCCGGATGCGAGCAGTAGGTCAGCAAATCGAGAATTTCGCGACCATTGGGGGCGTCATCGCCCGTCGGCCTACCGCGATTAGCGGTTGAAGCGAAACGGGGCGCGCCGCCAGGATTCTTTCGACATGCCCGGTAGGGCCCAGCGGTGGACGCTCCGCTGATCACCCCGCAACAATCCCGTAACTCTATGAAAAGAAGAAGAATAAACTCAATTATCTTGGGTTTTGCGAGGCTCGGGCTGTAACTGTCCGGGGTTGTATTGGTCAGTAACCCTGTCTTAAAGCGAGTCCGTTATCGGTTGCCCCCTCGGCCCTCACGGGTTAACGGTCTCTTTGCTGCGGTGCCGCAAAACGATCACAATTTCTGCTCATTGGGCTGGCACCCCCTCAAACCTAAATCGGCGTTCGCACGACCTTTGATTGTGCTCGAACGATGACAGGATTGATCATTATGAACATTCTGCGGATTCGCGTCTCCCGTCGCTCGATCACCATGGCCGCGGCCTTTGTCGGTCTGGTGTCGTTGGCGCTCGGCGCTCACGCGGCCCTCAACAAGCGTTCGCTCGAGGCGGCGCTGTCGGTTGCCACGCTGCCGAATGACGCGGCCGCGCAGAAGGCCGGGCGGGTCGCCCTGGTGATCGGCAATGGTCATTATCCCGACGCCAGCGCCCCGCTGGCGCAGCCGATCAATGACGCCCGTGCCATGACCAGCGCGTTGCGCCGCGATGGTTTTGACGTCGACGTGGTGGAGGACGCTACCCGGGACGATATGAGCCGTGCGATCGAGCGCCTCAAGGCGAAGATCAAGCCGGATTCGGTGGTGATGCTGTATTTCGGCGGCTTTGGCGTCCAGGTCGGTCGACAGAGCTACATGATCCCGGTCGATGCCGCGATATGGATGGAGAATGACGTCCGCCGCGACGGCATGAGTGTCGAGGCCATTCTCGATGTCATGAAAGAGCGCGGCGCCCACGCCAAGCTGGTGGTGATCGATGCCTCCCGCCGCAATCCCTATGAACGCCGCTTCCGCGGCTATTCGCGCGGCCTGGCGCCAATCGACGTGCCGGAAAATGCGCTGATCCTGTCATCGGCGACGCCAGGCCAGGTCGCGGACGACGCCACCGGCTCAAACAGCCTGCTGGCCACCGAGCTGCTGAAGAATCTGGATTCCAGGCCGGCCAGTGCCGAGGCGGTGTTCAGCAAGACCCGTGTCGCGGTGACCCGCGCCTCCGATGGCGAACAGGTACCGGTGGTGTCGTCGTCGCTGATCAACGACGTGCCGTTCGGTGCCGTTGCGCCGACCCCGGTCAAGGCAGGCAGCTAAACAAGCGAACCCCATTATTTAGGACCGGCGCTGGCCGCGACCGGGCGTACCGGATCACCCTCGCGCAGTAGCGCGCCGGCGCGTGCCACGACCACATCGCCTTCGGCCAGACCCTCGCGGATTTCCACCCGGCCTCCGGTCATCAATCCGACCTCGATGCGCCTTGTCTCGACGCGTTGCCGGCGTACCACCTGCACCACGGTGCCGCCGGGGCTATACAGGATCGCCGTCAGCGGCACCGCGATGCCGCAGCTTTCGCCGGTCTTGATGGTCGCGCGTGCATAGGCATTGCTCATCAATCGCCGCGCCGACGTGATCGACACGGTGACCTGGCCGAGCTGGCTGGCCGGTTCCACCGTGGTGGCGATGCGACGCACCTTGCCGTCCATCTCGCCGGCGCCGATCACCTTGATGGTGACGGTCTGGTCGGGCTTCAGCTTCGGCAGGTCGCGGGTCGGCACCTGGCCGATGAAATCGAATTCGCTGCGGGCGATGATGCTGAACAGGGCCTCGCCCTTGCCGGAGGCGACGGTGCCGATCACGGCGCTGGAAGCGCTCACCAGACCGGCGACCGTGGCCTGGATCTGCACGACGCCGCCGTCCGGCGACGTCAGCCGTGCCAGGATTTGGCCCGCGGTAACCGTCTCGCCGGCATCGACCAGCACGTCGGTGACCTTCAGCCCGAGGCGGTCGGGCCGGATCGAGATCTCCTCTTTCGGCTGCAAGATTCCGGATATTTCGACCTCGGCCGAAAAACAGGATTTGGCGGCGGTCAGCACCGTCACCGCCGCGGCCCCCCTCGGCGCGGGTTCATCGGCGGCGATCGCCGGCGACAGGGCGCTGGTCAGCAGTAGCGCCGCAAGTTTCGTGGAAATGCCGCGCAGGGCGAGACGCCGCATCATGACCGCCCCACTGGATGGTTGGCCGTCGGCGGCGCGGGCGGCGGATCGTCCTCGCCGCTGGTGACCAGCAGCTTCTTGCCGTAGCGCCATGACAGTTCGCCGACGTCGTCCATCATCATGAACATCGCCGGCACGAACAATAGCGACAGCGCCGTCGAAAAGATCAGGCCACCGATGATGGCCAGCGCCATCGGCGAGCGGAATTCGCCACCGGCGCCGAACGCCAGCGCCGACGGCATCATGCCGGCGGCCATGGCGACGGTGGTCATCACGATCGGCCGCGCCCGCTTCATGCCGGCGTCGATGATCGCGGTTTCGCGCGGCACGCCCTGGCGGATCGCCTCGACCGCGAATTCCACCAGCATGATGGCGTTCTTGGTAACGATGCCCATCAGCATCAGGATGCCGATCCACACCGGCGTGGTCAGTTGCTTGCCGGTCACCAGCAGCGCCATGATCGCGCCACCGATCGACAGCGGCAGCGAGAACAGGATGGTGATCGGCTGCAGGAAGGTGCCGAACAGCAGCACCAGCACCGCGTAGACCATCATCAACCCGGCCGAGATCGCGGTGGCGAAGCCGTCGGACAGTTCGTTGAGGCTTTCGGCGTCGCCGGACTGGTTGACGTTGACGTTCTTCGGCAGGCTTTTCATGACCGGCAGGTCGTAGATCTTCTTCATCGCATCGCCGAGCGCGGCGCTGCCGACCAGATCGGCGGCAACGGTGGCCTGTCGTTCACGGTCGTAGCGGTTGATGCTGGTCGGGCCCTGGTCGAGCTTGATATCGGCGATCACGGACAGCGGCACGCCACCGCGGCCGCCGCCGAGCGGCACCCGCAATTGCTCCAGCACCTGGAAGTCGGCGCGCGCGCTATCCTCGAGCTGGACCCGGATCGGTACCAGCCGGTCACCGGCGTCGAACTTGGCCAGCGCCGGGCCGACGTCGCCGATGGTGGCGACGCGGATGGTCTGTGAGAGACTTTCGGTGGAAACACCGAGCCGGGCGGCAAGGTCGGCGCGCGGCTGCACGCGCAGTTCGGGGCGATCCAGAGAGGTCTCCGAGATCACGTTGGCGATCAGCGGAATTCGCTTCATCTGGGTCGCCAGTTCATTGGCGACGTTGCCGACGATGTTGATGTCGGCGCCGGTCACTACCAGCGAAATGGCGCGCAAGCCGTTTTCGTCGAGGAACCAGTAGCGGATGTCAGGTACATTCTCGAGTTCGCGGCCGATATCCAGCTCCAGGTCGCGCTGGCTGGTCTTGCGATCGCCCTTCGGAGTGTAGTTGATGATCAGCGCCGCGCGTCGCACCTCTTGCAGCCCGGGCGGCACGCGGCCGCCATCGACGAATACGCTACGGATTTCCGGCCGCTTGCGCAGCCGCCGTACGATTTCCTCGGTGGTCTTTTCGGTAAAGGCGAGCTGCGAACCCGGCGGCAGCTCCATCGCCAGAAGCGAGCGCGCCGAATCCTGCGCCGGCAGGAAGCCCTGCGGCAGCAACTGGATACTCCAGATCGACAGCGCGAAGATGCCGAGACCGAACAGCACCGTGATGTAATAATGCTTCACCGACAGGGTCACGAGCCTCGTATAGCTGCGCAGCACGCGGCCCGGCGGCGGATCGTCATGTGGGTGATCCTTCAGGAAATAGGCCGCCAGCACCGGCGTGACAAAGCGCGCCGCCAGCAGCGAGAAGAACACCTGCACCGAGACGGTGATGCCGAACTGCTTGAAAAATTGCCCGGCGATGCCCGACATGAAGCTGGCCGGCGCGAAGATCGCGATGATGGTCAGGCTGATGGCGATGACCGCGAGGCCGATCTCGTCGGCGGCTTCCAGCGCCGCGCGGTAGGGCGATTTACCCATCCGCATGTGGCGCACGATGTTCTCGATCTCGACGATGGCGTCATCGACCAGGATGCCGGTTGACAGCGTGATGGCCAGGAAACTCACCAGGTTCAGCGAGAAGCCGAGCATGTCCATCACCCAGAACGCTGGGAAGATGGATAGCGGCAGCGAGATCGCCGCGATCACCGTGGCGCGAAAATCGCGCAGGAACAGGAACACGACGATGACCGCCAGGATCGCGCCCTCGAACAGCGTGCTCATCGCGGCGTCGTAATTGCCCTTGGTGAAATCCACCGAGGTGTCGATCAGCTTCAGGTCAACGTCGGGATAGGACACCTTCAGCGCATCGATGCGCTTCTGTACGGCGGCGGCGACCACGACGTCGGAGGCGCCCTTGGAGCGCTTGATGCCGAGAGCCACCACCGGCTCGCCATTGTAACGCGCGAAGGTGCGGCGGTCGGCGATGGTATCGGTGACCGCGCCGAGATCCTCGAGCCGGATCTCGCCGCCAGACGGCAGGCTGATCATGGTGCCGGCTAGCTCGTTCAGCGTCTTGGCACCCGCCAGCGTGCGGATCGCCTGGTCGTTCCGGCCGATCTCGGCGCGACCGCCGGCGAGGTCGACATTGGTGCCGCGCAGCCGCTGGCTGACGTCCACGGCTGTGAGACCCGCGGCCTGCAGCCGGTCCGGATCGAGCGATACCAGGATTTCGCGCTCGACGCCGCCGATGCGCTCGACCTGGGCGACGTTGCGCACACCCTGCAGCGCGCGTTTGACGACGTCATCGACGAACCAGGACAGTTGCTCCGGCGTCTTGCCGGGCGAGATCGCGGCGTAAGTGACGATCGGCAGCCCGATCACGTCGACGCGCTGGATCAGCGGTTCGTTGACGTTCTGCGGCAGGTTGCTGCGAACCCGGGTGATGGCGTCCTTGACGTCGTTCAGCGCGCGGTCGGTATTGGTTTCCAGCACGAACTGCACGGTGGTTACCGACAGGCCGTCGGTGATCGACGAAGCAATGTGGCGTACGCCTTCGACGCCGGAGACGCCGTCCTCAATGGTCTTGGTGACCTGCGCCTCGAGCTCGGCCGGCGCCGCGCCGAATTGCGAGACCGCGACCGAGATGACGGGGATGTCGGCGCTTGGCAGTCGGGTAATGGCCAGCCGGGTGAAGCTCGTCCATCCCAGCACCAGCAGGATGATCGAAAACACGATTGACGGCAGCGGATGGCGAATCGACCAGGCTGAGATATTCATGGACATTAGCGCACCCGCGATCGGTCGAGGTCATCGGCGAGGATGGTCTTGACCTGATCGCCGTCGTGTAAAGAGGTGCCCGCATCGGCGACGACCAGGTCGCCGACATCGACACCTTCAAGGATTTCCGTCGAGGTGTTGGACACCAGCCCGACCTTGACCTTGCGGGTCTCGACCGTGTTGCCCTTCACGATCTGCACCGTGAGATGGTCGATCGCCGAACGCGGGACGGCCACGCCGCAGCTGCGCTTGGCATCGATACTGGCGCGCGCGAACATGCCGATCTTGAGGCCCGGATTGCTCATGAACGATAACCGGACATGGCCGAGTTGAGTGACGCGGTCAATCTGCGGTGCCACCAGCCGGACCTTGCCGATGACGTCGGACTGGTCGTCGCGGCTGATCCGCGCCGTCGCCCCGGGATTGAGCTTGAGAATGTGAATGCTGGGAACTTCGGCATCGAGTTCGATGTCGCCGCCGATCGCGATCTTGAACAATGGCCCGGCCTGCGGCGAGGCCGGGGCGCCGACAATGGTGTTGACCGCGGTGATCAGGCCGGCGGCGGGCGCGCGCAACGATACCGGAGCGGGCCGGGCATTGCCGGACAGGGCCGGCGTCAGCCGCGCCAGTTCCTGATTTTCGGTGACGGAGTCGCCCTCGCGCACCAGCACCTCTGCGACCTTGGATCCCTCGCTATCGACGCTGACCATCGCTTCCCGCCGCGGCACGATGAAGCCGGTGACCCGCACCAGGTCGGAAAAGCAGGCATTGGTTGCCTTGGCCACCAGCACCATGGCGCCGTTCGGGGGGGCAGTACCAAGGGTTGGTTCTGCCGCGAGGGCGAGCGGGACAATGGTGACGAGGCTGGCCATCAGCGCCGAAAAAACGAGAGGCTTGGCAAAGCAGGCGAGTGCCGTCATGCGGGATCGATCCACCAGAAGGTTATGGGGCACCACAGGCGTCCGATCTTGGCGGGCGGCAGGCCCCATCAATCTATACAGGATGTCACCAATCGCCAAAACAAACAGCGACCCGCCGCGGCGGCATCCGCCGCGGCCATCGGGGAGTGTGGCGCCTAGCGGGCCGCCGTAGTCTTGTTCGCCATGTTGACGACCTGGACGCGGCGATTTGAAGGATCGGCCGCTGTGGTTCCGGGCTTCGGCTTGTTCTTGCCATAGCCGACGGTGACGAGGTCGGCGCCGGCGAGGCCGTATTTGTCGGTCAGATAACGCTTGATCGCATCAGCCCGGCGTTCGGACAGGTCCTGATTATAGGTCTCGCCGCCGACGGCGTCGGTATGCCCGGCGAGGATGAATGTCGAGCCCTTGAGTTCGTCACTGCTCAGCGCCTTGCCGAGCGCCTGCACCGCCGGCTGCGCCTTGGCGCTGATCGTCGCGGAGTCGTAATCAAAGGTAATCTCGAGATCGATCCTTGGCTTGGTCTCGGCAATAGCGGCGATCTGCTCACGTTCGCCGGCGGACAGCGACCGCGTGGTTCGATTGCGCAGCGCGTCGACGAACTTTCCCTCGGCGGCGTTGACAGCAGGTTCGGCGGGCGGTGTGACCGAGAGACTGCGGGTCAGCGGCTTCTTCGGCGCCAGCGCGCGCAGGATCTGGTCGGAGGTGACATCGTCGGCGGCGGACGCCATGCCGGTGGTGACCGCGAACGCGACGCAAATCAGGGCAATGACGCGAAGGCTCCGGAGGTTGGGACTTCCAGATGTGGTCGACATGGCGGCCTCCTTTTTGCGCGATTAGCGCTCTCATCATTGATTTAAAACGGCTGGCCGGGACGATCGATGGATAAGCCGGCCGGTCTCCAATAGTGTCGTGCCGATCGCGACGGGTTCACGCCGTCGCGGGATTTAGATTCATGATCTCGGGCAGATATTCGGTGGCCCTACGCCGCCCTACCGGACGCCATATCCGGCGAATTCCTTCACAATATCCGGGTCCATCGCCTTGGCGTTGGTAATGTCGAGAACGCCTTCGGCAGTGGCGCCGGTACGCTGCTTGGCTAGACCACGGCCATAGAGCGACGAGGTCAGGCGCGGGTTGATCTTCAGCGCGGCGTCGAAATCGGTGATCGCGTTCTTGCTCTGGCCGTTCTTCAGGTTGACCAGGCCGCGGCTGTCCAGTGCATCGACGAAATTCGGCCGCAACCGCAGCGCCTCGTTACAATCCTTCAGCGCCGCCTGCAGATCGTTCACCACGGTGCGGGCCCAGCAGCGGTTGTTGAAGGCCTCGACGTCCTTGGGATTGAGGCGGATGGTCTCGTCGAAATCCTTGATCGCCAGATGATAGGCGCCCTTGCTGGCATAGACCTGGCCGCGGCGGTACAGCGCGCCAGCATCTTCCGGGTTGTCGAGCAGCTTGCTGTTGAGCGACTTCACGGTGGGGTCCTCGGCGAGCGCCCGCGCGATACTACCCTCGTCGCGCGCCGTTTCCGCCACGGCAACCGGGGCGGGCGGCGTGACAACCGGCTTTGTGGGCAATAGCGGGGCCACCGTGGCGGATTCGGTCGCGGGGGTCGTGGCGGGCGTCGCCGCGGCCACGGGACGTCCCCCCGGGACGAACGAAAAATCCTCGGCAAGCGACGATGAAATCCACGGCACCTGCTCGCTGCGCGAGGCGCGGGTGACGCTGACGCGGGTGCGGTTCAGCGTCTCTTCGGCGCTCAGGCCTGCGGCGCGAATTTCCTTCAATAATTCGCCGACGAACAGGCTGCGGTCGGTCCCGACGTCGCTGACGACGGAGCTGAGCGCCGCCGAATACATCACCAGCGTGCCGCTCGGCGCGATCACCGGCGCCAGCCCCGCGGAAAAGCTGCGAAACCGGCGTTCGAACGGGTTGCGGCGCGAGGCGTCGAGCAATGCGATCTTGACCCCGGCGCCGCGGCTGTTGAGCTCGCCGAGCACCGCTTCCAGGCCAAAGCCATCGCGGCGCACGTCGGGTTCGGTCCAGATCTGCGCATCGACCGGGATCATGTAGCTCTGGCGCCCGGACTGCACGCCGTAGCCGCTGAAAAACACCAGCGCGACCGAGCCCGGCTTGAGCTTGGCGTAAAACTTGTCGAGCGCGCGACGCATGGCATCGCCGCCGAGGTTCTCCCCGATATCGACATCGAAGCCATCGCGCTTTAGCTCGGCGGCCATGTCACGGGCGTCGTTAAGAGGCTCCCTGAGCGGCGCCTCGGCATCCGGATATTTCGCATTTCCGATCACCAGTGCGAAGCGCTCGGAACGGCTGTCGGCGGCATCGGCCGAAACCATTGGCGCGGCGCACCAGGTCAGGACTGCGAGCAGAGCAAAGCGGAGTTTCATCACCGGACAGTCCATCAAGGGCGCCGGTTCCAGCTTGCGCCGCCGCAACCTTAGTCGAGCCATCATGTATTATCAAACCCTCTCCGCCATGCCGTCAACCGCACGCCACGCGCCGACGATCCGCGACAATTCATCGCGCCGGCAGGCGCCCTAGCGACCGACCCCCGAGCGACGCCGCGCGCAGTTTGACCTTTGCCGCTGCGGATGGCTTGCTGGCGACAACAACAAAAGACGGGGTGAGACGATGGGCGGGATCTACGAGATCTATGCGATCCGCTACGCGACCATGACGCCGCGAACGCCGCAGATGAACTATTTGCAGCCCGATCCCCACGACACCGCGGCGGCCGATCTCGACTATTTCGTGTGGCTGATCCGCGGCGGCGGTCGCGACATCCTGGTCGATACCGGCTTCAATGAAGCAGCGTCGCAGGCGCGCAACCGCAGGCTCGACATCAACCCGGTCGATGCGCTGGAGGCGTTCGGCGTCCGCGCCGGCAGTATCAAAGACATCATCGTGACCCATCTGCACTACGATCACGCCGGCAATCTAGATCGTTTTCCGCAGGCGCGGTTTCATCTGCAGGACCGCGAGATGAGCTATGCCACCGGCCGCTGCATGTGCAATGGCGTTCTGCGGTATCCGTTTTCCGCCGAGGACGTCACGCTGATGGTACGACACGTCTATAATGAGCGTGTCACCTTCCATAATGGCGACGGCGAAGTGGCGTCCGGCATCACGCTGCACCGCGTCGGCGGCCACACCGACGGTCTGCAGGTGGTGCGGGTGATGACCGCGCGGGGTCCGGTGGTGCTGGCCTCGGATGCCGCGCATTTCTACGGCAACCTGCAACGCCGCAGCCCATTTCCAATCGTCTACAACGTCGGCGACATGTGTGAAGGCTGGGCGATTTGCGAACGTCTCGCCGGCCATCCCGACCGCATTATTCCCGGCCATGATCCGCTGGTGCGCGAGATCTACCCCCGGGCCAGCGATACGGTCGATTCCTATGCGCTGCATCTGCCGCCGTCGCGGTCCTTCGCCCAGGCGTGAGTTGACGGCCGCAACCGCGAGGCGTTTAGTTTGCCCCAAGCAAACGATCGGCGCGGCAACGCGACACGAATCGCCAGGGAGCGCGCGCATGGGGCCAATTCCCACGCAATTCGGCTATCGCCGTCACCCCGATCAGGATCGGGCCAAGGCCGCGCATCATGCCGTGGTGGTGGTCGGAGCGGGGCCGGTAGGACTGTCGCTGGCGATCGATCTGGCGCAGCGCGGTGAGGCGGTGGTGCTGCTCGATGACGCCGACCGCATCGGTGACGGATCGCGCGCAATCTGCTTCTCCAAACGCTCGCTGGAACTGTGGGACCGGCTCGGCGTCGCCGGTCGTATGATCGACAAGGGCGTGGTCTGGAAGGTCGGCAAGATCTTTTGCGGGCCTGAATTGCTATACCAGTTCGACCTGCTGCCCGACGTGGGCCACAAGATGCCGGCCTTCATCAACCTGCAGCAATATTATGCCGAAGCCTTTCTGGTCGATCGGGTGCTGCAACTGCCCGGGATCGATCTTCGCTGGCGCAACAAGGTCGTCGCGCTGCGCCAGCACAATGAGCACACCGAACTCACCGTTAACACGCCGGAAGGCGACTACACGCTACGGGCCGATTATGTCGTCGCCTGCGATGGCGCGCGGTCCGGGCTGCGCGCGATGGTCGGCGCGGATTTCGCGGGCGAGGTGTTCGAGGACCAGTTCTTGATTGCTGATGTCAGGATGACGGCCAAGGCGATTCCGACCGAGCGTTGGTTCTGGTTTGATCCGCCGTTTCACGATGGGCGATCGGCACTGCTGCACCGCCAGCCCGACGACATCTGGCGCATCGACCTGCAACTCAGCCCCGACGCCGATCCCGCGGTCGAACGCTTGCCGGCCAATGTGCGGCCGCGGATCGCGCGGATGTTGGGCCATGACGATTTCGCTTTCGAATGGATTTCGATCTATAAATTCCAGTGTCGCCGCATGCAGCGTTTCCTGCACGAGCGTGTGATTTTCGCTGGCGATGCCGCGCATCAGGTGTCGCCGTTCGGCGCGCGCGGCGCCAATTCAGGGCTCGAGGACGCGGAAAACCTCGCCTGGAAGCTGGCGATGATTGTGCGCGGCGATGCGCCGACCGGCCTGCTTGCCAGCTACGACGTCGAGCGTGGCCTTGCCGCCGACGAAAACATCAACGCCTCGACGCGGTCCACCGATTTTATCGCGCCGCACTCGAAGCAAGAACAGCGACTCCGCGCCACGGTGCTGGCGCTGGCGAAGGAGGCGGAGTTTGCCAAGCGCATGATCAATGGCGGACGGCTCTCGGTGCCGTCGGTGTACGTATCGCCGCTGTCGACGGAGGATCGGGATTCATGGGCGGGTGGGCCACGACCCGGCGCGCATATGCCGGATGCGCCGCTGCGCTTGGCGAATGGCAAGGCGATCTATCTGACGGAGGCGTTCAGCGGCGCTGGTCGAGGTTTCACCGTGGTGGAGTCCGCCAATGGCGCGTCGGCGGAGCTACCAGCCGGCGTGGCGCATTTGCGGATTGGTGAAAATGCGCCGCTGCGGGACCATGCGGGCCTGTTCGCTAGCCGCTATGACGCCGCGCCGGGATCGGCCTATCTGTTACGTCCCGACGGCTATGTCGCCGCGCGATTCCGACATCCGACGCCGCAGGCGGTCACCGCGGCGATAGCCCGTGCCAGCGGGCTCGCCTGACCATGCCGCTATCGACGCAATCCAATTTTGCCGATCCCGATTCAGCCTACCGCCTGATCGTCGAGGCGCATCGCGGCGCCAGCGATGAACAGAGCGCAGCGCTCGACGCCGCGCTGGTGCTGATTCTGGCCAATCACGTCGGCGACGCCGAGGTTCTACGTGAAGCGATCGATCTGGCGAAGCGGCGGCTGCCGGAAAATGCGAGGCAATTGCCGTGAGGCTATCATTGCGAGGAGCGGAGCGACGCGGCAATCCAGAAAATCACGTGCAAGACTGGATTGCTTCGTCGCAAGGGCTCCTCGCAATGACGGATGGAGCAACCGAGTGACAAGGAAAATAAACCGATGACAAAAGGCTTCGCATCCGCCAACGATATGGCAGAGAAAAAGATCACCTTCTCCGAAATCGGCACTGACCTCTATGCCTTCACCGCGGAAGGCGATCCGAATTCGGCCGTGATCGTCGGCGACGATGGCTGCATCGTGTTCGACGCCCAGGCGACGCCGGCGCTTGCGCACAAGGTGATCGAGCGCGTCCGAACCGTCACCGACAAGCCGATCAAATATGTCGTGCTGTCGCATTATCACGCGGTGCGCGTGCTCGGCGCTTCCGCCTTCGCGGCGCAGGCCGTGGTGGCTTCCTCGGAAACCCGTCGCCTCGTGGCCGAGCGTGGCCAGCAGGATTGGGATTCCGAATTCGGTCGTTTTCCACGCCTGTTCCAGGGCTCCGAAAGCATCCCCGGCCTGACCTGGCCAACGCTGACCTTTGAAGGCGAGATGTCGATCTGGCTCGGCAAGCGCGAGGTGCGGCTGATGCAACTCGGCGCGGGCCACACCTCCGGTGATATCGTCGCCTGGGTGCCGGACGCGCAGGTGATGTTTTCCGGCGACCTGATCGAATATCATTCGGCCTGCTATTGCGGCGACGCGCTGTTGCGGGAATGGCCCTCGACCCTGAACGAGATTCGTGACTTCAATCCCAAGGCGATCGCGCCGGGCCGCGGCGATGCGCTGAAGGGGCTGGCCACCGGTCGCGACGCCATCGCCATGACCCGCGATTTCGTTACCACGCTGTATGGCGCCGCCGAGACGGCGGTGGCAAAAGGGCTTAGCCTGAAAGACACCATGGCGGCCTGTCGCGGGGTGATGGACTCGAAATTTTCCAGCTTTGCGATCTATGAACACTGCTTGCCGTTCAACGTCTCGCGCGCTTATGACGAAGCCTCGGGGATCGACGATCCCGTGATCTGGACTGCCGAGCGCGACCGCGAGATGTGGGCCGCCTTGCAGGGGTGAAACCAGGCTTGAAGGGAATCACGGTCGGAAACGGAGGATGACATGAATATCAATACCAATCCCGAACTGATCAGCCGTGCCGTCTCCAGTGTGACTCCCGGCTACATGTCCGGGTTCGGCAATTCGTTCGAGACCGAGGCGTTGCCCGGCGCGTTGCCTCTGGGGCGTAACTCGCCGCAGCGTCCGGCCTATGGGCTCTATGCCGAGCAATTGTCGGGCTCGCCCTTTACCGCGCCACGCGGCAGCAATGAGCGCTCCTGGCTGTACCGCATCCGGCCGTCGGTGAAGCATTCCGGTCGCTTCGAAAAGGTCGATGCGAAACTGTGGCGCACCGCGCCTTGCCACGAAAATGATCTGCCGATCGCGCAACTGCGCTGGGATCCGGCGCCGATCCCGACCGAGGCCATGACCTTCCTGCAGGGCGTGCAGACCATGACCACCGCCGGCGACGCCGGTACGCAAGCCGGCATGGCCGCGCATGTCTATCTGATCACGGCGTCGATGGTCGATCAGCATTTCTACAATGCCGATGGCGAGCTGATGTTCGTGCCGCAGCAGGGATCCCTGCGCTTCGTCACCGAATTCGGAATCATCGAGGCCGAGCCGGCGGAGATCGTGGTGATCCCGCGCGGCGTAAAATTCCGCGTCGAACTGATCAATGGTCCCGCGCGCGGTTATCTGTGCGAGAACTACGGTGGCGCCTTGACGCTGCCCGAGCGCGGGCCGATCGGTGCCAACTGCCTCGCCAATGCCCGCGACTTTCTGACGCCGGTCGCTGCCTATGAGGACCGGGACACGCCGACCGAGCTTTATGTCAGGTGGGGCGGATCGCTGTTCATGACCAGGCTACCGCATTCGCCGATCGATGTGGTAGCGTGGCATGGCAACTACGCGCCGTACAAATATGATTTGCGGACCTTCTCGCCGGTCGGCGCGATCGGCTTCGACCATCCCGATCCTTCGATCTTCACCGTGCTGACCTCGCCGTCCGAAACCATAGGCACTGCGAACATCGATTTCGTCATCTTCCCGGAACGCTGGGCGGTGGCGGAAAACACCTTCCGGCCGCCTTGGTACCACATGAACATCATGTCGGAATTCATGGGGCTGATCTATGGCGTCTATGACGCCAAGCCGCAGGGGTTTACGCCCGGCGGCATCAGCCTGCACAACATGATGCTGCCGCATGGCCCCGACCGCGAAGCCTTCGACCATGCCAGCAACAGCGAACTGAAGCCGGTCAAGCTAACCGGGACGATGGCCTTCATGTTCGAGACCCGATATCCGCAGCGCGTCACCGACTTCGCCGCGACGACAGCAACGCTGCAAAGCGACTACGCGGATTGCTGGAACGGGCTGGAGAAGCGGTTCGATCCGAACAGGCGGTGAAGCCGTCATTGCGAGGAGCGAAGCGACGCGGCAATCCAGAAAGCCCCTAGGAAAGACTGGGTAATCTTCGTCGCAAGGGCTCCTCGCAATGACGACCACAGCTTGAACGCGAGCCTTACCCCACCGCCTTCAGGGGCAGCCTTGACGTTTCCTTCAGCCGGTCCAGCACGATCGACGACCGCACATGGGCCACGCTCTGGTGCGGCATCAGAACGTCGTTGACGAGGCTGGACAGCCCCTTGAGGTCGCGCAGCACCGCCTTGAGCACATAGTCGGCGTCGCCCGTCAGCGAATAGGCTTCCTGGATCTCGTCGACCCGCGCCACCAGCGCGCGGAATTTCTTCGCATTGTCGGGCGAGTGGGTGGCCAGCGTCACCTGGATGAAGGCGATCACGCCGAAGCCGAGCGCCTCGGCGGACAGGTCGGCGTGATAGCCGGTGATTACTTTCTCCTGTTCCAGCCGCATCCGCCGCCGCGAACATTGCGAGGCCGACAGCCCGGCGACATCGGCGAGCTGCTGGTTGGTCAGCCGGCCGTCGTTTTGCAGCGCTGCGAGAAGTTTCAGATCGAAAGCATCCACCGGGATCATGCGTCAAAACCCTGTTTTGTGCGCGAAGCATGCATGATCTTTGCATATCGCGGTCCCGTTTGCATGCACCTTGCATTGAAAGCGAACGACACTGCAGCTCAGCCAATTCCAGGGGAGACCACCATGGGTCCGTTTCCGCACGATGCGCCGCCGGCGAAGATCACGGCCGACAATCCGATGGGCACCGACGGGTTCGAGTTCGTCGAATATGCGCACCCGAATCCGGCCGAGCTGCATGCGCTGTTCAAACTGATGGGCTATGCGCCGGTTGCGCGCCACAAGACGAAAAACATCACCGTCTATCGTCAGGGCGACATCAACTACCTCGTCAACGAGGCGCCCGGTACCCATGGCTTCGATTTCGTCACGGCGCATGGCCCCTGCGCGCCGTCGATGGCGTTTCGCGTCGTCGACGCTGAGCAGGCGTATGCGCGCGCGCTGTCGCTGGGCGCGGAGCCGGCCGAGGCAATCGCCGCGCAAAAGACGCTCGACGTGCCGGCGATCAAGGGCATCGGCGGTAGCCTGCTATATTTCGTCGATCGCTACGGCGCCAAGGGCTCGGGCTTCGACCATGAGTTCGACTGGCTTGGCGAGGCCAATCCGTATCCCGAAGGTGCCGGGCTGTTCTATCTCGATCATCTCACCCACAATGTGCATCGTGGCCGCATGGACGTCTGGACCGGCTTTTACGAAAAACTGTTCAACTTCCGCCAGATTCGCTTCTTCGACATCGAGGGCCGTGCCTCCGGCCTGTTTTCACGCGCATTGACCAGTCCGGACGGCAAGAT